>SLAO01000062.1 GCA_007126835.1 Nitriliruptorales bacterium | reverse complement strand
GATGCTGGGTGTGGGCCTGTACGTCTACAACCGGACGCGCAACCTCGAGGACTTCGCGCTCGGTGGCCGCGAGCTCAACGCGCCGACCGCAGCGTTGTCCGCCCAGGCCAGCGACATGTCGGGGTGGTTGCTGCTCGGCCTGCCCGGCGCGGTCTACGCCAGCGGGATCGGCGCGACCTGGATCGCCATCGGCCTCGCCGTCGGCACGTACCTCAACTGGCTGTTCGTCGCGCCGCGGCTGCGGACCTACACCGCCCGGGCCAAGAACGCCATCAGCCTGTCGGCCTACCTCGAGGAGCGCTTCGAGGACCGCACCCGCATTCTGCGGGTGGTCTCGGCCCTGGTGATCGTCGTCTTCTTCACTGTGTACGTCGCCAGCGGCCTCGTCGCCGGCGGGCTGCTGTTCGAGCAGACCTTCGGTGTCGACTTCGAGATCGCTGTGACGATCTCAGTCCTGGTCATCGTGGGCTATGCGTTCCTCGGCGGGTTCCTGGCGGTCAGCCTCACCGACGCCGTCCAGGGCAGCCTGATGTGGGTCGCGCTGCTGGGACTGCCCCTGCTGGCCGTGGCACTGCTCGGCGGCGTCAACGCGCTGGGCAGCGCGATCACCGCTGAGACCCCCGCGCTCCTGCAGATGGGCGGCGAGGCCAGCTTCGTGGAGGGCTCCTGGGTGGCCGGCGAATCCCTGGGCATGATCGCGGTCATCTCGAGCCTGGCCTGGGGCCTCGGGTACTTCGGGCAGCCGCACATCCTCGCCCGGTTCATGGGCATCAGCTCGGTTCGGCTGATCCCTCTGGCCCGTCGTATCGGCACCGGTTGGGTGGTGACCTCGCTGGTCGGCGCGGTGCTCGTGGGCCTGGCCGGCATCGCGATCCTCGACACGCCGCTGGACGACCCCGAGACCGTCTTCATCGCCATGATCCAGCAGCTGCTGAACCCGTGGGTGGGCGGCGTGCTGCTGGCCGCGGTGCTCGCGGCGATCATGTCCACCGCCGACAGCCAGCTGATCGTGTCATCCACGGCGCTGACCGAGGACTTCTACCGGGCGTTTCTCAACCGGGACGCGTCCGACACCACCCTGGTGTGGGTCGGGCGCGCCACGGTCCTCGGCGTCGCCGCGGTCGCGTACTACCTCGCCTTGCAGGGAGGCGCGGTCTTAGACATCGTGGCGTACGCCTGGGCCGGGTTCGGCGCCGCGTTCGGCCCGGTGGTGCTCCTGTCGCTGTACTGGCCGCGGATGACCGGGGCCGGCGCGCTGGCCGGCGTGGCCTCGGGCGCGCTCACCGTGCTGTTCTGGGAGCAGATCGACCCGCTGCTCGGACCGCTAGAAACCGGCGTGTACGAGATGGTGCCCGGCGTCATCGTCGCCACCGCCGCGGCGCTGCTGTTCGGCAAGTACGTCGGCAAGAGGCCCGAGCGTGCCTGGGCCGGCAACTTCGCGAAAGAGGTCGAGGCGCTCGAGGTCGCCGAACGCGGCACCCCGGAGGTCGAAGCCTGAGCCCCGGCTTCGTCGGCACCCCGCGGACGGGGTCTGTGACCCCTCCGCGGGGAATGCTGTCTGAGGCGATGGTCGAGGAGGCCGCCGATGTTCTCGAGGGTCCTGGCCCGAGCGTCTCAGAATAAGACGCTCGAGCGGGTCGTCACCCGCCAGCCGCTGTCGCGCCGGCTCGCCATGCGCTTCGTTGCCGGCGAGACGGTTGATGCCGGTCTCGACGCCGTGGCGGCAGCCGCCGCCACGGGGCGGACGGGCACGCTGGACTACGTCGGCGAGTACGTCGAGGACGTCGAAGCGGCGCGCACCGCCGCGCTGACGTACCACCACTGCCTCGACCGGATCGACGAGCGGGGCCTGCCCTCGGGGATCTCCGTCAAGCCAAGCCAGCTCGGGTTGCTGACCCACCCGCAGACCTGCGCCGAGCTCACCGACGACATCGCCACCGCGGCCAAGCGCATCGGTGCCCACGTCACCCTCGATATGGAGGCGTCGGACTCCACCGAGGCGACCATCGCCCTGGTCGAGCGGATCCAAGCAGCCGGGCACTCGCACGTCGGCTGCGCGGTGCAGTCGTACCTCCACCGAACCGAGTCTGACGTCGTCCGGCTGTCGCGAGCCGGCGCGAGCCTGCGACTGTGCAAGGGCGCGTACGCTGAGCCCGTGCACCTGGCCTACCAGCGACGGGAAGATGTCGACGCGAGCTTCGCCCGATGCGCCTCCTACCTCCTGGAGCACGGGACCTACCCGCGCTTCGCGACCCATGACGGGCGCCTGGTCCACCACATCCGCCTGGAGGCTGACCGGCTGGGCCGCGGTCCCGATTCGTACGAGTTCCAGATGCTCCACGGCGTCCGTGAAGAACTGCAGAACGCCCTCGTGGCCGCCGGTTTCGCGGTCCGGGTGTACGTCCCGTTCGGCGACAACTGGTACGCCTACTTCATGCGCCGCCTCGCGGAGCGGCCGGCCAACCTGTTCTTCTTCGTCCGTGCGTTGCGCGGTCGCTGACCCCGACTCTGGAGGTATCGGACAATGCCCGGTTTCCGCGTCCCCCCACCCGCCAACGAGCCGGTTCGCACCTACGCCCCGGCAAGCGCCGAGCGGGCCTCCCTGGAGTCCCGCATCGCCGAGATGTCAAAGGAGCGAATCGACGCGCCGCTGGTCATCGGCGGGCGGGAGGTGCGCAGCAGCGACACCTTCACCTTCCGTGCTCCGCACCGGCACGACCTCGAGCTGGCTGAGGTCCACGCCGCAGGCACCGAGGACGTCACCGCCGCGATCGTCGCGTCCAAGGCCGCGCACCACGACTGGTCGCGTTGGGACCCCAACGAGCGGGCCGCGGTGTTCCTCCGCGCGGCGGACCTGATCGCCGGGCCGTGGCGCGACACCATCAATGCGGCGACCATGCTCGGCCAGTCCAAGTCGGTGCACCAGGCCGAGATCGAGGCGGCGTGCGAGCTCGTCGACTTCCTGCGGTTCAACGTCGCGTTCGCCGAGCAGTTGCGCGACATGCAGCCCTACTCACCCGATGGCATGTGGAACCGGATGGAGTACCGGCCGCTGGAAGGGTTCGTGCTCGCGATCTCGCCGTTCAACTTCACCGCCATCGCGTGCAACCTGCCCACTGCCCCCGCGATCATGGGCAACACGGTGGTGTGGAAGCCGTCCGAGAAGCAGGCTCTGGCCGCCCACTACACCATGGCTGCGCTGCGTGCCGCGGGGTTGCCTGACGGGGTGATCAACCTCGTCCACGGCGACGGCGGCCTGGTGTCCGACGTGGCCACCGCCGATCCCGACTTCGGGGGGTTGCACTTCACCGGCTCTGCCGACGTCATGCGTGGTCTGTGGCGCAAGATCGGCGAGCGTATCGACACCTACCGCTCATTCCCGCGGATCGTTGGCGAATCCGGGGGCAAGGACTTCGTCGCCGCGCACCCGTCGGCGCAGGTCGACGCGCTCGTGGTCGCCCTGGGCCGGGGTGCGTTCGAGTACCAGGGGCAGAAGTGCTCGGCCGCCAGCCGCGCCTACATTCCCCGGTCCCTGTGGCCGCAGGTGCGTGATGGCCTCGGGGATCTCGCCCGCGAGGCCAAGCAATCCATGGGCGACGTCGGCGACTTGTCGACGTTCATGGGCGCCGTCATCGACGGCAAGGCGTTCGCCAAGCACCGCGACGCGATCGAGGCCGCCCGGACAGCCGGCGTCGAGGTCCTCGCCGGCGGCGGCACCGACGACAGCGAGGGTTGGTTCGTCGACCCGACGGTGCTCGTCACCGACGACCCGCACTACGACACGATGGAGCGCGAGCTGTTCGGCCCCATCCTGACCGTGTACGTCTACGAGGACGACGACTGGGAGGACGCGCTGGACCTCGTCGACGAGACGGGACCGTACGCGCTGACGGGATCGGTCTTCGCCGAGGACCGCCACGCGGTGCACGAGGCGCTCGATCGTCTGCGCGACGCCGCCGGCAACTTCTACGTCAACGACAAGCCCACTGGTTCGATCGTCGGTCAGCAGCCCTTCGGCGGCGCCCGTGGCTCGGGAACCAACGACAAGGCCGGCTCGCTGCTCAACATCGTCCGGTGGTCCAGCGCGCGGGCGATCAAGGAGCTGTCGGTGCCCCCGACGGACTGGCGCTACCCGCATATGGGCTGACCGCCCCGAGCTGGCACGCTGGCTTGTCGCGTTAGCACCTTCACGCGGGTGTCTTCGCGACAAGCCAGCACCGGTCCGGCCACCGCTTGTCGCACAAGCACCCCCACACGGGTGGCTTTGCGACAAGCCAGCACCGGCCGGGCCGCCGTATGCACCGGTCAAAAGCCGCAGTCGACCGCGGCCGAACCAGCGACAACCCGCCGAGGAGCTAGTCGGGTGGCGCGTCCGGAGGTGGGACCTGCTCGGGACGGGTGGCCAGCGCCGAGACCATCCGGCCGGCCAGGCGTCCGTGCCCCCAGGCACCCAAACGCTCTGCCATGCGCTCTGGGTGGCACCGTCGCCGGCTGGCGGCCAAGTCGATGGGCAAGTCGGTCCGCGGCTGCATCAGCTCGACGTTGCGGCGGAACACCGACGCCTCACCGGCGTGAAGGTCATCGATGAGCACCTGCCCGAGCTGCGCGCCGAGCACGCTGCGACAGCCCAAGGGGTCTGCCACTGCCGCCGCAACGGTGGGAAAGGCCTTGAGCAGCGTCGCCGCTCGCGTCGGCCCGATCCCGGTCACCCCCTCGAGGTTGTCGGACACGTCGCCTCGCAGGGCCGAGTACTCCACGTACTGGTGTGGGGCCACGCCGACTTCGCGCCGCAGTCGCTGCGGCGTCACGACGGTGACCTGCGAGCCGCGCCCACGAAGTCGCAACACGGACGTGGAATCCGACACCAGGCAGAACGCGTCGCGGTCACTGGTCGCGATCGCGCACCGCCAGCCGTTGGCTTCAGCGACCGCCGCCGCTGATGCGGAGACGTCGTCGGCCTCCCAACCCTCAGGCACGACGACGGTGACGCCAAGCTGCTCCAGCGCCTCGGGCAGGGCGAACAGCACCGCGAGCAGCCCAGGGTCCTTGTCGTCCCGCTGGGCCTTGTAGGCCGGGAAGCGCTCACGCCGGAACGAACGCTCGCGGCTGTCGAAGCCCACCACCAACCCGTCGGCGGGTGTCTGGTCGGCGACGGCCGCCAGGAGCGCGAGGAACCCGTGCACAGGCCCGGGCGTGCGGTCAGTCGGGTACGCGTGGAACGCCCGGTGCGCCAAACCGTCACCGTCGATCACCAACAGGCTGGGTGCCGGCGGGGCGGCGGCGGTGCTGACCCGCGGCGGCGCGGAGGAGATCCCGACCCTCGCCGGTGCGGAGACGGTGAGGGGCGCGGGAGCGGCGACCTCGGCTGGCCGCAGGTCAGCGTCGAAGAGCGTCGGACCGTCCACGGGTCCCAGCGTGCCCGATCCGCAGCCGACGAGCGAGTCCTGTCCCCAACCCGCTCCCGCGTGCCCACCCGCACCCGACGAGCCACCCCGCCCCCAACCCCCCATAGCATGGCCGCCTGCAAGCAACGGCAGGATGAGAGGCGAAGCCGTGGAGCTCACAGGCAAGGTCGCGGTGGTCACCGGCGCGTCGAGCGGGATCGGCGCAGCATCAACTCGCGCGCTCGCCCACGCCGGGGCCACCGTCGTGGGCGTCGCCCGGCGGGGAGACCGCCTGGCGTCCCTCGCGGGCGAGCACGACCGTGTCCACTCCTACGTCGCCGACGTGACCGACGACACCGCGACCGCGACGTTGGCCGGCTGGGTCGAAAGCCGGTTCGGGGCATGCCACGTCCTGGTCAACAACGCCGGCGCCTCGATCGGGCGGCGCTTCCGCGGACCGGACGATGTCGCCGACGTCAGGCGGGCCATCGACTTGAACTTCCTGGGCACCGTGCGCTGCATGGCCGAGTTCGCTGATTTGCTGAGCGCCTCCGCTCCGTCGCGAGTGGTCAACGTGGCCTCGGTGGCAGGCAAGCTCGCCGCGGCCTCCCCTGCCTATGCGGCGTCGAAGTTCGCGACGGTCGGCTTGACCGAAGCGGTGCGCGCCGACTGGGCCCGACGAGGTGTTGCGGTGTGTCAGCTCAACCCAGGGCTGGCCGTGACCGAAGGGTTCCCCCAGAGCGGGTTTGTCGAATCCCGCCTCGGCCGCCGCGTCCTCGCCGACCCTGAGGACATCGCCGAGGCTGTCGTCGACGTCGCGAGACGTGGCAGCGCCGAGCGCACCGTTCCCCGGTGGTACCGGGCGCTGGTCGTGGCCCGTCACGTGGCAAGCCCCGTGTACCGCGCGGCTCTGCGCCGCGCCCAGGGTTGACGCAGCTGGGCAGGCGCCCGCGACCGGGCTGGCGCAGCCGACCAGGCACCGGCGGCCAGGGTCCCGAACAGACCAGTGCTTGACTGCGGGGCCCCGTCATCGGCCCCGGCCCCGGTCACCCCCTCCAGCGATGCCTGCCATCCCAGCCGGCCGTTCACCCCTCCCCGGCGGCGTTGTCACCACTTTGGGTCTCGGATCGATAGGCGCGTATGAGGCCGACCACGCCGACGGCGATCAACGCCACGGGCCACCACAGCTGGAGGACCTCCCAGCCTCCAGCGACTTGTGAGAGGCCGATGACCACGAGGATCCCTGCCGGGATCAACGGCCACCAGCCACCCTCACGGCGACCTCCCGCGAGCCGATCGAGCAGGGCGACGAACGCGAAGCCTCCCGCCAACGACAGGAGGACCCCGCCTTGGATGTCGAGCGTGGATTCCAGTACGAGCCCGACGCCCAGACCGGTGAGGATGCCCCCCGGCACGAGGAACCCGTAGTACCGCGTGGCGGCGTAGACCACCAGGAACGCAGCGCCGACGATGGCTACGACCACTTCGCCGGTGGCCCCCAGCTGCAACAGCACGAGCAGGCTGGCGCCGATGATCACGAGCGCCAGACCCGGGACCTGCTCCCTGCGCACGATCGCGATCCTCTCACCTGGTTGTCCACGCATCCTCGCCGATGATGATGACGCGAGCCAACGCGCCGGGGCAGGTACCCTGCCGCGGAAGTCTGTGCCCGCCCGAATGAGCGATCCCGAGGTTCTCCGTGCCGCACGCCAACCTGACCCACGCCGAAGCGCAAACGCGCGCCCAGCTCATCGGCGACGTGTCCTACGACGTCGAACTCGACCTCACGGCCGAAGGTCCGACGTTTCCGTCCCGCACGACCGCGCGGTTTTCCGCCGAGCCCGGCGCGTCCACGTTCGTCGACCTGCAGGCCGAGCAGGTGCGAAGTGCGACGCTCAACGGCGCGGCGTTGCCGCCCGACGCACACGACGGTTCCCGACTGCACCTGCCCGCTCTGGAGGCCTCCAACGAGCTAGTGGTCAGCGCCGACGCCGCCTACCAGCGTTCAGGCGTGGGATTGCACCGCTTCACCGACCCGGTGGACGGGGCCACGTACCTGCACACGCAGTTCGAGCCGTACGACGCCAACCGGGTGTACGCCTGCTTCGACCAGCCCGACATCAAAGCGCCGTTCCGACTGACGGTCCGAGCCCCCGCCAACTGGACCGTGGTCAGCAACACCACCCCGGAGGCCCCCCCGGAAGACGGTGTCTGGCGCTTCGCACCGACGCTGCCGCTATCGACCTACATCACCGCGCTGGTGGCCGGGCCGCTGCATGCCATCCACGACACATGGCGCTCCGCCGACGGTAATCAGGAGGTACCGCTGGGGCTGTACTGCCGCGAGTCGCTTGCCCAGCACCTCGACTCTGAGGAGTTCTTCGAGGTGACCAAGCAGGGCCTGGACTACTTCTCCGGCGTGTTCGGCCACCCCTACCCGTTCGGCTCGTACGACCAGCTCCTCGTGCCGGAGTTCAACTGGGGCGCCATGGAGAACGCCGGGTGCGTGACCTTCAGCGAGACCTACGTGTTCCGGTCGAGGGTGACCGAGGCCGCACGGCAGTCACGCGCCTCGACGATCCTCCACGAGATGGCCCACATGTGGTTCGGCGACCTGGTCACGATGCGCTGGTGGGACGACCTGTGGCTCAACGAGAGCTTCGCGACGTACATGGGCACGCGGGCGCTGGCCGAAGCCACCCGCTTCACCGACGCCTGGGCGAGCTTCTGCGCCGGGGTCAAGGGATGGGCGATCTCCCAGGACCAGTTGCCCTCCACCCACCCCATCGCGGCGCAGATCCCCGACACCGAAGCGGTCAGGACGCACTTCGACGGGATCACATACGCCAAGGGGGCGTCGGTGCTCAAGCAGCTCGTGGCCTGGGTGGGTGACGAGGCGTTCTTTGCTGGGTTGACCGACTACTTCAAGCGGCACGCCTTCGACAACGCCGAGCTCACCGACTTCCTGGCTGCCCTCGAGGGGCCCTCGGGGCGAGACCTGGCGCCCTGGTCGCAGCAGTGGCTGCAGACGTCGGGGGTGGCGACGTTGCGCCCGGAGGTCACCCTCGACGACGGCCGGGTCGAGGCCGTGGTGCTCCACCAAGAGGTATCCGACGAGTACCCGACGGTACGAGACCACCGCCTGGCCGTCGGGTGCTACCGCGACGACGGCAAGATCCTGCGGCGCACCGACCGCGCCGAGCTCGACGTCCGCAGCAAGCACACGCCGGTCGCTGCCCTCGAAGGGGTCGTGACGCCGGATCTGCTGCTGGCCAACGATGACGACCTGGCTTTCGTCAAGCTGCGCCTGGACGAGCGGTCGGTGCGCACCGCGCTCGCCGCCCTGGGCCGCGTCGAGGAGCCCCTGGCCCGAGCGCTTTGCTGGGGTGCGGCCTGGGACATGACCCGCGATGCGGAACTGGCCGCCACTCGCTACGTCACCCTCGTGGCAGAGCACGCCGCAGCAGAGACCGACATCGCCGTGTTGCAGGGGCTCGTGGCCCGCGCGGAGCTGGCGGCTAACCGCTACGCCAGCCCCGAGCATCGCGAGGCGGCGTTGCGACAGCTCGGTGGCAGTGCCCGTCAAGCGCTGCGCGACGCCTCGCCCGGATCCGACACCCAGCTGGTGTGGACCCGCACGCGCGCGTCAGCGGCGATCGACGACTCCGAGCTTGCCTGGGTGCGCGCCCTGCTCGAGGGCCAGACCAGCGTCGAGGGTGTGACGGTCGACACCGACCTGCGCTGGCATCTGCTGTCGGTCCTCGCGGCCAGCGATGAAGCCGACGAGACGCGGATCGCTCAGGAGGCCGAGCGTGACGCCACCGACATGGGCGCTCGCAGGGCCGCTGCCGCACGCGCGGCACGGCCCGATCCGGATGCCAAGGCCGCGGCGTGGGCGACGCTGATCGACGATCCCGAACCGACGCTCGCGATGCGCCGCGCGGTCGCGGGCGGGTTCTGGCAGCCCGGCCAGGAGGAGCTGCTGTCGTCCTACATCGACCGCTACCCGCCGTCGGTCGCCCGCGTGTGGGTGGAGCGCAATCCTGAGGAGGCCATCAGCTTGTCCTCCGGGCTGTACCCATCGGTGCTCGTCGAGCAGCGCACGGTCGAGGCCGCCGACCAGGCCCTGGACAACGAATCGTTGCCTGCACCCGGACGCCGCATCGTCACCGAGCAGCGTGACGAGACCTTGCGAGCGCTGCGCGCCCGCAGCGTGGACGCCGGAACCTGAACCGCTGCGCCACCGCGGATCAGCCGTCCGCCTCACTAGCCACATCAGCTCCGAAACCGAACAACAGGTGACAGAAGCCTCACCGTGAGGGATACTCGTCGCCGCTGCCGAACACGGTGGCACTGACAACCGCATCCCGGACACCGGAAGGGCTTCCCCATGCACTGCCCCCTGCCGGCCGGTCGCGGCGCGCCTGTTCGCGCGCTCGCCGGTGCAACCGCGCTCATCATGGCAGCCTCCGCCACGTACACCGTCCAGCCAGGCGACTCGCTCAGCGAGATCGCCCAGGCCCAGCACATCCCCACCGACGTCCTCGCCGGGGCCAACGGCGTCACCAACCCCGACCGCATCCAGGCGGGGCAGCAACTGGTGCTGTCGGTGTCGGGTGATCACGAGACCGCGCCCGCCGACGAGAGCACGTCCACGGTGCACGAGGTCCGCCCCGGCGAGCACCTCACGGGGATCGCGCGGCGCTACCAGGTCAGCGTGGGCGACCTCGTCGACGCAAACGACCTCTCCGACCCTAACCACGTGGTGGCGTCGCGGACCTTGCAGATCCCTTCGGCCGGATCGTCTGCGGCGGGCACGAGTCCAGCACCGACCTCCCAGGCGCCTCCGGCATCGGCGCCGCGGACCGCCGTCGGCGACATCATCGAACGCACCGCTCGCGAGCACGGCTGGAGCCCGGCCTTCGTCAAGGCGATCGCCTGGCAGGAATCGGGCTGGAGGAACGACCGCATCAGCAGCGCCGGCGCGGTCGGCATCATGCAGGTGCTCCCCAGCACCGGCGCGTTCGTGTCGCAGCACCTCGCCGGCCGGACGCTCGATCTCGCCGACCCCCACGACAACGTGCTCGCCGGGGTGCTGTTCCTCGACTACCTGCATGGCCTGACCGGCGGCGACGTGGAACGCACGCTGGCTGGCTACTACCAGGGGCTGGCGTCGCTGGACCGCAACGGCATGTTCGACGACACGAGGGCCTACATCGACTCCGTGCTCGCCTTGCGCGAGCGCTTCCGCTGACGCGACACCGATCACGCCCGCCGCTCTTGGAGGTTTCCGAGCCATCGCCCCTTGGGCGGTCGACGTTGTCCGCCGCGCCCACAGGGCCGTCGCTATGCGCCGCGCTGGGCATCGCGCCGGGCCGGCCGAGGGCCCTGCGACGCGCGGGCACCGATCCGCGCCCACCGCCACGTGAGGGCCGCGACGATCCGGGCGCGCACCGGACCGGGCAAGCGGGTGACCACCCCGCCGATCGCCCTGGCGTCAGGACCCACCAGGTACCGCGCCTTCGGGCGCTTCGCGACGAGCGCGTGCTCGACCTTGTCGACCACCCGCTCGGTGGTGATGCCATGCTCGGCGCCGTCGATGGCGAGGCCGCGCAGCGCCAGCATCTGAGAGGCGTAGTCCGCCCTGCGCGGATCGGGAAGCATGGCCGTAACGCGATCGTTCTGCTCGGTGGCGCTGTCCCAAATGGGGGTTTTGACGTTGCCGGCCTCGATGAGGGAGACGCTCATGGGCGTCTTTGCGACCTCGTGCCAAAGGGACTCGCACAGGGCCGCGAGGGCGTGCTTGCTCGCCGCGTAGGGCGCCATCCCCGCCGGGCTGAACCGCCCAGCCTGCGAGCCGATGTAGACGAACCGCCCGTCTGCGACCCGCACCAGCTCGAACACCGCGCGCGTCAGGGCGACGGCCCCGAACAGGTTGACCTCGAACTGCCGTCGCCAGTCCTCCACGGGCACGATTTCCACGGGCCCGGGGAGGCCGATGCCGGCGTTGCTGACCAGGCCACCCAAGCCGGTCGAACCGACGACCTCCCTGATCTCGGCGACCGCGGCACCGATCTGGTCCTCGTCGCTGACATCCAGACGCACGGGTCGGATGTCGCCTGCGGTCGCAGCCACGAGCTTGTCGGCGTCCTGCTGGCGGCGGACGCCGGCGAACACGGTCCAGCCAGCCTGGGCCAACCGTGACGCGCACGCCGCGCCGATGCCCTTCGAGGCTCCGGTGATCAAGACGCTGCTGGCCATTTCCTACCCCGTCGCCGGCGTGGTCGGCTGTCGCTCGCAAAGGCGGCGTCTCCCCCGCGCGCGAGCGCACTCGCGGAAGTGCCAGATCGTAGTGGCCGGCACGGTGTGGGGGAACCGGCGAGAGCGCTCGGACCACAAGAACCATGAGGCGGGCCGACGCTGCGCTGGGGTCAACGGCTTGTTCGGCCTTCCAGTGCGAGCCTGCGAACCAACGGGGTGGCCAACCCCAGGCCGGCGTGGGTTACCCCAGCCGCGCGGCAGCGACCGCGGCGACGGCCGCGACGCTGTTCGTGGCCACGTGCGCGAGCGCGGGAGCAAGCACGCTGCCCGACCGCAGGCGCAGCCAGCCGAACAGGATGCCCGCGACGGCGGTGGTCACCACGCCGCCGGCGATGGCCGCCGCGCCGCCGATGCTGCCGAACACGACGCCGTTGGCCTCCAGGGCGATCCACGTCGGGGTGATGTGCCACAGCCCGAAGACGAACGCCTGCCCGAGCAGCGCCTCGCGCACCGACCGGCGCGCCGCCCAGGTCCCGAGCAGGACCCCGCGGAAGGCGACCTCCTCGAGCACCACCGTGCCCAGCGGGATGCGAGCGAGCGCCAGCCACGCCAGGCCGCCGAACCCGAGGCCGGTGACCCGCTCGTCGAGCAACAGCGGCCGTGTCAGCGGGAGGGCCAGCGCGACGCCAAGGCCCACGGCCACGACGGCGAAGGCCACTGCCCCCCACCGCAGCCCGCGGCCCATGCTGATGCGATCGAGGCCGAGCTGACCCCACTGGTAGCCCAGCCGCCGTGCGATGAGCACGACGACCGCGGTGACGGCGAGATTGACCGGCACGTAGGCGGTCTCGAATGCGGGCACAAGGTTTGCGAGGTTGTTCCATGCGAGGAGGAACACCGCCAGTCCCACGACGAACGCCATAGGACCAGCCTGCCAGGGACCAACGTCGGGATCGGCATGCGACCGGCTGGGTAGGAGGGTCGCCGACCGGCCATACGAGGAGGACCGATGACCCCCCAGCACACCCTGCACGCCCAGCACGCCCATATGGCCTGGGACCGGGACATCGAGCCTGCGCTCGTGATCTCCCCCGGGACCACTGTCGAGCTGGAGGTCCGCGATGCCTCCGGCGGTCAGCTCGACCCCTCCAGCTCGCCCGAGGCCATCCGCTCGCTCGACCTGGCCAGGATCAACCCCACAACAGGCCCCATCCGCATCGAGGGGACCCAGCCCGGCGACGCACTCGTCGTCCGCATCGAACACCTCGAGCCGACGAGCGGATGGGGATGGACGGGGGTGATCCCAGGCTTCGGTCTGCTCGCCGAGGACTTCGAGGAGCCGGCGTTGCACCACTGGGAGCTCGAGGGGCGTCGAGCCGCGGCGTTCGGTGACGTGGCCCGGGTGCCCCAGCGACCGTTCCCCGGCACGCTGGGGGTCGCCCCTGCCGAGCCGGGTCCTCACTCGATCATCCCGCCGCGCCGGGTGGGCGGCAACCTCGACACGCGCGATCTGACGGTGGGCACCACGCTGTACCTGCCCGTCGAGGTGGAAGGCGCCCTGTTCAGCCTCGGTGACACCCATGCCGCGCAAGGCGACGGGGAGGTCTGCGGCACGGCGATCGAGACGCCCATGACCGCCGTGGTGACCCTGGACGTCGAGCCGGGCGCGGCGCCGGCGTACCCGATCTTCGACACCGTCATCGCCCACCGCGGCGCCGAAGCCAGCGACGGGGTCCTGGCCACCACCGGCATCGGCCCAGACCTCATGGATGCCGCCCGCGACGCAACCCGGGGTATGGTCGAGCTGCTGCAGCGCAGGACCGGGCTCGAGGCGCCGCAGGCATACATGCTGGCCAGCGTGGCGGCCGATCTGCGCATCTCCGAGATCGTCGACGCGCCGAACTGGGTGGTGACCTGTGCGTTGCCGAAGGCGATCCTGACCGCCTGACGCTCCGGGGTCCCGGTCGAGCCCACCGCTTTGTGAACACCAGGGAACAAACCATGGCACCAGGCGCAACACAGCAAGCACCCGGAGGCGCATCCCCCGCAGCGGTGATCTTCGACCTCGACGGGGTCATCACCGACACGGCCGAGTACCACTACCTCGGGTGGAAACGGCTCGCCGACGAGGAGGGGCTGCCGTTTGATCGCGCCGCCAACGAGCGTCTCCGAGGGGTCTCACGCATGGAGTCCCTGGAGCTCCTGCTGGACGGACGCTCAGTGCCCGAGGAGCACAAGCGCGAGTGGGCCGACAGGAAGAACCGCTACTACGTCGAGTTCCTGGAGCGCGTGACCCCGGCCGACCTGCTCCCCGGCGCGTTGGAGACCGTGCTCGCCTGCAAGGAGCAAGGGCTGGCGGTGGCCATCGGGTCGAGCTCGCGCAACGCCCGCACGGTGCTCGACCGTCTCGAGGTCACCGATCTGTTCGACGCCATCAGCGACGGCAACTCGATCGAACGAGCCAAGCCGGCTCCGGACCTGTTCTTGCACGCCGCAGCCCAGCTCGAAGCCGAGCCGGCGCGCTGTATCGTGTTCGAAGACGCCGAGTCCGGCGTCGACGCTGCCCTGGCTGCGGGGATGACCGCGGTGGGGATCGGTCCGTCCGAGCGGGTGGGCCATGCCACGTTGCGCTTCGACGAGGTCGCCGACGTCGACCTCGCTGCGGTGGTGCATCCCGGCGGCCGACCCGAGCAGCATCTGCGAAACAACGTCATCGTGTCATCGCCGTGGACCGTCGGCGAGCGAGTGCTCGAACCCGAGCAGATGCTGACGACGGGATCGAACTACCTCATCGGCAACGGCTTCCTGGGCTATCGCGGGACGTTTCCCGAATGGGACTCCGACCAGCGGGTCGGGTGCATCGTGGCCGACACCTACGACTGCGCCGACGGGCACTGGACCGAGCTGTGCAACGCCCCCAACGCGCTGTACGCGCGGTGGAGCGCCGGCGGCGACCCCGTCGAGATGGATCCCGGCGACCTGCAGGACGTGACCTCCTACGAGCGGCACCTGGGCGTGCGCTACGGCACCCACCGCCGCGCCTGGAGCCACCGCAACCCCACGGCTGGCGAAGTGCACCTGACCGACGAGCGCTTCGCGTCCTACCAGGATCGCCACACGATCCCGATGCGCCAGACCCTCACGCCCGACGCTGCCGTGGAGGTCACGCTCGTCACCGGGATCGACGGGCAGGTGTGGAACCTGCACGGCGATCATTTCCGGTCCTGCGACGCCGCAAGCGATGGGGACGAACTGGTCATGGAGGCGGTGACGACCGAGCAGGGCATCAACCTCGTGGTCGCCCAGACACTGCGGGTCCACGGCGCCGAGCCGGTCAGCACGCGCCAGTGGACTCAGGACCGGGGGGTCTTCCGCGAGCTGGTGTTCTTGTTGAACGCCGGGCAGCAGGTCGTCGTCGAAACGGTGATGGCGGTCGCTCACGACGCCGACGAGCGTGCGCGTCCCCGAGACGCCGCCCTCGCCAGCGCTCGAGCGAGCGCGGACCTTGGCTACCTGCGGGCAAAGGCCGCCCACGTGCGTCACTGGGATCGCCGTTGGAAACAGCTCGATGTCCGGATCGACGGGGATCCGTTGGCACAGGCGCTGCTGCGCTACAACCTCTACCAGGCGGTGATCGCCACGCCGGTCCACTCCGACCGCCTGCCGATCCCCGCCCGCGGACTGTCGAGCCAGGCGTACCAGGGGGGCGCCTTCTGGGACCAGGAGGCGTTCAACCTGCCGATGTGGCTGTACACCGATCCCGAGCAGGCCCGCTCGATCTTGACCTACCGCTTCAACACGTTGGCCGGCGCGCAGCGCAAGGCGGCCAGCCTGGGGTACGAGGGAGCCTTCTACGCCCGGGTGTCGGGCAGGACCGGCGACGAGTTGTGTCCCAGCCACTTCTTCACTGATGTGGTCAGCGGCCGCCCGATCCGCAACCACTTCAACGACTGGCAGATCCACATCTCGCCCGACATCAGTCATGCGGTCGGCCTGTATCTCCGCGTCACCGACGACTGGGACTTCATCGAGCGCCACGGCGCCGAGATGCTCTTCGAGGTGGCCCGCTTCTGCGCGTCGCGGGTGCATCTGAACCCGACCCGCGGCTACTACGAGATCATCCGGGTCCTCGGCCCCGACGAGTACCACGAGAACGTCGACAACAACGCCTTCACCAACTATGCGGTGCGGTCGGCCCTGGCGCTGGCCGTCGAGTGCTACGAGGAGATGGTGGAGCGCAGCCCCGACCGCCTGGCCGACCTGGTCGACCAGCTCGCGCTCGAACCCGCCGAGCTGGAGGCCTGGCGTGACGTCCGCGACGGCGTCCTCCTGCCCGAGCCCGATCCAGAAAGCGGCCTCGTTGAGCAGTTCGACGGGTACTGCGACCTGGAAGACACCACGCCCGACACGCTGCGCACGCGGTTGATCGACGAGGGTGAGTACTGGGGATGGCCCAACGGGGTCGCCGTAGAGACCCAGG
>SLAO01000051.1 GCA_007126835.1 Nitriliruptorales bacterium | reverse complement strand
CGCGCCGAGGCACGGTGGCGCTGATCACCCGTGTCCAGGTGCTCGTCCTGGGGCTCGCCGGGGCGTTGGCGGGCCTGGTCCTGCCCGTGGCCGCCGGCCGGCTGCTTGGCGTGACCACCTTGGTATCGCAGCTGGTGGGGATCGCGGCGGGGTGGTGGGTGGGCACGGCCCGAGGCCAGCGGCGACGCCTCCGGGCGCTTGAGCTGCCCGCGCCGGCACGGCGGGGATGGATCGAGCCCGCAGCCGCCACTGCCGCAGTCGGTCTGGCGATGGCGCTCGATGCCGTGATCGCGTAGGACCGCGCCGAGCCTGACAGGCCGCCCCGTGCCGCAGGTGTAATCGGTTGGGCAGCTCCGTCAGGTCTGACAGGCCGCCCTAGCCGCAGGTTGGAACCCGCCGGGCAGCTCCGTCAGGTCTGACAGGCGGCGCAGTGATACAGATGGAGCCCGCCGGGCAGCTCCGCCAGCGTGACCGGCCGACGACAGCGGGGGCACGGCTCTCCGGCGCGGCCGTGGACGTTGAGATGGGTGCCGTACTCGCCGGGCTCACCGAACAGGTCGGTGTGGTCGCCCGACGACGACGCCTCGGACGTCCCGCCTTGCTTGACCGCCTCGTAGAGCACCTCGAACAACGCCCGGTACAGCCGCCGCACCTCCTGGCTGGACAGCGTGTCGGAGGCGCGCGCCCCGGCGAGCCCGGCCGACCACAGGATCTCATCGGCGTACAGGTCCCCGAGTCCGAGGATGAACGACTCGTCGAGCAGCAGCCCCTTCAGCGGCTGCTTGCGCGAGGTGAGCTGCTGACCGAACGCGTGCCACGTGAACGTGCCAGCCAATGGATCGATGCCCCCGGGGGCGAGCTCCTCGTTTGTCTCGATGTCCGCGGTGGGCAGCACGAACAGCTCCGCGGCCTTGTCGGGGTCCACGAGATGAAGCGCACCGCCGGTCGTGAACGTCAACACCACCTGGGTTTGGCTGCCGGCTTCGGCGCTGGCCGTTTCCCGCGTGAGCGAGCCCTCCGGGCCCAGGCGCACGCACAACGACGTCGCGTCGTCGAGGTCGATCAGCATCCAGATCCCGCGCCGGCGGACCGCGCTGATCTTGCGGCCGACCACAGCGTTGACGAAGTCGGGGCGGTTCTTGTGTCGACGGACCAGGCTGGCGGTGCGGACCGTGGCGTCCTTGATCCGCTTGCCCACGACCTCTTTGTCGAGGTCCTTTCGAAGCACCTCCATCTCGGGCAGGTGGGACACCGCACTCCTCCGCTTCTGCCGCCTGCACGGCCCGCCGTAACGACCGGCTAGCGACCCTCGGCCACGCCGACCCGCGCCGCTAGGGCAGCCAGCGCCTCGCGCGCCGCTGCCTGCTCAGCCTCCTTCTTGCTTCGGCCCTCTCCCGCCCCGAGCACCTCCCCGTCCACGACCGCCCGAGCCGTGAAGCGCTTCTCGTGATCCGGACCGTCCTCGGACAGCTCGTAGCTGGGCAGCGTCTGCAGTTCGGCTGCGGACAGCTCCTGCAGCGACGTCTTGTGATCCAAGGCGTCCTTGGATCGGGCGAGCTCGTCGACGAGATTGTCGAACAGGCGGTGCACCAGCTCGCTGGCGACGTCCATCCCCTGATCGATGTACACCGCGCCGATCACCGCCTCCAGGGTGTCAGCGAGGATCGAGTCCTTGTCGCGCCCACCTGACTGCTCCTCGCCACGGCCGAGCTTGACCGCAGAGCCAAGACCGAGCTCGCGTGCGACGCCGGCGAGGCTCTGCGTGTTGACGGTGGCTGCCCGCAGCTTGGCCAAGCGCCCTTCGGCGGCGTCGGGCAGCGCACCGTACACGCGGTCGGTGATCACCAGGCCGAGCACCGCGTCGCCCAGGAACTCGAGGCGCTCGTTGGTCGCGAGGCCGCCCGCTTCGAACGCCCAGCTGCGATGGCTGAGCGCAAGGTCTAGCAACGCGGCGTCGTGGAAAGTGACGCCGAGCGCCGACTCGAGGGGGGTCACCGGCGCGGGCCCATCAGCCCTCGCCGACGATCACCTGTCGGCCACCGTAGGTCCCACAGGTCCCGCACACGGTGTGCGGGCGGATGGGCTCCTTGCAGCGGGCGCACGTCGCATGCGTGGGCCGGGGGCGGCGCAGCCACTGCGCCTTGCGGTGGCGGGTGCGCGCACGAGACGTCTTGCGCTTCGGGACAGCCACGGTCGTTCGCTCCTCAGTGAAGTCGTCGGAAGAATCGGTCGGTCAACTCTGGTGGTGCGCGCAAAGCCGCGTCACTCGGGCAGCCGCAACCCGCGCAAACCTTCCCATCGGGGGTCGTAGTCGGTCTCGGCGCACCCGCACGCGGTGGTGTTCAGGTCCGCGCCGCAGCGGGCGCACAGCCCCTGGCAAGCCTCGTCACAACGCGGCTGGTAGGGAATCGCGGCCGCGAGAGCATCGCGCACGAGCGCATCGAGGTGCAACGCCGCCTGCGCGATCTCGTAGCCCTCCTCGATCTCGTCGTCGGGATCGACGTCGGCGGGGTCGGCGAACATCTCGACGACGTCGACCCGCCGCCGATCGTTCACCTCTCGCAAGCACCGGGAGCACAGCAGGCTGATGTCGGCTTGCAGCTCCCCCCGCACCAGCAGGCCGTCCACGACGCTCTCGATGACCCCCCGGAACCCCACCGGCTCGGCGACGTCGGCCAACGGAAGGTCGAAGCCGTCGGGGACGGGCAGGGCGAAATCGACCTCGCGCGACGCGCCAGGACGGTCTAGCAGATCGGCGACCTGGACAGTGAGGTCGGTCAGCGGGGCGGCAGTCATGAGCACAACAGGGCTCCGGGTCGCGAAGCGCGCCGGCTGGTCGTCGTGCGCGACAACGCCGGCTGCGGGCGTGCGACAGGGTAGCACGCGCAGCCCTGGATGGGCCGGGGCAGGCACCCCGGGCAGTGGTGGCCAGGAACCCGGGGTTAAGAACCCGATTCGTGGTCGTAGACCTGGCCCGGACCGGGCGGCGCGTCCTCTTCAGCCAGCGGATCGTCGGGAGCGAGCTCGTCGGAGACCAGGCGCCCTCGGAGACGCTCGCGGCCCTTCTCGACGGCCTGCATGGTGCGTTGGAGGACGATCTCGAAGTTCGCGAGCTTGTTGTCGACGTAGTCCTCCGCCTCGAGGCGCAGGACGCGCGCCTGCTCACGCGCGTCGTCGAGGATCTGCTCTGCCTCGCGCTGCGCGGTGTGAACCACCTCGGATTCGCTGATCTGGCGCTCGGCCTCGTCACGCGCGTCGGCGACGATACGATCGGCTTCCCGGCGTGCCTGCTCGATGACCTCGTCGCGTTCCTTCAGCACCCAGCGGGACTGCCGCATCTCCTCGGGCAGCTGAGCCCGCAGGCCGGCGATGGCCTCCTCGAGCTCGCGCTTGCTGACCATGACCGACGCGGACAGGGGCACGGGCCGCGATTCGGTCGCGATCCGCTCCAGCTGTTCGAGGTAGGCCTCCACGTCCACAGCGGGGTCCTTTTTTTGCTCGGGGGCGAGTTCGCTAGGGGGCGAGCCGCGCGGTCAACCGCTCGGCGACCACCTCGGGGACGAAGTCCGAGATGTCACCGCCGAAGCGGGCAACCTCCTTCACCAGGGAGGAGGACAGGAACGAATATACGGGGCTCGTGGTCAGGAAGAACGTCTCGACCTCGCCCAGTCGGCCGTTCATCTGCGCCATCTGCAGCTCGTACTCGAAGTCGCTGACGGCGCGCAAACCCTTGACGACCACCTGCACGCCCTGCTCGCGGCAGAAGTCCACGAGCAGTCCTTCGAAGTCGGCCACCTCGACGTTGGGCAGGTGGCCGGTTACCTGTCGGATCAGGTCCACACGGTCCTCGATGCCGAACAGCTCCCGCTTCCCCAGGTTGCGGGTGCACGCGACCACGAGCCGGTCAAAGGACGCCGCCGCCCGTTCGATGACGTCCAAGTGCCCGTTGGTGACCGGGTCGAAGCTGCCAGGACATACCGCTGCGGTCACGCGCGCTCCTTCGCCGTCACGTTGTCGCCTCCACCCAGGTCGTCAACGACCCGCCACCACACAAGCGCCGTGTCACCGTAGGCGCGCACCCGTTGTGCCGCCACCCCGCGCGGGACGAGATCGTCTCGCACCCTCGACGGGTCCGCGCCCGCCGGCCGGACGAGGGCAGGGTCGCTGTGCCGGCGCTCGACCACGATCGGTGCGTGGGCCCGCACGGCGCCGCGGTCGACGAGGTCCCCCACCGCCGCGGCGTACTCCGACAACGGCAAGTCGTAGGGGGGGTCGGCCAAGACCACGTCGAACGGTCCTCCCGTCGGCGCCCGACAGAAGCTGCGCACGTCGTCGACGACGACCCGGCCGCCGTCGAGGCCGAGCTCGTCGAGGTTGCGTGCCGCCACGACCGCCGTCTTGCGGTCGGTCTCCACCAGCACCGCGCGGGCGGCCCCCCGCGACAGCGCTTCGATGGCCAGCGCCCCCGAACCCGCGTACAAGTCGAGCACCGTCGCGCCGGGCAGCTCGGGCAATAGCGCGCTGAACAGGGCTTCTCTGACCCGGTCGGCCGTGGGTCGGGTGTCCTTGCCTTCGGGGGCACGAAACCGCCGACCTCCCACGCTGCCGGCGATGACCCGCGGCATCAGCCACTCTCCAGCGCAGCGAGGCGCTCATCGCCGTAGCGGCGGCGCACCTCGTCGGCGAGCCGCGGATGGTGGATGAGGTCGGGGTCGGCGGCCACCAGCGCCCGTGCGTCCTCACGGCTTGCCGCGACCCACTCGACATCGCGCACGAGCCGGGCCAAGGTCAAGTCGGGCAGGCCCGACTGGCGCGTGTCGAACAGGCTGCCCTCGCCGCGTAGCTCCAGGTCGACCTCGGCCAACCGAAACCCGTCGGTCGTCGCCGCCAGCGCGTTGAGCCGGGTGTTGTCGTCTTCCTCGCTGGCGAACAGCACACAGTGCGAGGCGCCTGCCCCCCGGCCGACTCGCCCGCGGAGCTGGTGCAGCTGGCTGATCCCAAAGCGTTGCGCGTCCTCGATGATCATGATCGTGGCCTCGGGGACGTCCACGCCGACCTCGATCACGGTGGTGGCGACCAGCACCTGGACGTCGCCCCGGCGAAACGCCTCCATCACGGCGTCCTTGTCGGCAGTGGGCATCCGCCCGTGCACGAGACCGACCTCGAGGTCGGAGAAGACCCCCTGGGACAGCTCGGCGTGCATCTTCGTTGCGCTCGCCGCGGGAAGGTCCTCGGATTCTTCCACCAGCGGGCAGACGACGTAGGTGCGCTCCCCCGCTGTGGCGCGCTCGCGAACGAAGCGGTAGAGGTTCGCCCGGCGGGAGGACTCCGAGGCGAGCACGTGGGTGCGCACCGGCGTCCGTCCGGGCGGCAGCTCGTCGAGGACAGTCACGTCGAGGTCCCCGTAGAACGTCAGCGCCAGCGATCGCGGGATCGGTGTCGCGGTCATCACCAGGACGTCGGGAGCGTGCCCGTCCCGGCGCTTGTCGCGGAGCCGGGTGCGGTGCTCCACGCCGAAGCGATGCTGCTCGTCGACCACGACCACCCCGAGGTCGTCGAATTCGACGACCTCCTCTAGCAAAGCATGGGTGCCGATCAGGATGTCGATGGCGCCCACGGCGAGCTCAGCCAGCAGCCCACGACGTCGGGAGACCGGCATGCTGCCGGTCAGCAGCTCGACCCGCGGACCGTCGAGGACGTTGACGCCCAGCGGGGCGAGCAGACCGGTGAAGGTCCGGAAATGCTGCTCGGCGAGGACCTCGGTGGGGGCCATCAGCACCGCCTGGCGACTGTGGTCGACCGATGTGAGCATCGTCCACGCCGCCACGACGGTCTTGCCCGAGCCGACGTCGCCCTGCAGGAGGCGGTGCATGGGCTTGCGGCTGGCCAGATCCTGACCGATCCCGGCGGTGGCCCGCTCCTGCGCGTCGGTCAGGGGGAAGGGCAAGGTGTCGAGGAGCGCCGCGGCGCGACCATCGGTACGAGGCGCCTGCGCCAGCCCCACCACGCTGGACTCGAGGCGATGACGTCGTTGCTGCAACCCGATCTGCAGGCACAGCAACTCGTCGTACACCAGCCGGTTGCGAGCGTGGGCCGCCTCGTCCTCGCTGGCAGGGCGGTGGATCGCCCGCAGGGCGGCGTCAAGGCTCATCAACCCGCGCTGGGCGCGCATCACCTCGGGCAGGTGATCCTCGATCTCGGGGAGCGCTTCGAGGGCCGCGCCGACCAGGGAGGCGAGCTTGCCGCTCGACAGTCCTTCGGTGGCCGGGTACGTGGGCTGGATGCGTCCGTCCTCGAGGCTGGCGGCGTCCCCCGGGTCGAACTCGACGAGTTTGGGGTTCTTCAGCTGGAGCCGCTTGCGGTAGCGCTGCAGCACCCCGGACACCGCCACCTGCGTGCCCTGCGGCGCTTTCTTGGGCCACCACGGCTGGTTGAAGAACGGCACGTCGACGGAGGTCCCGTCCCCGTCGACAACTGAGGCTCGGGCGATGGTCATCCGGCGGCTGCGGGCGCGCTCGACGTGCCACGACCGGATGGTGCCGACGATCGTGACAGCCCGTCCCACCACGGCATCGGCCACCGTCGTCAGCTCGCCCACGTCGCGGTAGCGATCCTGGTGCGGGTAATGCGTGACGAGGTCGCGCACGGTGGTGATCCCCAGGGCCTCTAGCAGCTCGCGGGTGCGGGTGTGGACGCCGGGAACCCTGCCCACGTCGTCGTCGAGTCGGATCGATCAACCTCCTCGCGGGGTCCGCACCGCGCCCGAAAGGCCACGGCCGGGGCGTGGTGCAGCAGTGTAGTGCCAGGCAGCGACATCCCCGCGGCACGCCGGCAGTGCGTGCGCCGCGGTGGCAGATCCGTTCCCAAGCCGATACGCTGCGTCGGTTGCCGGTCGTCCGGCGCATGCCAGCATGCCCACCATGGGCGCGGCGGCGTGCGGCGCGACCGGCCACCAATCAACCCGAGAGCCGTCCGAGGCCGCGACGACCGAGGAAGCACCCGCCATGGCTGCCGTCTGTGAGATCTGCGCGAAGCGCCCCCACTTCAACTACCAAGTGAGCTTCTCGCACCGCCGGAGCAAGCGCAGCTGGTCGCCCAACGTCCAGCGGATCCGGATCTGGGACAACGGCGGGGTCCGCCGCGCCAACGTCTGCACGTCGTGCCTCAAGGCCGGCAAGGTCACGCGGCCGCCCCAGCGCACCGCATAGCCCACCCTCGGCTGTGGTGGTGCTCGTCGACCCCGCGATCTGGCGGTGGCGAGGCCGCCGGTGGGCGCACCTGGCCAGCGACACCAGCCATGCCGAGCTGCACCGCTTCGCCGACCGCCTCGGGCTCGCGCGAAGCCAGTTCCAAGGCGACCACTACGACATCCCCGGCGAGCTGAGAGCCCGCGCGGTGGCGCTGGGCGCCCAGCCGGTCACCAGCCGCGAGCTCGTCACGCGACTGCGTCGTGCAGGGCTGCGTCGACCGGACGCCCGTCGTCGCTGAGGCGCTCGATCTCGTCCCGCACGTTCTCGATCAGCCGCGCCCCGCGAGCGCGGCGCATCGACCTGGTGTGATAGGTCAGCGGCCGCTCGAGGAAGCCGCGCAGCACCGCGGTGCGCCCCCGCCGGTAGCTAGCGTCGTCCAGATGCGACCACTCGCTGCGGATCTGGCGCGCGTAGCGCAGATAGCCGGCGCGGTCGCGGCCCAGCACCGCCAGGTCCGCGTCGCACAGCACCGCTGCGTCCGGCCCGTCGGGCACGTGGCGCGCCGTGGCTAGCACCAGCGTCGCCACCCGCTCGACCCGCTCCCCGTCCATCCCCATGCCGCCCAGCGCCTCCGCTGCCAGCTGGGCGGATCGCGACTCGTTCTCGGGACCGCCAGGCTGGTAGACCGCGTCGTGGAACCAGGCGGCCAGTTCGACGGCGTCGATGTCCACCACGGCCTCGCCTTGGGCGACCAGGCCCTCAATCTGGTCGAGGACGTCGGCCACGTGGTGCAGCGTGTGGTAGCGCCGGTGCGGCTCGCTGTAGCGTCCCACCAGCACGCTGAGGATCGGGTCGTTGCCCCCGGGCACCGCCCCCAGGCGTCCCATGAGGATGCTCCAGCGCTTGCGTAAGTCCGCCGAACCGTCGATCTCGGCTCCTTCCGCCGACGCTCCATCCTAGGGGGCGCGGCGCCGTCGATGAACCCTCGTCACGTGCCTGGCGCGTAGTGCTGATAGCCCAGGGAGGACAGCGCGCGATCGGCCTGCCCGTCAAGTCGCAACCAGGCGTCCGTCTGCCCGTCCCGTGGCGCGGAGAAGGTACCCACCACGGCGGTGGGGACGCCTTCGGCTGCGCTAGCGGCCGCGGCGGCCCGTTCGGCGATGGGCGCCGGCAGCGCCGCCAGCAGCGCGAAGTCCTCACCAGCTCCGCACACCAGGTCGAACAGGTCGTGACCCAAGCTGGCGGTGGCCTCCGGCACACCGTGGGCCACCGGGAGGGCCGCGGCCTCGACCTCGACACGGACTCCCGAAGCGCGGCAGAGGTGTCCGAGGTCGGCGCCGAGCCCGTCGGAGACATCGATCATCGCGCGCGCGCCATGCTCCGCAAGCACCAGGCCCGCCGCAGGCAACGCCTGGGGACGGCGATGCGCGGCCAGCAGCGACGGGTCAGCTCGCCGCGGGTCGGCCGCATCGGCCCCGCCTCCGGCCAGCGCCTGGGCCAGCCCTGCGCCAGCGGCACCCAGTGCGCCCACGCACAGCAAGGCGTCGCCGGGCTGGGCGCCGGCGCGACGCACCGCCGCCTGGGGCTCGACGTCGCCGAGGATCGCCACGGTCACCGCGGCCTGCTGGGCTTCGACGACGTCCCCGCCCACAAGGGCGACGCCGTACCTGTGTGCCGCTTCGGCCAGGCCGTCGTAGAGCCCCTCGGCGGTGTCGGGATCGCTGTCGGCCGGCCAGTAAAGCGCAACCACCGCAGCCCGTGGCTGCGCGCCCATCGCGGCGAGGTCGCTGACGTTGACCGCGAGTGCCTTCCAGCCGACGTCAGCCGGGGACGACAGGCTCGGTAGCCAGTGGCGGCCTACGACGAGCGCGTCGGTTGACAGCACCGCCGCGCCGCGCAGCCCGTCGATGACGGCTGCGTCGTCGCCGAAGCCGACCGGCACTCCTGGCCCGTCGCCCTGCAACCGCGACGACAGCCGGTCGATGAGCGCGAACTCGCCGATCATGGTCCGCCGAGCATTGTCATCACCGTTGGTGTCCGTTGCCGAGACTCTCGCCACCTTGGCCTAGGATGCGTCCCCGCATCGCGACGCGAGGGAGGCCACGTTGACGGTTCTGAACTCGATCGAGCTGGAAGGGGTCTCGGAGGAGGGGTGGCGCCAGGCCGCGCTCGAGGCGCTGGCAGAGGCTTCCAAGACCTTGCGCAACATCCAGCGGATGGACGTGATCGGCACGAGTGCGGTCGTGCGCTCCGACGCCGTGATGGAGTACCGCACCCAGGTCCGGCTGACGTTCGAGGTCGAACCCGCATGATGAGCGGCCTGCTCACCTGCTCGCCGACGAGCCAGCCAGCTCCTCGAGGATCGCAAGGACGTCATCGTCGTCGAGTCGTGGGAAGTCCTGGTAGGCCTGGCTGACCGCGAGGAACTCCGCCGGCGTGGTCAACACCAGGACTCGGTCGGCAGCACCGGCGAGGGTCTCCTCAGCGGTGTCCGGGGCGACCGGGACGGCCAGCACCACCTGGGCGGCACCCCCCCGGCGCGCCAGCCCGCAGGCGAGGTGGGCCGTCGCCCCCGACGCGATGCCGTCGTCGACGACGATCGCCACCGCCCCGTCGAGTTCGGCAGCCGGGATCACACGGCGGTATAGCTCGAGGCGCCGGGCCACGCGGCCTCGCCGGTCCTCGATCTCCGTCTCGACCTCCTCGCGCGTCAAGCCGAGCCGGGCGACGGTGTCCTGGTCGATCTCGACGTGCCCGTCCGCACCGACTCCGCCGAAGCCGATCTCGGGGTCGTGCGGGGCCCGCAGGCGCCGAGTGACGACGACGTCCAAGGGCGCCGCCAGGCGGCGCGAGACCTCGGCTCCCACTGGCAGCCCACCACGAGGCACGGCCAGCACCACGAGGCGCTCGGCGTCGCGGACCAGCGGGTCGGCCGCGAGCGCGTCGGCCAGTTGTCGTCCAGCTTCAGTCCGGTCAGTGAAGATCATCGCGACGTCGCCACCTTGTGCATGGTCTCGTTGGGTCCCGCTTTGGCTCTACGATGCCACTGTCCGGTCCGCAGGGTGGCCGGCCCCGAGCAGGGGGATGTCATGGTCGCGGCGTACATTCTGATCCTCACCGAGGTCGGCAAGGCAGCCCGGGTCGCCGAGGAGGTGGCCGAGATCGAAGGGGTCGAAGCCGCCGAGGACGTCACCGGCCCCTACGACGTCATCGTCCGGGCCAAGGCCGCCGACGTGGACGAGCTCGGACGGATGGTCGTGGCCAAGATTCAGGCGATCGAAGGAATCGACCGGACGCTTACCTGCCCAGTGGTGCGCCTGTGAGGGGTCAGGGAGAGAAGCGCGCATCGGTGCGCCCAGCCTCCATGGCCAACTCGACGAGGCGGTCCACGAGTGCGGGGCCGTCGTAGCCCTGGGTCGCCCACACGCGGGGGAACATCGAAGCCGCCGTGAACCCGGGGATCGTGTTGATCTCGTTGAGCAGGACCTCGGAGCGGCCCTCGTGATAGAAGAAGTCGACACGGGCCATGCCGCGGGCGCCGATCGCCAGGCATGCCTCCCGCGCGAAGGCCTGGCATCTGGCGGAGATGTCGTCGGGAACGTCGGCGGGGCAATCCAGCGTGACCTCGTCGAGGTACTTGCCCTCGTAGTCGTAGAAGTCATGGGTGGTGCGCACTTCGCCCGGAGGGGTCACTTCCAGCTCGGTGTTGCCCAGCATCCCGCACTCGAGCTCGCGCGCCTCCTCGACGCCTTGCTCGACGATGGCCACCCGGTCGTAGGCGAACGCCTCCTCGACTCCCGCGACGAGCTCCTCCCGGGTCCGGCACTTGCTGATCCCGATCGAGCTGCCCTGCCGGTTGGGCTTGGTGAACACGGGATAGGGCAGTGACCCCTCGATGTCCTCGAGCACCGGGTCGCGATCGGCCTCCCACACGACGCGACGCACTGACAAGTAGGGCACCTGCGGCAAGCCCCTGGCCTTGAACACGTTCTTCATCTGACGCTTGTCGATGCCCACCGCGCTGGAGGCCACGTCGGCTCCCACGTACGGGACGCCGTAGCTGGCCAGAAGGCCCTGCAGCGTGCCGTCTTCTCCGTAGGGCCCGTGCAGGACGGGGAAACACACGTCGACGGGACCGATCTCCTCGGCCCGGTAGTCCTCGGGGAACACCAGAAGGCGTGGGCCCTTGATGGTTTGCACCAGCGCCGCGGTTGGCCCGTCGTCAGGCACGGAGGGAAGCGTGCCCGGCGCATGCTCGGGCACCCCGTCGAGCAGCGTCCACCGCCCGCTCTTGGTGATGCCCACGGTGGTGACCGCGTAGCGCTCGGGGTCGAGCGCCGACAGGACGTTGCTCGCCGACAGGCATGAGACTTCGTGCTCGGCTGACCGTCCCCCGAACAGCACGAGTATGCGCAGCCGCGTAGTAGCCATCCCGCCTCCCGGGGGTGCGACGTTGGGGCCGGCAGTCTAACGCTTGCAAACCCCGGGCCGACGTAGCTGTGCTCGTCTACGCTGGCCACCTCCCTACCAACCGTCCCAGGAGCCGTGGAGATGCCGCAAGGCACTGTGAAGCACTTCGACCCCCAAACGGGCAGCGGTGCGCTGCTCACCGACGCGCAGACCGAGGTGGCCATCGACCCGGTGGCCTTTTCCGCCTCCGGGCTGCAAGAGCTTCGCCTCGGGCAGCGGGTGCGCTTCGAGGTCGAAGAGGGCCAGGGGGGACCGCGCGTCACCGATCTGCAGCTCGTGAGCCTGTAGCCGACATGCCCCCGAGCCACACCGACGCCGCGCCGGGCTCCGGCCTGATGACCGCTCTGGTGGGTGTCACCGGGGTGCTGACCGTCGGCTGCCTGTTGATGGCGGTTTCGCACGCCGGGCTGCGAGTGCCGCTGATCGCGGGACTCGGGCCGGCAGGGGGCGCCGCCGTGCCGCCCGCGGCTGCCGGCTTCGGCGTCGTGACCGTGGCCTACGCCGTCGTCCTGGGTGGTCTGCTGCGGCGTCGGCCGTGGGCCTGGGCGCTGGGCTTGGTGGTCTACGGCGTCACGCTGGCCGGCGCGGCGATGCCGTTTCGCGGAGCGGGCAGCGCCGTGGGCATCGCCCTGTCCGCGCTCGCGCTCGCGTTGTTGCTGTCCCCCAGCGTGCGTCGAGCACTGCTGCCCGATCGCGGCGCTGCGGCCTGACCATATGACGGGCGCCGGCGGTCACTCCCCTTCTGGCTCCGGTCGCTCGGAGGCTTCGCGCCCTTCGCGCTCCGATGGCTGTGAGGGTTCATCCCCTTCGCGCTCCGCTGCAACGTCGGTAGCGCCCGAGGGGTCCACTTCCCGGTCACGGTCGGGCTGGCGCCACTTCATGGTTCCCGTCCGACGGTCAGGTGGGCGCAGCTCCCTCCAGATCGGCCGTGAAAACAGGGGCAGTTGCGGTAAGTCGCGACTCGCCGCGTACCGCAGCACCCGGCGGATCACCGAGTCCTCGACGCCCTCTGCCTGCGCCGGCAGAGGCAGATCGATGCGAACGACGCCTTCCCCGATCTCGCCCGGATCTGGCGGGACGCGCTCGGCCCCGAGCCGCTCGAAGATGCGCAGCATCGCCGTGTTCTCCTCGAGAACGTAGCTGCGGAACGTCTGGATGCCCTGCTCTCGGGCCGAGCGTGCCAGGATCCCGAGCATCACCGAGCCGAGGCCCCGGCCCTGGTAGTCGTCGGCGACGGTGATGGCAGCCTCGGCCGCGCCAGGATCATCCTCTAGGCGAACATATCGGGCGACGGCCATCCCGGGCTCGTCGGGCGCCTCGGGGTCGAGGGCGACCCAGGCCATGTGGTCCCGGTAGTCGATCTCGGTGAGGTACGTCAGCTGCTCCTCGGTGAGCTCTACCAAGGGGGTGTGGAAGCGCAGGTAACGCGACTCGGCCGACAGCTGGGCAAGGCCGCGGCGCAGGCGGTCCTTGTCGTCCGGCCGTATCGGCCGGATGAGCGCGTGCGTGCCATCGCGCAGCTCCACGTCGAGGTGCTCATCCTGCATCCCTGGAGCCTGTCCCAGTCGGCCCGGATCGTCAATGTGACGCCGTTGTCAATGAGGCGGTTGCCGGTGCGATGACGCAGTTGCCGCCCGAGCGGGATATGCCCGAAAGGCCCTTGCCACTCGTGCCAAACGGGGCAGCGAAGCGGTGGGCGAGTCGGGGACACTGTGGGCACGTCGTCGGCGTCGAAGATCCGCCGGCGCAGGGAGGTAACGGGCATGGCCAGCGTCGTGGTAGGCGTCGATGGGTCCCACGCGTCGAAGGCGGCGCTTGAGTGGGCAGCGCGGTATGCCCGCATGTCTCGTGACAAGCTCGTCGTCGTTCGTGTGCACGAACCCGTTGGCGATCCGTCCGCGGCCACGCTGGGCAGCGCGCTGGCGTACTCGCCGACGCTGTCGGGCGCCGAGCGTGGGCAAAGCCTCACGACCATGGCCCGAGAGCGCGCGCACACAGCGCAAATGGGCGCTCAAGAGCGCGTTGAGCAGCAGCTGCGCCGTATGCTCAGGGAGTCCGAGGTTTCCGGGATCGAAGTCGAGACCTCAGTGATCGCGGACCGCAGGCCATCGCGGGTGCTGGAGGACTACTCGCGGTACGCCGACTTGTTGGTCGTCGGCTCACGCGGGATGGGCGGAGTCAAGGGCATGCTCCTCGGCTCGGTGTCTCAGCACGTCACCCAACACAGCGCCTGCCCAGTCGTCGTCATCCCGTCCCCTTCGCGGACGCAGCGGCACGTGCGTCACCGCCGCTAGAGGCACGACATCCATCCGATCTGCGGACGTAGCGGCACATGCATCACCGCCGCTGGATGGCGGACGGTCGGACGCCGGCAGGGGGCGCCGTCAGATCAGCGGTTTCGGTCGGCGCAGACGGGGCAGCCGAATCCGTTGCTCAGAAACTGGACGATCCGCCTCTGGTGCTCAGTGAGGGGCAGACCGAGCTTGGCTCGGCTGAACGCCTCGTCGATGGCGGCCTCAGCAACGGCGTTGCGGGCTGGATCGCTGGCGGTCTCGTCTGGCCGTCCGGTTCGTCGGAAGCTCATGGTGCCATCTCGTTTCCGGTATGAGGTGCAACATGCACGGTACGTCTTGGGGACGTTGGGCGCCCGTTCGCGTCGGCGAGGTTTGCCGCGCCCGCCCCGCCTCGATATCCTCGGCCGCGGCTGGTACCAGGCTGTAGTGTCCACGCGCACTCAGCCGGACCGCATACGTGGCCCCGTCGTCTAGCGGCCTAGGACGCCGCCCTCTCAAGGCGGTAACGGGAGTTCAAATCTCCTCGGGGCTACCACCGGGGCACGGAGCGGCAGACTTCGTGCCCCGTTCGCATCTCTCGATAGCCGAGGCAGCTAGCAACACCGCCTGCCTCGCTCACCCGCCTCGGGCGGGCGTCGGTTCCAGCAAGGGGTACACGGGGCCGCATCGGCTAAAGCGGGACATTCGGCCGGTGTGTGCTGCCCCAGGCTGCACGTCAGCGGCTGGCGGGACGGCGGCGAACGATCGAAACACGGGAGGATGGTTCGCGCCTCGATTGAGGCCCGCTCGCTGCTCGACGTTGCGATTTCGACGTCGGGGGACGTCGAAATCGCAACGTCGAGGGTTTGGGGGAACGTCAAACTGGTACAGAACGGCTAAACCGGCAGCCTGCACAAGGGCCGCGAGGGCCGACTTTCGATCACGCGGAGTTCACGCTCGGGGGGGAGGACTCGAACCCCCAACAACTGGACCAGAACCAGCCGTGTTGCCAATTACACCACCCCCGAAGGGCTCCGGCGAGGATAGCGACCCCCCTGTCGGGCGGCAAACGACGAGGCGCCTCGAGCACGCGAGCGGGCGCACCGAGCGCATCCAAGGAAACGGTGCCCGCGAGCACGTGACCACGCGAGCGGCGACCACCCGAGTGACGTCCACGCCACCAGCCCACCGGAGCAACGCCCGGGTTCCCCGGTCTTGGTCAGGCAGGCCTCAACCCGCAGCGAGCGACTGCGCTGCCCGGATCCGCGCAAGGACGAGGTTCCGGTCGAGCACTGCCAGCGTTTCAGGCAGCGGGGGGCTGACCGCCGTCCCGGCCACGGCGACCCGGACCGGCTGGAAGGTCTTTCCACGCCCGAGACCGAGCCGTTCGGACACACCGTCGAGCGCGGCCATGATCGAGTCGCCATCCCATCCGTCAACCGCGGACAGGGCGGCCTCGGCGGCGTCGAGAACCTCGCCTGCCCGACCTTTGGCGAGGTGCTTTGCGACCGCCTGCTCGTCGTAGTCAACCTGCTCCCGGAAGCAGAAGCCGATCAACGGCGCCGCCTCGGTCAAGGTCTGGATCCGCTCCTGGACCAGCGGCGTCAAGCGCTGCAGCAGGACAGCGTCGTCCGCCGAGGGCGGGTCATCGATGAGGCCGTCCTCGGCCAGGAAGGGGACGAGCCGCTCGGCAAGATCGTCGGCGTCGAGTTCCTTGATCCGATCACCGTTGAGGGCTCGCAGCTTGTCGCGATCAAAGAAGGCCGGGGTCTTGCCGACACGGTCGAACGAGAAGTAGCGCACCAGCTCTTCCACGGTGAAGCGCTCGGTGCGGTCGTCGTAGCTCCATCCGCACAGCGCCAGCATGTTGACGAGGACCTCGGGTAGGAACCCTTGGCGTCGGAACTCGTCGACGGCCACCGAGCCGTGCCGCTTCGACAGCGGCTTGCGGTCCTCCCCCACCAGCAGGGGAAGGTGCGCGTAGGTCGGTCGTTCCACCTGCGGGCGGGCTGGGAATCCGGTCTCGGTCAGGGCTCGGTCAAGGAGCGTCCCGGCGCCATCGTCGGCCAACAGGAGGTCAGCGAGCAGGATTTGCCGGGGCGTGGCCGACAGCAGATCCTCGCCGCGGGCGATGAAGGTGATCCCCATGGCGAGATCGTCGACCCCCGCAGCCAGCGGGTACGTGGGTGACCGGTCAGCACGCAGGATGACGT
>SLAO01000137.1 GCA_007126835.1 Nitriliruptorales bacterium | reverse complement strand
CGGTGGTGCGCTACGCCGTCGACGCCGCAGCCGAGTGGCGCGCCGAGGAGATCGCGCTCGACGCGCGGGCCTGCGCCCGGTTCACCGCACGCGGCCCGTCCGCCACCGTACCGGTGGAGCTGCCGATGCCGGGCGCGCACAACGTGGGCAACGCCCTGGCGGCCATGGCCGTGGCCGACGCCTGCGGGGTGGAGCCCGCCGACGCGGCCGCGGGGCTGGCCTCCGCGCAACTGTCGCCGTGGCGCATGGAGCTGCACCAGCGCGACGACGGCGTGGTCGTCATCAACGATGCCTACAACGCCAATCCCTCGTCGACTGCCGCGGCCCTCGACACGCTGGCGGCGTTGAGCGCACCCCGGCGGTGGGCGGTGCTCGGGCTCATGGCCGAGCTCGGTCCCGGCAGCGCGCAGGCGCATCGCGAGATCGGTCAGCGCTGTGCGCGTCTGGGCATCGACCGGCTCGTGCCGGTCGGGGCCGATGCCGAGGAGATCGCGGCGGGCGCCCGCGCCGCCGGGTTCGATGGCGAGATCATCGCCGTGGAAGATGCCGCTGGCGCCCGTGAGCTGCTGACCACGAGCGTGGCCTCCGGCGACGCGGTGCTCGTCAAGGCCAGCCGCTCGGTCGGCCTCGAGCACCTGGCCCTCGAGCTGACCGAAAGTCGGCCGACATGATCGCCATCTTGCTGGCCGGCGGGCTCGCGCTGACGCTCGCGCTGCTGGGCACCCCTGTGGTCATCCGCTTCTTCCGCGGCAAGGGCTACGGTCAGCTCATCCGCGATGACGGGCCACAAGCCCACCTGTCCAAGCGCGGCACGCCGACGATGGGCGGGACGGCGATCATCCTGTCGGCCCTGATCGCCTATTTCGTGGCGTCGTTCACCGTCGGGCCGGGGCTGTCGGCGGGGGGCATCCTCGCCATCGGCGCCTTCGCGGGGATGGGTGCCGTCGGCTTCCTGGACGACTACATCAAGCTGCGGCGCAACCGCAGCCTGGGATTGACCTCCACGGCGAAGTTCGGGGGCCAAGCCCTCGTAGCGGTGGCCTTCGCCCTGGGCGCGCAGTACGTCGCCGACACCTCGACGCGGCTGTCGGTCATCGGCCAGACCGACTTCGACCTGGGGGCCTTCTTCGTCCTGTGGATCTTCGTCGTGCTGGCGGCGTCGTCCAACGCCGTCAACCTGACCGACGGCCTCGACGGTCTGGCCGCCGGAACGAGCGCGCTCATCTTCGGTGCGTACACGTTCATCGCCTACTGGATCTTCCGCAACGGTGAGGCGACGATCGTCGGCGACGAGCTCGTCGCCTTCAGCGGGGTCTACTCGCTGGAGGCCTGGCTCCACGCCGACGCCGTCGCGGTCGCTGCCGCCGCCGCCTGCGGCGCCGCGCTCGGGTTTTTGTGGTGGAACGCCCCGCCCGCGCAGATCTTCATGGGCGACACCGGCTCGCTGGCCATCGGCGGGATGCTCGCCGCGCTGGCCGTGCTGACCGAGACCGAGCTCCTGCTCGTCGTGCTCGCCGGCCTCTATGTGCTCGAGACCGCGTCGGTGATCATCCAGGTGGGAGGGTTCAAGCTCACGCGCCGGCGGGTGTTCCGCATGGCGCCGCTGCATCACCACTTCGAGCTGCGCGGCTGGCAGGAGACCACGGTGATCGTCCGGTTCTGGATGATCGCCGGCTTGTTCGTATTGATGGGCGTCGGACTGTTCTACGCCGACTTCCTGGCGAGAACGGGGGCGTTGTGACCCGGAACTGGACCGATGGGCGCGTCCTGGTCGCCGGCCTCGGGGTGTCGGGTGCGGCGGCGGCCCGCGCGCTCGCGTCGCGCGGCGCCCGGGTGGACGTGATCGAAGCCGGGCACGGTCCCGCAGCGGCCGAGCGGGCGGCTGGCCTCGCGGCGCGAGGGGTGCACTGCGAACTCGACGTGGCGTTCGACGACCCCTCGTTGCTCGATGGCGTCGACCTGGTCGTGCCCTCCCCGGGCATCGCCCAGTCGAGCCCGTTGCTGGCTGGCGCGCTGGAGCGTGGAATCCCCGTCTGGAGCGAGCCGGAGCTCGCCTGGCGCCTGGCCGCCGGGGCGACGCGGTTAATCGCCGTCACCGGGACCAACGGCAAGACCACGACCACCGAGCTGCTGGCTGCCCTGCTCGACGCGCCGGTGGGGGGCAACATCGGCACCCCCCTGACCGACCTGCTGGCGGTGGACCCCCCGCCGGCACTGGTCGTCGCGGAGCTGTCCAGCTTCCAGCTGCGCTTCACCGAGCAGCTAGCTCCCGACGTCACCGTCCTGCTCAACGTGGCGCCCGACCACCTCGACTGGCACGGCGACCTCGACGCCTACGTGGCGGCCAAGGCCCGCGCGTGGACGCAGTCCGGGGCCGACTCGGCGCTGGTGGTCGGCGACGACGCCGGCGCGCGGCGAGCCGTCACCGAGCATCCTGCGCGCGGACGCGTCGTGCAGGTCACCGGCGGCGTCCCCGAACCAGGCCAGGTCGGTGTCGCCGAGCATGCGATCGCCTCGCGGCTGGACGGCGCGCTCGAGCCCATCGCCGACCTCGGAGACCTCGCCCTGCAGGGCCGCCACAACGTCGCCAACGCCTGCGCGGCCGTGGCCGCTGCCCTGGTGGCCGGCGCCGAGCCCGGCGACCTGGCGGGGCCGCTGAAGGCCTTCAGCCCGGGGCCCCATCGCCTGGCGCTGGTCGCCCGTCGCGGCGGGGTGTCCTGGATCGACGATTCGAAGGCCACCAACCCGCACGCGGCCGCTGCGGCCCTGGCGGCGTGCGCGTCGTCGGATGAGCCCGACATCGTGTGGATCGCCGGCGGTCTCGCCAAGGGCCTGGAGTTCGCCGCACTGGCCGAGCCCGTGGCAGCGCACGTCCGCCACGCGGTCACGATCGGCACCAGCGGCCCCGACGTCGCGGCCCTGGCCCGGGCGCAGGGCGTCGAGGTCACCGAAGCCGGCGAGCTGCACCGCGCGGTCGCCGACGCGGCACAGCTCGCACGGCCGGGCGAGACGGTCTTGCTGGCGCCGGCTTGCGCGTCGATGGACCAGTTCGTGGACTACGCTGCCCGCGGCCGGGCGTTCGCTGCCGCGGTCGCGGCACTCGATGCAGGAGGTGACAGAAGATGAGGGCGCTCGCCGAGCGCCTGCCCCGCCCGCGCACGGCGGGGCGCCCGACCCCGCAGGCGGCGCTGCTGACCGCGACCGTCGTGGTGCTGCTCGTGCTCGGGCTGGTGATGAGCTTCTCGGCGTCGTTCGTGCGGTCGACCGCGGAGACCGGGGACCCCTTCGGCATCTTCCGCCGCCAGCTTCTGTGGTGCCTGATCGGCCTCGTCCCGATGACCGTCGCCGCCCGGCTCGATCCGGGGGTATGGCGCAGGGCCGCCGGTCCGCTGCTGATCGTCGGGCTGGTGCTGTCGGCCCTCGTCCTCGTACCCAGCATCGGCCTGGAGGCCTACGGAGCGCGCCGCTGGCTGCGGGTCGGTCCGGTGACCCTGCAGCCCAGCGAGATCCTCAAGCTGGCGGTCCCGCTGTACATCGCCCACGTCCTGGCCCGGCGCTGGCACCGCATCCGGGCGGGGGACCTGCACGGGATGCTGATGCCGGCGGTGCCGCTGCTGGTGCTGGTGGCCGGGATGGTGATGGCCGAGCCGGACCTCGAGACGTCCGCGTTGTTGCTGGCCATCGGCGGGCTGTTGCTGTTCACCGCGGGGTTGCCCGCCCGCCTGGTGGCCGCAGGGGCAGCGGCCTTGGCGGTCTTCGGAGCCGTGGCGATCACCCAGGTCGGGTTCCGCACCGCGCGCATCACCGCCTGGCTCGACCCCATGGCCGACCCCGCCAACATGGGCTACCAGTCCGTGCAGGGCTTCCTCGCCCTCGGCTCGGGTGGCTGGCTGGGCACCGGGCTCGGACAGGGGCGGGGCAAGTGGCTGTACCTGCCCAACGCCGACACCGACTTCATCTTCGCGATCATCGGCGAGGAGCTCGGGCTCGTGGGCGCTTCGGTGACGCTGCTGCTGTACGTTGCGCTGGCGATCGGCGGGGTGCGGACCGCGCGAGCAGCCAGGGACCCGTTCGGGCGGCTGATCGCGACCGGCATAACCGGCTGGCTGCTGATGCAGGCCACGATCAACATCGGCTCGGTCGTCGGCCTCTTGCCGGTCACCGGCGTCACGCTGCCGCTGGTCAGCGTGGGAGGCTCGTCGCTGGTGATCACCATGACCGCGGTCGGCCTGCTGCTGTCGGTGGCTCGCAACGGTCGCGACCGCCGACCGCCCGACTCCCCGGACCAGACGCAGAACGGATCCGAGCCATGACCCCACCGGCCCTGTCGGCTGGAGCGCGCGTGCACCTCGTCGGGATCGGCGGTGCCGGGATGAGCGCGCTCGCCCAGCTGTTGATCGAGCGCGGCCATCCCGTCAGCGGCAGCGACCTGCGCGGGGGCAGGACGACGACCGCCCTGCAGGCGATGGGCGCCGACGTCCGGCTCGACCACGACGCCGGCAACATCGACGGAGCCGACCTCGTGGCTGTGTCCACCGCCATCCCGCCCGACAACCCCGAAGTCGTCGCTGCGCAGGCGGCCGGCATCCCGGTGCTGCGCCGAGCCGAGCTGCTCGCCGCGTTGATCACCGGCCACCGCGGGCTTCTCGTCGCCGGCACCCACGGCAAGACGACGACGACCGCGATGACCACCGTGGCGCTGCAGGCCGCCGGACTCGACCCGTCGTTCGCGATCGGCGGGCGGCTGCACGAGGCCGGCACCAGCGCCCATCACGGGACCGGCGAGGTGTTCGTGGCCGAGGCCGACGAGTCGGACTCCTCGTTTCTCGCGTTCGAGCCGGACTGCGCGATCGTGACGAACGTGGACCTCGACCACCACGATCACTTCGCCGACCTCGCCGCGGTGGACGCCGCCTTTCGGGCGTTTCTCGATCGACGATCGCCGGGGGCGCCGGCGATCGTGTGCGTCGACGACCCGGGCGCGTTGCGCCTGCTCGAGGCCGCCAGCGGACCCGTGCGGACTTACGGGCGAGGGCCCGCGGCGGACATCCGGATCACGCACGAGGACTACGAAGCCCACGGGTCACGCTTCTCGGTGCTCGACGGAGACCAGGAGCTCGGGCAGTTCCGCCTGCGTCTGGCTGGCCACCACAACGTGACCAACGCCACAGCGGCGATCGCCGCGGCGCTGTGGGCCGGCGCGGACCTCGAAGCCGTCCGGGACGGCCTCGGCCGCTTCTCGGGCACCCAGCGCCGCTTCCAGCGGATCGGGGAGAGCCACGGGGTCACCGTCGTGGACGACTACGCCCACCACCCCACGGAGCTTGCGGCCAGCTTGAGCTCCGCGCGTCAGATCGCACCCAGCGGCCGCATCCTCGCGGTGTTCCAGCCCCACCGGTACTCGCGCACCGCGGCGCTCGGAGCAGACCTGGGCAGGGCGCTGGAGGCCGCCGACGTGGCCATCGTCGCCGACGTCTACGGGGCCGGGGAGACCCCCGTAGCCGGTGTCACCGGCGCACTCGTGGCCGACGCCGCCCGGCAGGTCGGCGTCCCGACCACGTTCGTCCAGGACCGCTCCGGGCTGGTCGAAGCCGTCGTGGCCGAAGCCCGGCCCGGCGACCTCGTCCTGACGATGGGGGCCGGTGACATCACCGAGATCGGGCCGCAGCTGCTGAGCAAGCTGGAGCGCGGCCGGTGACCAGGGCCCGACGGGCATGAGCGCCCCGACGCGGCCACGTCCGGCGATGGACGACCGCATCGCCGCACGGCGCGCGGCGGTCGCCCACGACCGGCGTCGTCGACGGCGGCGCTGGCTGGTCAGCCTGGGTCTGCTTGTGGCGCTCGTCAGCGCAGGCGCGGCTGCGGTGGCCTCCCCGCTGTTCTCCATCGACGCGGTCGTCGTCCAGGGTGCGTCGGCTGACCGCGAGGACGACGTCCGGGAGGCCCTGGGCATCGGCGTGGGAGACAACCTCGCGCTGGCCGACACGCGCGCGGGCGCCGAGGCCATCGCTGATCTCGCCTGGGTCGCGCGGGCGCAGGTCCGCCGCACGCCCCCCGCCACGGTGGAGGTGACCGTCACCCCGCGGCGTCCCGCGGCGGAGGTGCGCCTCGAAGACTCCGCTTGGACCGTTGACGCCGACGGTGTCGTGCTCGCCGGGGGCGTGTCCGAGGAGGACACCGTGCGCATCGACGCCCCCAACTCGGTGCTGCCCGGTCCGGGGGTGGCGCTGTCCGACGCCGCGGTGGCCAACGCCCTGGCGTTTCATGATGCCCTACCCGACGATCTGGCCGGACGCGTCGATCGCTACGACGCACCCAGCGAGCGCGGGCTGCGGATGCGGCTGACCGGACCCGACGGGGGCCAGGTCTGGGCCCGCGTGGGGGCAGCCGACGACGTCGAGCGCAAGGCCGAGGTGATCGAGGCGCTGCTCGCACAGCCCGATGACCGGCTGCGTTCCGAGGAAGACGCCGTGGAGGAGCTCGACGTCCGGGTGCCGTCGAACCCGGTGCTGGTCCCACGGAACGACGACGGGTGACGTCGGCCGCACGGTCGCTGGGACATGCGGGGCTGCTTGACGTTGCCCGGGCTCGTGCGTAAGGTCACGCCCAACCAGAGGTTGACATAACAATAACCCTCTACTTGAGGGTTAGGGAAACCCAGCGTGGGAGCGACGAGATGATCGTGCGCTCGGGCTCTCACGCCGGCTTCGGGCGGCCCATCATCGCCAAAGGCAAGGAGCATCCGTGGCGGCACCTCAGAACTACCTTGCGGTCATCAAGGTCCTGGGCATCGGCGGAGGCGGCGTGAACGCCGTGAACCGGATGATCGACGCCGACCTCAAAGGCGTCGAGTTCGTCGCGGTCAACACCGACGCACAAGCGCTGCTGATGTCCGACGCCGACGTCAAGCTCGACGTCGGGCGCGAGCTGACTCGCGGCCTGGGTGCCGGCAGCGACCCCGGCATCGGGCGCAAGGCCGCCGAGGAGCACAGCGACGAGATCGAGGAGGCCCTAAAGGGCGCCGACATGGTCTTCGTCACCGCCGGTGAGGGCGGGGGGACCGGCACCGGCGGCGCGCCGGTGATCGCCGAGGTCGCCAAGGGCATCGGGGCCTTGACCATCGGGGTGGTCACCCGACCGTTCAGCTTCGAGGGTCGCCGCCGCAGCGTGCAGGCCGAGAAGGGTGTGGAGGAGCTTCGCGAGGCTGTCGACACCCTGATCGTCATCCCCAACGACCGCCTGCTCGAGATCGCCGACGCCAACACCTCGATGCTGCAGGCGTTCCGCCTCGCTGACGACATCCTCCTGCAGGGTGTGGCGGGGATCACCGATCTGATCACCACCCCGGGGCTGATCAACACCGACTTCGCCGACGTGTCCACCATCATGCGCGAGGCTGGCAGCGCCTTGATGGGCATCGGCAAGGCGCGGGGCGAGAACCGGGCCCTCGAAGCAGCCCGCATGGCTGTGTCGTCGCCGCTGCTGGAGGCGTCTGTCGAGGGCGCACGCGGGGTGCTGCTGACGATCTCCGGCGGCAGCGACCTCGGCCTGTACGAGGTGAACGAGGCCGCCGAGGTCATCGCCCAGGCGGCCGACGACGACGCCAACATCATCTTCGGCACGGTCATCGACGACGCGCTCGGCGACGAGGTCAAGGTCACGGTCATCGCCGCTGGCTTCGACCAGTCCTTCGCCACGCCGACGCCCGTTGCAGGCCAGAGCGGCAACGCTGCCTCCCCGGCGGGCCAACCCACCGCATCATCGTTGGCCGATCTCGGGCTCGACGACGATGACGACGACGTCTTCGGCGCGGACGACAACGAGACCGAGCAGGCCCAGCCCCAGGCCGACGCCGACGCCGGTGACGGTGACGTCGAGGCCCCCGCGCGCCCCCCGTTGCTCCTCGATGACGGAAGCGACGAGGGCGAGGATGACCTCGACATCCCCAGCTTCTTGAAGCGGTGAGAGCGGCGGTCGGCGGCCCGTCGGCGGGCGCGCCCTTCGAGATCCCGGGTGACCCCGCGGCGCTGGCCGCCTTCTCAGCGCGTCAGAACGGAGGCAACGGGTCGGGCAACGTGTCCCTGCAGGTCGGCGTGGGCCGCCCCCAGGCCGCACGCGGTGCCTTGCTCGGCGCCGTCGGCCTCGATGCGGGCTGCGCCGTGTTCATGGAGCAGGTCCACGGTCGCGACGTCGCGGTCGTGGGTGGAGAGCACGGCGGGCGTGGGGTCACCGACCACGCCGACGCCATCAAGGGAGTCGACGCCCTCGTCACGTTCGACACCGACCTGGCGTTGGTGGTGATGGTCGCTGACTGCGTGCCGGTCCTGCTTGTAGATCCCGGCAGGGGCGTGGCTGCGGTGCACGCCGGACGCCAGGGCGTGCAGCTCGGAGTGGTCGGCGCCGCGGTCGCCGCCCTGGCGCCGACTGCTCCCGAGTCGGTGCGCGCCGTCGTCGGCCCGGCCATCGGAGGATGCTGCTACGAGGTGCCCGCCAGCCTCACCGAGGAGGTGGCCGGCGCCGTGCCCGAAGCTGCCGCCACGACCTCGTGGGGCACGTCCTCGCTGGATCTGCCGGCCGGCGTCCGCGCGCAGCTTCGCGCGGCAGGCGTGGGAAGCATCGCCGAGGCCGGCTCCTGCACCCACTGCCACCCCGACCGGTGGTTCAGCCACCGCGCTGACCCAGGTCAGGGCCGCCAGGCCGGCGTCGTCGTGCGACGCAGCGAGACGACACCGCCTCCGCCAGAGCAGGGTCGGCGCTCCCTACACTGGGGCCTGTGATGATGCCTGCGTCCCCGTCCCAGACGATCGCGGTCCGCCTGGCCGAGGCCCGTGGTCGGATCGTCGATGCTGCCGAGCGCAGCGGCCGGTCGCCGGGCGCGGTCACGCTGGTGGCCGTGTCCAAGGGGTTCGATGCGGACGCGGTGCGTGCAGCCCGGGACAGCGGCCATGTCGACTTCGGCGAGAGCCGGGCCCAGGAGCTCGAGGCCAAAGCCGCCGACCTCGGGCCGGGGGTGCGCTGGCACTTCGTCGGGCGCCTTCAGCGCAACAAGGTCAAGGTGGTCGTCGGCCTGGCCAGCCTCGTGCACTCCGTCGATCGGGAGCCCCTGGCCGTGGCAATCTCCGAGCGCGCCGTGGGGCTGGGGCGCATCCAGCCCGTCCTCGTGCAGGTCAACGTGGGCGAGGACCCCGCCAAGGCCGGCGTCGCCTTGCCGGAGGCCGCCGACGTCGTATCGCGGGTCCGTGCCATGGACGGGCTGTCGTGCCAGGGGCTGATGACCATCCCGCCCGCCGGCGTCGACCCCAGGCCGCTGTTCGCGCGGCTGCGGGACCTGCGCGACGAGCTTCGCCCACGGTTCCCCGAGGTGCAGCATCTGTCGATGGGGATGACCTCCGACTTCGACATCGCCGTGGAAGAGGGCGCAACCATCGTCCGCGTCGGCGAGGCGGTCTTCGGCCCGCGGCCGACGCCGGCCTGAGCACAGGAGAGGATGAGATGTCGGGCACATGGAAGCGCACCCTCGCCTACCTCGGGCTTGTCGAGGAGTACGAGGACGAGTACCTCCCGGAGGAGGGCGAGGCCCCGCAGCCGCGCCGTTCACCGGAGCCGGCCGCAGCCGCCTCGCGGCAGGCTGAGCACACCAACGTCCGGCGTATCGCGCAGTCCCGTCCGGAGCGGGCCCCCTCGCTGGCCCCGGCCCCCGGGCCCGAGCCGGCGCCGATGTCGGGCGGCAAGGTCCATCTGACCAACCCCACGACCTTCAACGACGTCGAGGAGGTCGGGGAGCGGTTCCGCAGCGGGATCCCGGTGATCATGAACCTCGCGGGGGCCAGTGAGAGCGTCGCCAAGCGGATGCTCGACTTCGCCTCGGGCCTGATCTTCGGCCTGGACGGGCGCATCGAGCGCGTGGGCGACCGCGTGTTCCTGCTGACACCCGCCGGCGTCGACGTGTCGAGCGAGGAACGCCGGCGGCTGGGTGAGCGCGGGTTCTTCAACCAGGCCTAAGACGCGACGATCGGCCCTCTGCGATGAACCCCCCCGGCATCCTCTGTTCGCTCGTCACCCTGTACTACCTGGTGCTGATCGTGCGGATCATCCTGTCCTGGGTGCGATCGGTCCCCGAACCGATCCAGCCGCTGGCCAACGCGGTGCGCGCGGTCACTGACCCCGTGCTCAACCCGGTTCGCGGGCTGATCCCGCCTGTGCGCATCGGCGCAGCCGCGCTCGACCTTTCGCCGATCATCGTGTTCCTCGTCTTGAGCATCGTGGTGCAACCGCTCGTGTGCACCCTGACGGGAGGTCCGTTGTTCCAATGAGCCTGACACCCCAGGACGTCGAGAACCAGGTCTTCAAGGAGCGCTTCCGCGGCTACGACCCCGAAGAGGTCGACGCGTTCCTCGATCGCGTCTCGGAGCAGCTGACTGAGCTGACCCGGGCACGCGACGAGGCGATCGCGCGAGCAGAGGCAGCCGAGCGGCAGGCCACGACGACCGCGGGAGAGCAGGAGCAGCTGCTAAGCCGCACCCTGCTCACCGCCGAACGCACCGCCGAGCAAACCGTCGCCCAAGCCCAGGCCGAGGCCGAGCAGCTACGCGAGGAGGCCCGCAGCGAGGCCGAGCAGCTGCGCGAGGACGCGCGCAACGAAGCGACGGAGCTGCGCAGACGCGCCGAGGAGGACGCTCGTGAGGAGCGTCAGACCGCACAGGCCGCGGCAGAGCGCATCCGGCGGTCGGTCGCGGAGCTGCGGGCGTTCCGGGACGACTACCGCGACCGCGTGGAGGCCGTGATCAGCGAGCAGCTGTCGGTGATCGACCGGCTGCCGCTGCCCGACATCCCGCCCTCGGTCGAACAGCTCGGCGAGGTACAGGTCGACCAGATGGGCGCCGGGCTCGGCGACGACTAGCCGGTGCTCGTCGCGAGCCTGCTGCTCCTCGTTCTCGCAGGGGCACTGCTGATCGCCGGTGCGGCCCTGAGCAACGAGGATCTCGTGCTCGCCTCGATCGCGTCCGCGTTGGCCGCCGGTGGGCTGCTCGCGCTGGGTCTGGCCCGTCACCGCCCGATCGCCCCTACGCCGGTAACGCGCGAGCCAACCTGGTCGGGTGCGTCGCCTCCTGACGAGCAGCCGAGCGATCAGCCCGCTGCGGACCGCGCCGAGGAGCCCGACTCCGAGCCAGGGTCCGAGGCGCGCTGAGCTGCGGTGCGCGCCGCGCGCTCCATCGGGTGCCGACGGTAGCCGTAAACGGTCAGCAGCGCGAGGTAGACCGGTCCGAAGGCGACGCCCAGGCGCTCGGCCTGACGCGTGTGGCACAACTCGTGGGCCAGCAACGCCGGGGAGGGCTCACCCCGGGCGATGATCACATGCCCCAGGGTGGTCGCCGAGAACCCGCGCCGGGCCAGCATCCGCCCGAGCGGCCCACGGGCCCCGCAGACGGCCAGCGCCCCGTCCACCCGCCGGAGCGAACCCCGGCAGGTGGCCGCGACCGCGAGACCAGCCAGCGTGTTGGGGGCCGCCCACAGGTAGGCCAGGACCTGGCCGGCGGGTGTCGCTGCCCGCGCCGGAGTCCACGCCGCCAGGGCGGCGAGCAACGCGGGTTCGGTGACCGGCCCGTCACCGCGCGGGTCGGCGCCTCCGCGCATGCGCCAGCCCAGCACACCGGCGATCGCGGCCACGAGCGTCCCGACGCCCAGCAGGCCGCGGCGGCCGCTGCCACCACGCAGCTGCCGGCGCGGCCCCCGGTCGCGCAGGTGGTGCATCACCCCGGGTCGGGGGTCATCGCGATCCTGGCGCCGCCGGCGGTGCCGACGTCGACGCGCTGGCCGTCGGGTGCGCTGGCCAACTCCACTGACGTGGCCAGCACCTCAGCGGCGATGGTGTCGCGATGCGCCTCGATGGCGGGCACGAGGTCCGGGTCCGCGTCGACGACGAGGCGCACGCGGGCATCGAGTTGCAGGTCCTGGCGCTTTCGCAGGTCGTTGAGCGAGCGGATCAGCTCCCGGGCGACGCCCTCCGAGCGCAGCTCGTCGTCGATGTCGAGGTCGAGCGCGACGCCGTAGGCCCCGTCGCTGGCGACCTCCCAGCCGGTGACCGATTCCTCGATCACCTGGACCTGCTCGGACGTGACGGTGATCGCGTGGCCTTCCACGTCGATGTCGGCCGCCCCGTGCTCGTCGAGTGCCCGGGCGACCGCGTCGGCATCCGCGCGCGTGATCGCCTCGGCCACGACCGGGGTGCGCGGGCCGTGCTCGGGGCCCAGTGCCCGGTAGTTGGGCTTGAGGCGGCGGGTGACCGTGCCGGTGTCGCCCTCGGGCAGCGCGGTCGCGCGGACGTTGAGCTCCTCGGCGACGATGTCAGAGACCAGCGCCCACGTCGTCCGCTCGGCGGCGGGCAGCGTGACCAGCGCTTGCGCCAGCGGCTGGCGCACGCCCACGCCGGCGTCCTCCCGCGCCTTCCGCCCGAGGGCGGTCACGCGCCGGGCGGTGCCCATGGCCGCGCGCAGGCGCTCGTCGGCCAGCCCGGCGTCGGCCTCGGGGAAGGCCGTCAGGTGCACCGAATCCGCAGCGTCGGGGTCGGTGTCGCGCACGAGGCGCTCCCACAGCTCCTCGGCGATGAACGGCGTCAGCGGGGCCAGGACCTGCGCAAGCGTCGACAAGCAGGTGTGCAGCGTCGAGAACGCGGCGTCCTTGTCGGCGTTGTCGGCGGTCACCGGCGCCCAGAACCGCCGGCGCGTCCGTCGCACGTACCAGTTGGACAGGTCGTCGATGAACTGCTGGATGCGACGCCCCGCCGTGGTGGCGTCGTACACCGCCAGCGCGTCGTCGACGGTTGAAACCACGTCGGCCAGCTCGGCCAGGATCCACCGGTCCATCACCGGGCGCTCGCCGACCGGCGGCGGATCCGCTGCCTGCGGGGTCCAACCGTCCAGACGCGCGTACGTGGCGAAGAAGTACACGGTGTTCCACAGGGTCAGCAGCACCTTGCGGACGACCTCGTCGACGGTGTCGTACCCCACCCGCCTGGTCACCCACGGCGACCCGTCGGTCAGCATCAGCCAGCGAACCGCGTCGGCCCCCCGGGAGCCGATCAGGTCCCACGGGTCGATGACGTTGCCGAGGCGCTTGGACATCTTGCGTCCGTCCTCGTCAACGATGTGCCCGAGGCATAGCACGGTGCGGTAGCTGTTCTGGTCGAAAAGCAGCGTCGAGACCGCCATCAGCGAGTAGAACCAACCCCGCGTCTGGTCGATCGCCTCGCAGATGTAGTCGGCCGGGAAGCGCTCGGCGAACAGCTCCCGGCTGCCTTCGGCGTGGGGGTAGCCGAACTGGGCGAACGGCATCGAGCCGGAGTCGTACCAGGCGTCGATGACCTCCGGGACGCGGTGCTTGACGCCGCCGCAGTCGCAGGGCAGCGTGATCTCGTCGACGTAGGGCCGGTGCGGGTCGAGCGCGGAGTGGTCCCGACCGGTCAGGTCAGACAGCTCCGCCCGGCTGCCCACCGCGGTGACGTCAGCGCACCCGTCGCAGCGCCACAGCGGCAACGGCGTGCCCCAGTAGCGCTCCCGCGACAGCGACCAGTCGACGTTGTTGGCGAGCCAGTCCCCAAATCGGCCGTCGCGGATGTGCTCGGGATGCCAGTCCACCCCGGCGTTGACCTCGAGGAGGCGGTCCCGAACCTTCGTGGTGGCGATGTACCACGACGGCTTGGCGTAGTAGATCAGCGGGGTGTCACAGCGCCAGCAGAACGGATACGTGTGCTCGTAGGTGCCTGACGCCACGAGGATGCCGCGCGCGGCCATGTCGTCGATGATCGCCGGGTCGGCGTCCTTGACGAACAACCCGGCGAAGTCGGGCACCTCCTCGGTGAACCGGCCCTCGGCGTCGACGGGGTTGACCACGGGCAGGTCGTGGGCCTTGCCGACCTCTAAGTCGTCGGCGCCGAACGCGGGGGCGAGGTGGACGATGCCCGTGCCCTCGCTGGTGGTCACGAAGTCGCCGACGGTGACGTAGCGCCAGTCGCGCCCGTCGTCCTGACGGCCGGTGCCCGGACCCACGAAGTCAAACGGGCCCTCGTAGTGCTGGCCCGCCAGCTCGTCGTGGGCGACCTCCCGGATGACGGTCGCGTCCTCGCCGAGGACGTCGGTGACGAGATCGGCGGCTAACACCACCCGGCCGTGCGTCGCGGTGCCGGCGAGCACGTAGCCGATGTCGGCCCCCACGGCCACCGCGGTGTTGGAGATCAGCGTCCACGGCGTCGTGGTCCACACCAGCAGCGACGCGCCCTCCTCGGCCAGGGGGCCAGTGGTCATCGGGAAGCGGACGTACACCGAGGGGTCCTCGGTCTGCGCGTAGCCCTGGGCGACTTCGTGATCGGACAGCGCCGTGCCGCAGCGGGGGCAGTAGGGGACCACCCGGTGCCCCTCGTAGATCAGGCCCTCGTCCCAGAGACGCTGGAGCGACCACCACACGCTCTCGACGTACTCGGCGGTCATCGTCCAGTATGCGTCCTCGGTGTCGACCCAGAACGCGATCCGCTCGGTCAACCGGTTCCAGTCGGCCACGTAGCGCTGCACCGATTCGCGGCAGCGGGCGTTGAACGCCTCGACTCCGTACTCCTCGATGTCCTGCTTGCGGGTGAAGCCGAGTTCCTTTTCCACCTCGAGCTCGACGGGGATGCCGTGGCAGTCCCAGCCGGCCTTGCGGGGGACCCGCTGGCCTTTCATCTGCCGGTAGCGGGGGAACAGGTCCTTGAAGACCCGCGCCTCGATGTGGTGGACCCCGGGCTTGCCGTTCGCGGTGGGCGGGCCCTCGTAGAACCGGAACAAGTCGCCCTGCGGGTTCGCCTCCAGAGCGCGACGGACGATCCCGCGCTCGCTCCAGCGGGCGAGGACCCGCTCCTCGAGCGCGGGGAAGTCCGGTTGTTGCGGGACAGCGGCGAAGCCCACGCTGCTCCTCCCAGTGGCAGGGATCGGTCGACGGGAGGATAGTAGCGGGCATGAGCGCCTATGCCGCCTGCTGCACTGCCGACGGCGATGGCACGCGGCTGCGCGTGCGCGTGGTGCCCAGAGCCAAGACCTCGCAGGTGGTTGGACGCCACGGGGACGCGGTCAAGGTCCGAGTCGCCGCCCCGCCGGTCGAAGGAAAGGCCAACGACGCGCTGCTCGACGCCCTGGCGACGCAGCTGGGGGTGCGCGCCCGCGATCTCGAGTTGGTGGGGGGCGCCCGCGGGCGCGACAAGGTGGTGCGCGTGGTAGGCCGGTCACCCGCGGAGGTTGCCGCGCGCCTCGCCGCCCCGGGGTAGCGGCGGTGCGGCCCAGCGGCGCCGCGTTGACGGAGGTGCGTGTGGTCAGCGCGCCACGTAGCTACACTCCCGCGCACCATGTCTGCCGACGACACTCCGGATCTCGCCGAGGCGCGCAAGCGCCTCGAGGCCGAACGCGTCCAACTCGCCGACCAGGAGGCCCGCCTGCGGGCTGAGGCCGACGACGAGGAATGGCGCTCGCCCAAGCCCGACGAAGCCGACCAGGGCGCCGCCGCGGTCGAGCGCGAGCGCCTGAAGTCGCTGGCTGAGCAGGCGCGGGAGGGTCTGCTGCGCATCGACAACGCACTCAAGCGCATCGATGACGGCACGTACGGGCGCTGCTCGTCCTGTGGCAAGGCCATTCCCGCCGCCCGGCTCGAGGCGCGGCCTGACGCCGAGCTGTGCATGGAATGCGCGAGCAGCACCCGCCGGGTGTCGTGAGCCAAGACACCGTCGACGCACGTCCAGGCAACGAGGGGCCAGGTTCGCCCCGACGTGCGCTGCCGGGCCGGCTGGTGTGGGTCGTGGCGGTCGGGGTCGCCGGGGTCGTCGTGGTGCTCGATCAGGCCACGAAGCTGTTAGCGGAGTGGCATCTCGCGGACGGCCCGATCGACCTGGGGCTGCTGGCGCTCACCTTGGTGCGCAATCCCAACGCGGCCTTTGGGATCCCCGGTTTCACCGGCATGTTCCTGATCGTGACCGTCGTGGTGGTCGCGCTTGTCGCCCGGATGCTGACCCGGGCCGACCGTCTGCTGCTCGCGTTCGCCTACGGCCTGGTGACCGGGGGAGCGTTGGGCAACGCCGTCGATCGTGCGCTGCGTGAGCCAGGCTTCCCCGACGGCGCGGTCGTCGACTTCATCGACGTCGGCTGGTTCCCGGTGTTCAACGTCGCCGATTCGGCGATCACCGTCGGCGCAGTGCTGGT
>SLAO01000128.1 GCA_007126835.1 Nitriliruptorales bacterium | reverse complement strand
GGACGACGTCGCCGGGGGCGACCTCGAGTGTGGTGATGACCCCGTCGCGGTCGGCGGTCAAATGGTTCTCCATCTTCATCGCCTCGAGGGCGACCACGAGGTCGCCGCGCTCGACAGCGTCGCCGACACCGACGGGGGTCTTGACCACCGTGCCCTGCATGGGCGCGGTCAGCTGACCTGGCCCGGCGCTTTGGCCGGCCGCCGATCCCGCTCGCCGGCGCCGGGTCACCTGCGTGGCGGGCTCAGGTTCGTACAAGGCGACTTCGAAGCGCCGGCCGTCCACCTCGACGAGGTAGGTCGAGGACGGGGACGCCGGGCCCGCTCCAGGCTGCGCGCCCTCGGCTGGGGAGATTGCCGATAGGTCCCATTCCCCCTCGACCGTGGTGGTGGCCACGTTGCCGTCGACGAAGTCGCGGTGGGCCAGCGCGAACCGGTGGAAGTCCAGGGTCGTGGGCACCCCCTCGATGACGAACTCCCCGCAGGCGCGCAGCAGCTTGCGCCGCGCCTCGTCGCGGTCGCCGCCGTAGGCGATCAGCTTGGCCACGAGCGAGTCGTAGTCCCGCGGGATCTCCCAGCCGGCAGCCGCGCCGCCGTCCACGCGCACCCCCGGGCCACCCGGCGGCCTCCACGCGGTGATCAAGCCGGGAGCGGGCGCGAAGCCGGCGGCTACGTGCTCGGCGTTGATGCGCACTTCGATCGCGTGCCCGCGCATGGCCACGTCAGCCTGTTCGAACCCCACAGGATGACCGTCGGCGATCCGCAGCTGCGCGTGCACTAGGTCGATCCCGGTGACGAGCTCGGTGACCGGGTGCTCCACCTGCAGCCGGGTGTTCATCTCCAGGAAGTAGAACGCGTCGTCCTCGACCAGGAACTCGCAGGTCCCCGCTCCCACGTAGCCGATCTCGCGCGCGATGCGCACTGCGGCGGCGCCCATCCGCTCGCGCAGGTGCGGGTCGAGGCCCGGGGCTGGCGCCTCCTCGATGAGCTTCTGGTGACGGCGCTGGGCCGAGCAGTCGCGCTCGCCGAGGTGCACCACCGTGCCTTGGGTGTCGGCGAGCACCTGGATCTCGATGTGGCGCGGCCGGGTCAGGTAGCGCTCGACGTAGACTTCGCCGCGGCCGAAGGCGGCGACCGATTCTCGCTGCGCGGCGTCGAGCGCCTCGGAGAGCTCCCTCGGTTCGCGCACGACCTTGAGTCCCCGGCCGCCGCCTCCATGGGCGGCCTTGATCGCGACCGGATAGCCGTGCTCGTCGGCGAACGCGGCGACCACCTCGACGTCGGTGGTGGGCTCCATCGTGCCGGGCACGACCGGGGCGTCGGCCGTGCGCGCAGCCGCCCGCGCTGACAGCTTGTCGGCCATCACGTCGATGGCCTGGGGGGGCGGCCCGACCCACGTCAGTCCGGCCTCGCCGACCGCGCGGGCGAAATCGGCGTTCTCGGCCAGGAAGCCGTAGCCAGGATGCACCGCCCCAGCGCCGGCATTGCGGGCGACGGCGACGATGCGGTCGATCGCCAGGTAACTCTCGGCAGCAGGCGCGGGACCCAGCAGGTGCGCCTCGTCGGCGGCGGCCAGCCACGGCGCGTGGCGATCCGCCTCGGAATAGACCGCGACCGTGGGAAGGTCGAGCTCGCGGCACGCCCGCAGGAGCCGCCACGCGATCTCACCGCGGTTGGCGATCAGCACGGGCCCGGGCATGGGCAAGCCTTCCTGGCGGCGGACAGGTCGTGCGCATGCTAGCGAGGGCTTCCGGCTCGCACTTTCTCGGGCAGTACCGTGTTCCGGTCAACAGCTCAGGCCGGAACGCTCGCGCGTCTTACTCGGATCCAAGATGGTTGATGCGGCCACCGAAGCGCCCCGCACGCGAAACGCGTCGGCCCCGCTTGCCGTCGGCTTTGGCCACCTGCTCGGTTGGTTCCTCGCTTTCAGCGTGTGGGCCACCATGGACCGGCAGTTGGGCCTTACTGGTGAGTCCACACCGCCGGCGGAGATCGCCAACGCTCTCGCCGCGGTGTTCCTGCTCATCGGAGGGGTGCTGTTCGGCTGTGTCGCCGCTGCGAGGCTGTCCGGACATGAAAGACCCGTCCTGCGTGGGCTCCTCGGGCTCGGTGGCCTCGTGGTCGGGGCGGTGGTTGCCCTGGTGCTCGCCCTGGGGGTCGCGGGGATCGTCGACGTCGGCGATTGGCAACCACCGATGCTCGGCGCGGGCATCGGGGTCCAGCTGACCATCGTCCTCTCGCGGGCCGGCGCAGGCCGCAGCGCCGCGCGGATCGTCATCCCGATGCTGGTCGACACCGCTGCATGGCTGACGGTCGGCCTCGTCGCACCCAATGGGTGGAGCTTGGCCTGGGCCGTCAGTTGGTTCTTGGCTGGCCTTGCTGGCGTGGTCGCGCTCGAGGCGACGGCAGCGGGACCCAGTTGGCTGGCGCGGGGCCTGGCGCAGCGTCAGACTGGCTGACGATCATCTCTCCGCAAAACGATCTGCAAAGGAGTCGACCCCCCATGTCCAAGCGGTTGTTGGGCCTGCTCGTGCTCTTGGTGCTCGCGTTGGCCGGTTGCCTCGAAGGCGAGCCAGAGATCGCTGAGGAGGAGCAACTCCCCGCGGAGCAGCGGGAAGCCGCCGCTGCCGCCGACAACGGCGACGGCGAACCGGGCGAGGACGTCGAGATCGCCGACAGCGCGACCTTCGTGGCCGTGGACAACGAGTTCACCGAGGCGCCGTCGGAGGTCTCGGCCGGCGCCGTCGAGTTCACCCTCGAAAACGAGGGCGTCGCCGATCACAACGTCGTGATCACCGAGCCCTCCGAGATCACGCTCGTCGACACGATCCCCGGCGGCGAGACCGCCACGAACGTGGTCGAGCTGGAGCCGGGCGATTACGAGTACATCTGCGACATCCCGGGCCACGCCTCGACGATGAACGGGACGTTGACCGTCACCGAGTAGTGCCGGCCGGTCGCCCTAGTGCCGGCCGGTCGCCTTAGCGCCCTAAACGCCCTGGTTTAGGGTGTTTGCCTGGCACTCGCCGCTCTCCGACTGGTACATCTGCACGAGATCTCGTGCAGATGTACCAGTCGTGGGCGGTTTATGCTGGTTTGTCCGGGCGGCAAGCAGCGCACTGGAGCCGGCGCACTGGTCTGTCTGGGCGGCAGCGGCGCAGTGGGACGCAGCTCGGCGAGGCGCTGAGCCCAGTCGGGCTTCAGCGCCGGCGATGGAGGTCGCTGGGCTGGGCGGCGGGAGCGGCGCCCAGCCCCTCGTGCAGCGCCGCCTGTAACCACGCCGAGCGCCTTTTCGTCCTCGGGGCGCTGGTGCGCTCAGCGTGCATGGCCAGCGCGGCCACGATGGCCGCCACCTCCGCGTCGCTGGCCCCTCCGCGCACGACCACCCGGGTGCCGTCGGGTAGCTGGGCGGATGGCTCAGTCACGGCGACGCCGCCCCGGCTGCTGCTGGTGCACCGCTGTGCCGCTCACAGCGGGATGTTCCCGTGCTTGCGTGGGGGCCGCGTGTGTCGCTTGGTCTGCGCGAACCGGAGGGCACGCACCAGCGTGCGACGCGTGGCCGACGGCTCGATCACGTCGTCGAGATAGCCGCGCTCTGCAGCGCGCCAGGGGTTGGCCAGCTCGCGCTGGTAGTGCTCGCTGAGCTCGGCCCGCCGAGCCTCGACGTCACCGCCTTGCTCAGCGACTTCGGCTAGCTCTCGCCGGTACAGGATGTTCACCGCTCCGTCGGCGCCCATCACGGCGATCTCGGCGGTGGGCCACGCGAAGTTCGCGTCCGCGCCGCCGTGCTTGGACCCCATCACGTCGTACGCCCCCCCGTAGGCCTTGCGGGTGATGACCGTGAGCTTGGGCACGGTCGCCTCGCAGTAGGCGTACAGCAGCTTGGCGCCGTGGCGGATGATCCCACCCCACTCCTGGTCGGTGCCGGGCAGGAACCCGGGAACGTCCTCGAAGGTCAGGATCGGCACGTTGAAGGCGTCGCAAGTGCGCACGAACCGCGCGGCCTTCTCCGACGCGGCCACGTCGAGGACGCCGGCGAGGTGCTGCGGCTGATTGCCCACCACGCCGACCGGATGGCCGTCGAGCCGCGCGTACCCGGTCACGATGTTCTGCGCGTAGTGCGGGCTGAGCTCGAAGAAGTCCTCGTCATCGACGACGCGCCCGATGACCTCTCGCATGTCGTAGGGAGCGTTCGGGCTGTCGGGGATCAGCGTGTCGAGCTCGGGGTCGGCTCGGTCCGGGTCGTCGAGCGGGGTGATGTGGGGCGGTTCCTCCAGGTTGTTCTCGGGCAGGTAGGACAGCAGCAGCTTGACGTCCTCGAGGCAGGTCTCCTCGTCGTCGGCCGCGACGTGGGCGACCCCGGACTTCGTCGAGTGGCTCATCGCCCCGCCGAGCTCCTCGAACGTGACGTCCTCGCCGGTGACGGCCTTGATCACCTCCGGGCCGGTGATGAACATGTGGCTGGTTTCCTTGACCATGAACACGAAGTCGGTCATGGCAGGGGAGTACACCGCGCCGCCGGCACACGGGCCCATCACCGCGGAGATCTGCGGGATCACGCCCGATGCCTTGACGTTGCGGTAGAAGATGTCGCCGTACCCGCCGAGGGCGACCACGCCCTCCTGGATCCGCGCGCCCCCGGAGTCGTTCAGCCCGACGATCGGCACGCCCATGCGGATGGCGGCGTCCATGACCTTGACGATCTTCTCGGCGAACACCTCCCCGAGCGACCCGCCGAAGACCGTGAAGTCCTGGCTGAACACGCACACCCGTCGCCCGTCGATGGTGCCGTACCCGGTGATCACGCCATCGCCGGGGACCTTGCGCTCCTCCAGGCCGAACCCGGTGGCGCGGTGGGTGGCCAGGCGGTCCATCTCGACGAACGAGTCTTCGTCGAGCAGCAGGTTGACGCGTTCACGCGCAGTCAGCTTGCCCTTGGCGTGCTGCTTCTCGACCGCGCGGTCGGTGCCGGCCTGCTCGGCCTCGGCGACGCGCCGGCGCAACTCGGCGAGCTTCTCGGCGGTGGTCTCTGACAAGCGGCCCCTCCAGGGTTCGTACCTGCGGCTCCGCGGTGAGTCTAAAGAGCACGCCGCCTGCCCAACGAGCGCCGCCGAACTGAGAGCCCGCCGGGGACGAAGGTCGGCCTGCGACGATCGCGCCGGGGGACGAACGACCCGCCCCCGAAGGACGGACAGCCTGCTGCGGATGGCCACGCCGCCGAGTGCCTGCTCCCACGTGCGAGGATGCGCATCATGAGCGGCGGTCCCAGCGACGGTCCACCTGACGCACTGGTGCGCGCCCTCCTCGACGGGCCGAGCGCGTTGAGCGGCTTCGAATGGCACGACGAGGTGGGCTCGACCAACGTGCTCGCCGCCGACGCCGCCCGCCGCGGCGTGCCCGAGATCCACGCCGTCGCCGCCGACGTGCAGACCGCGGGTCGAGGCCGTCGGGGGCGGTCGTGGCACGCGCCGCCCGGCTCGTCGTTGATGGTCAGCCTCGTCTTGCGCCCGCAGGTCAGCGAAGCCACGTTCGGCACGTTGCCGCTGCTGATCGGCAGCGTGCTCGCCGAGGTGGTCAGTGCGCACTTGTGGGATGGGCAGCGTGGGCCGGACGTGGGGTTGAAGTGGCCCAACGACCTCCTGGTCGAGGGGCACAAGGTCGCCGGCATCCTGATCGAGCGCTTCGGCAGCGCTGCGGTGGCGGGGATCGGCTGCAACGTCGATTGGCGCGGGGTCCCGCGGCCCGCGGACCTGGCCGAAGTCGGGTCCCTGGCCGAGTTCGCCGGCGCAGACCGCGGCATTGACCGGTGGCGGCTGTTCGCCGGGCTCGTCGGGGTCCTCGATCAGCGGTACGCCCAATGGCAAGCCGACCCCGGACCCACGCTGGTCAGCTACCGGGCGCGCTGCGACACCCTCGGCCGGTGGGTCCGCGTCGAGCGCGGCGACCACCACTCGGTCGAGCGCGGCGACCACCACTCGGTCGAGCGCGGCGACCACCACTCGGTCGAGCGCGGCGACCACCACTCGGTCGAGCGAGGCACCCAAGAGGCGACCGAGCGCGTCGACCACCAGCCCCTCGAGGGCCGCGCCACCGCCGTCACCGCCGAGGGCAACCTGCGCCTGGCAACCGCCGACGGCGACGTCACCGTGGCGGCCGGCGACGTCGTCCACCTGCGCCCCGGAGTGCCGTGACCGTGGCGACCGTCGATGTTGCTCACGAGCGCCTAGGGAGTCACACGTTCGGTGTCGGCCACTGAAGAGGAGGGAACCTAGAAGGCAGGGAAAGTGCTCTGGCGGATCCCAACGACCGATCGAGGTACTCGCATGCCCCGCCCACCTGCTTGGCCCCCGTTGCTGCTTGGAGCGACCGGCGTGCTCGTCGCCGCTCGCCTGGCTCGAACGCCACAAGCCCGCTTCGCTCGGTTGGGCGGCTGGTCGATCGCTCGGGCGAGCGCGGCGGGGTGGGCCACGGACTTCCTGAACGCTGCGTACTTCCGTCGTGCGCCGGGGCTGCGCGAGGTCGACGACTTGCGGCTGGCGTTCACGATCCTGACCACGCGCTGGTACCGGCTCGGGGGTCGGCCGTTGCACCTCGCCGACGTCGCCGCGTTCCACAAGGCTTTCGGGCTGGACCGCTTCGTGGACGGCAGCGCCTCGGGACGGGGCACGCTGGACCGCTCCCAGCTGCTGGCCGGCGCGGCCCGGCTGCACGGTGACTGGTTCCCCGACGCCTACGCCGACCTCGAACGCCGCGGGTGGGGCATCGCGTTCGAGACCGCAGCAGACAAGCGCGGGTACGAGCCCGAATTGCGCCTGCAGCAGGCCCGGCTCGGGCCCATGACCCCCCCGACGGCAGCAGGCCGCCAGCAGACGTGGCACACCTACCCGCCCGTCGAGGTGCCCAGCGCCGACGCGGCGGTCGGTTTGCTGGCCGACCCTGCTCGCTGGCCCGACATCGCCAGCGAGATCGGTCGGTTCACCCCGCTTCGGTCGGGGGGCCTCGAGGGCAACACCATGGAGATCGAGGTGGTCGGCCACCCCACACGGCGCACGCCGATCTTCCTGCGCGCGTACGTCACCGCCACGCGCGTGGTGACCGACGAGGCGGAGCTGGGCGAGTACGCCGAAGACCTCAACGACAGCCTCGCCCGGTTCGGACGTGACGAGCCGGCGGCCATCCCCGACGGTGCCACGCCACGTGCGGCGATCGATCTGACCGCCCACGACTCTCACTTCCTCGGCAACGCCCGGAACCGACTGGTCTGCTACGAGCAGGACGGCCGGGCTTACCTGCGGGCGGTTGGCACCTGGGACCCGCTGCGGTGGGATCTCGCCCGGCTCTACGAGCGAGTCGGCTACGAGGCGCAGCACGCGATGTGGGGCGCCGGGCCCACCGAGCAGAGCATGCTGCACCAGATCGCGTTCGCGATCGGTGGCGTGCCCGCCGCTGAAGACGGGCGCTGACGATGGCCAAGACCCCACGCGCGATCATCGTCGGTGGTGGGCAAAACGGCCTGTCGGCGGCCATCACCCTTGCCGAGCGAGGGTGGGACGCCCAGGTCCTGGAGGCCACGGAGCACCTCGGCGGCGCAGTCCGCTCGGCCGAGCTGACCGAGCCCGGCTTCGTGCACGACGTGTACTCGGCGGTCCACCCGGCTGCCGTGTCGTCCCCGGTGTTCGAGCGGTGGCCGCTGCGCGACCACGGGCTGCGGTGGGTCCACCCGCCGGTGGTCATGGCCCACCCGCTGGACGACGGGACCGCGCCGGCGCTGCACCGTTCGGTGGCTGACACCCGGCGTGCGCTCGACGCGATCGCCCCCGGGGACGGCTCCAGCTGGGAAGCCTTCATCACCCCCTACGTCGCCAAGTTCGAGGCGTTTCGCCGGGTGATGCTCGGCAAGTTCCCGCCGGTGACCGGCGGGCTGCGTCTGGCGGCGGGGCTGCGCATCAGCGGGCTGCTGGAGTTCGCACGCGTGCTGCTTTCGCCCGCGTCGGGGCTGGCCAACGACCTGTTCCGCCACGACGCGCCCAGCGCATGGCTGTACGGGTCCGCTCTGCACTCCGACGTCGGCCCGCTTGGGTCCGGCAGCGGGATCGCGGCGGCGTACCTGAAGCTGATGGGCCACGCCCGCGGGTGGCCGAGCCCCGCCGGCGGTGCCCAAGAGCTGACCAACGCCCTTGCGAGTCACCTCCACTCGCTGGGAGGCCGGACCCGCACCGGCGCGCAAGTTACCCGCATCGTCGCTGCCGGCGACCGCGTCGGCGGCGTCGAGCTCGCCGGTGGCGAACGACTGTCCGCCGACGTGGTGGTCGCCGACCTCACCGCAGGCCGGCTGACCGAGGTCGCCCGCGAGGTGCTGCCGTCGGAGATGCTCACCAAGCTGCGGCGCTTCCGGCCCGGCCCTGGCACGTTCAAGCTGGACTGGGCGCTGGATGACCCCATCCCGTGGAGCGCTGATCCGGCCCGGCGCGCGGGCACGGTCCACGTCGGCGGCTCCGCCGGTGAGATCGCCCGCGCGGTGGCCGAGGTCGAGCTCGGCAACTGGCCCGAGCGCCCGTTCTTGCTCGCCGGTCAGCAAAGCCTGGCCGATCCGCTGCGAGCACCGGAGGGCAAGCACACGGCCTGGGCGTACACGCGCACCCCCGGCTATGGAGACGCGGCGGTGCACGAGCGCCACGCCGAGCGGGTCGAGGCGCAGATCGAACGCTTCGCGCCCGGGTTCCGCGACCGGATCATCGCCTGCCACGTCGGCACCCCGTCCGGCCTCGAGGCCGGCAATCCCAACCTCGCCGCCGGCGACGTCGGCGGGGGCAGCTACAGCTTGGATCAGGTCGTGTTCCGTCCGATCCCGTCGCTGGCGCCCTACCGGACGGGCCTGCGTGGCCTGTATCTGGGGTCCGCGTCGGCCTTCCCCGGCGGAGCGGTGCACGGGGTGCCCGGCCACGCCGCGGCGTTGGCCGCCCATCGCGATCGGCAGATCCGGCGGGTGTGAGCGTCGCTTGTCGCGTTGGCGCCCGTTTCGGGGGGTGTTTGCGACACGCGGGGGTGGGTGTCCGTGTCGCTTGTCGCGTTGGCGCCCGTTTCGGGGGGCGTTTGCGACACGCGGCGGTGGGTGAACCGGCCGGGCGGCTCAAGCCACCGACCGGCTCCGCCCACCGACCGGCTCAACCACCGACCGGCTACTCGACCTCGATGCTGACCTCGACGTAGTACGGCTGCCGGTCGGCCTCACCGCCCGAGGGGTCGGGCTCGTCGGCGATGATCGTCCACATTCCCGGCCGGTCCGGCACGGAGTCGAAGGTGTGCTCGAACGGGCCGCGCACGTCGACGTCGGGCTGCTCGGCGGTGGTGAACGAATCTTCGACGATCTCACCGTCGGGATCGACCAGCGTCAGCGGCACGTTGGATTCGAAAGTCAGCGAGGTCCCGCTGACGGTCACCGGCTCGTCCACGCCGTGGTCATCGAGCCATCCCGGCTCCTCGATGTCGATGAACCCCAGCATCTCGTCGTCGGGAGCGATCGGCTCCGACCAGTCCACGTGTCCCCACAGCTCGTCGATGTCGGCGCCGTCGACTTGAAGCTGGACCTCGTCAACGGTGTCGAATTGCGTGCCGGTGTGCGCCAGCGCCTGCTGGAACGCCTGCTCGCCCTCCGCGCCGGTGGCCGCGTCGTGGATGGTTCCGTCCACGTCTACGGTCAGCAGCCCGTCGGCGAGGTCGACGCCGAGCACCTCGTTGCCGGTTCCCGCCGGGGGGGACAGCTCGGGGTGCATCGTGGGCTGGGTGAGCAGCTCGGTCATCGCCGCGCCGGCGACGGCCTCGGTGGGCTCAGCGAGGTCCCGGCGCTCGGACTCCAGCCACAGCTGGCCGTCGAAGTCGCGGACCACCCACACGCGCACCGCGGTGCTGCCGGCGCCGTCGTCGTCGTCAGCCTCGGCGGTGGGCTCCTCGTCCTCCTCGGCCTCCGGGGTCGCCTCGACGTCGTCCTCGGGCTCGTCTTCGTCCTCGACCCCGTCGTCGTCCTCGTCGTCTTCGGTTGGCTCCTCGGTGGGGTCGGGGTCTTCGAGGTCCACGGCCGTGTCGTCTGCCTCGTCCTCGCCGCAGGCCGCAACGGCCAGGGCGAGCGCCACGAGGATGGCGAGTCGGGTTGCCCAGCGCTTCACTATGAACTCCTCCTCAGGTTCGGCACCCGCTTAGACGCATCGGCACGCGATGGGGTTGCCTGGAGCCGACCGACGGCCGCCGACGGCCGGCCGGCGGCCGCCCGACGGCAGACCGACGGCCGACGATGATCGAGTGCGTCGCCGCGTCGTGCAACGTGGCCGTCCGGGGAGGCGCCGGCCCCGCGCCCCGGAGTTGACAGCACCGCTGCGGTCTGCGGATCCTGCCGTTCCGACGACGCGGAAGGCTCGAGGATGCGGTGGGGACTGCTCGGTCCAGGTGGGATCGCAGAGAAGGCGTTCGTGCCCGCCGTCCGCGGCGCGGGCCACGCGCTCGAAGCGGTCGGGTCCCGCGACCCTGATCGCGCGCGGGCGTTCGCGGCGGCCCACGACGCGCGCGCGGCTGGATCGTACGACGACGTCTTGGCCAACGAGCGGGTCGAGGCGGTGTACATCGCCCTGCCCAACGACCTGCACGCCGAGTGGGCCACAAAGGCCCGGGCCGCGGGCCGCCATGTCCTGTGCGAAAAGCCCCTCACCCACGATGTCGAGTCCACCCGGGCGCTCGCCGAGGCCGCCACCGACGGACGGCCGTTGCTGATGGAGGCCGCGATGGCCTACTTCCATCCGCGCATGCAGGCGCTGCTCGAGGCCGTGCAGGACGGACGCATCGGCGCGGTGGTCGCCGTCGATGCTGCGTTTACCTATCCGATGCGCAAGCCAGCCAACTACCGAGAGCGCCTCGAGCACGGAGGCGGGGCATTGCTCGACGTCGGCTACTACGGCGTGGCGGCCAGCCGGTGGGTGACGGGCCAGGAGCCCTTCGCGGCGGTGGGGTTCACGCGTCGGGGCCCCACCGGGGTGGATGTCCTGACCAGCGCGGCGTTGGCGTTCCCCAGCGGGGTGCAGGCGCAGGTGCGCGCCGGTTTCGAGGGCACAGTCCATCAGTGGCTGAGCGTCCTGGGCACACAAGGCGTGCTGGCCACACCGCACGCGTACAACCCCGGCGAGGACATCGACGCGGTGCTCCTGCTCGACGGTGCGCCCATCGGCACCTGGCGGGCGGATCCGTACGCGGCGATGCTGCGCGCGTTCGAGCAGGCGGTGGAAGGCGGCGCCCAGGCTCTGCCGCCCAGCGACGCGGTCGGCTCGGCGGAGGCGCTGGAGCTGGTCCGTTCCTCGCTTGTCGACGCCCCGCCCGCCGCCGGGGACCGCTAGGGGCACCCGTGGGCGAGACCCTGACCAGCGCCGCCAACCCCTCCGACGCGACGTACCAGGCCAACGAGGCGGCCCATCGCGAGCTGGTCGCAGACCTTCGCCGGCAACTCGACGCCGTGGCCCAAGGCGGTGGGCCGCGCGCCCGGCAGCGGCACCTCGACCGGGGCAAGCTGCTACCCCGCGACCGTGTCGAGCGACTGCTGGACCCGGGCAGCGCCCTGCTGGAGCTCAGCCCGCTGGCCGCCTACGGGTGCTACGACGACGAGGCGCCCGCCGCGGGTCTGATCAGCGGCGTGGGCCGGGTGGCCGGGCGCGAGATCGTCGTCGTCGCAAATGACGCCACCGTCAAAGGGGGCACGTACTACCCGCTGACGGTCAAGAAGCACCTGCGCGCCCAGGAGGTCGCTCTGGCCAACCGGCTGCCGTGCGTGTACCTCGTGGACTCGGGCGGTGCGTTCCTTCCCCGCCAGGACGAAGTCTTCCCCGACCGGGAGCACTTCGGTCGGATCTTCTACAACCAGGCGCGGATGAGTCGCGCCGGCATCCCCCAGATCGCTGCGGTGCTCGGATCATGCACCGCCGGCGGTGCCTACGTCCCTGCGATGAGCGACGAGACGGTGATCGTCGCGGGGCAGGGCACGATCTTCCTTGGCGGCCCGCCGCTGGTGAAGGCCGCTACGGGCGAGGACGTCACCGCGGAGGAGCTCGGCGGTGGCGACCTCCACACCTCCACCTCCGGCGTGGCTGACCACCTGGCCTCGGACGACGCGCACGCGCTTCGCATCGTCCGCTCGATCGTCGAGACCCTCGAGCCGCGCCTTCCTCGCCCCTGGGAGCTGGCCACCGCAGAGGAGCCCGTCGTTGACCCTGCCGGCCTGTATGGCGTCGTGCCGCCCGACACGCGCACGCCCTACGAGGTCCGGGAGGTCATCGCCCGGCTCGTCGACGGCAGCCGCCTGCACGAGTTCAAGGCCCGGTACGGCACGACCCTGGTGACCGGGTTCGCACGGATCGCCGGTCATCCGGTGGGGATCGTCGCCAACAACGGGATCTTGTTTCGCGAGTCGGCGCTGAAGGGCGCCCACTTCATCGAGTTGTGCGACCGGCGGCGCGTGCCGCTGCTGTTCCTGCAGAACGTCAGCGGCTTCATGGTCGGCTCCGAGTACGAAGCCGGCGGCATCGCCAAGGACGGCGCAAAGATGGTCACCGCGGTGTCGTGCGCGCGGGTGCCCAAGCTGACCGTGGTGATCGGCGGGTCGTTTGGCGCCGGCAACTACGCGATGTGCGGGCGCGCGTACGAACCCCGGTTCTTGTGGATGTGGCCCAACGCCCGGATCAGCGTGATGGGAGGCGAGCAGGCGGCCACCGTGCTGGCCACGATCCGCCGGGACCAGGCCGAAGCGGCGGGGGAGGAGTGGTCGGAGAACGACGAGGAGGCGCTCAAGCAGCCCGTCAGGGACCAGTACGAGCGCCAGGGCCACCCCTATTACGCCACCGCGCGGCTGTGGGACGACGGGGTGATCGACCCGCTTGACACCCGCCGCGTCGTGGGTTTGGCGCTGTCGGCGGCTGCCAACGCCCCCCTCGACGACGTCGGCTACGGGGTGTTTCGCATGTGATGGCCGGTGGCTGGCGTGCCGGGGGCGGCCCCGGTTCGACCACCGCCGCCAACCCGCTAGGATGCGTCCGGCCAGGCAGCCCGGGGGTCGGGCAGCCGGGGTTGCCGCGGTGGGGGGCCGTGGGAGGGGAAGGGGGAGCATGCCGCTGACGGTGGTCCTCAAGGAGCTGGGGCGCCGGTGCGTGGCGCTGGTGATGTCCGGCGAGCTCGATGCGGACAGCCAAGGCGACCTTGCCCGCGCCCACGACCAGGCCGTGGCGGGTGACCCGGACACGCTCGTGCTTGACTTCGGAGACGTCTCACACCTCGACGGTGACGGCGTAGGCCTGCTGACCGCGTTGGTGGTGCGTGCCCGCCAACGGGGCCGCAGCGTGCGAGCTCGAGGGTTGTCACCCGAGCACGAGCAGCTGTTCGCCCTGGGGCGCCTGGAGGGCATCATCGCGGAGGACGTCACGGCTCTGGGGGGTCAGACGGCTTCGCCCGCCAGCACCGGGTCCACCGGACACGTTGCATCGTGACGGTCGGCCCAGGCCGGAAGGGCAGCCGGTATGGTCGTCTACTCTCCCACCCAGGCAGAATAGGCTTTGCTGTCCGACCCCAGATAGGAGACCTCGAATGACGCCCATCACCAAGCTTGGCCCCGAGGAGCGGTCCGCCACCCTCGAGCGGGTCAAGAACGAGTCCTTCGACGTCGTCATCATCGGTGGTGGGATCACCGGCGCGGGAGCCGCGCTCGACGCCGCGAGCCGTGGCCTGCGGGTGGCGCTGTTCGAAGCCCGGGACTTCGCGTTCGGGACCTCGTCGAAGTCCACCAAGCTCATCCACGGGGGGTTGCGCTACCTCGAGCAGCTCAACTTCAAGCTCGTAGCCGAGGCTTTGACCGAGCGGGCGCTCATGCTGCGCGAGCTGTGCCCGCACCTCGTCCACCCCGTCCCGCTGCTGTTCCCGTTCAACCACCGCGTGTGGGAGCGGGCCTACATCGGCGCCGGCGTCGTCCTCTACGACAGCATGGGCACCGGCAAGCGCGGTGTGCCGCTGCACAAGCACTACTCCCGGACCAAAGCGCTCGAGGTCGCTCCCGAGCTCAACCCGGAAGCCTTCGTCGGGGCGATCCGCTACTACGACGGGCAGATGGACGACGCCAGGCACACTATGGCGGTGGGCCGCACCGCGGCGCACCACGGCGCGCTGATCATGACCCACGCGCCGATCACCGGCATCACCCAGGACGACACGGGGCGGGTCAACGGTGTGCACGTCCACGACTTCGTCTCCGGCGACGATTTCACGGTGAACGCGTCGCGCATCATCAACGCAACCGGGCCCTGGACCGACAAGGTCCAAGCGATGGCGGGGGAACCCATGGTCAAGGTGCGCCCTTCGAAGGGCATCCACCTGCTCGTCCCGCGCGAGCGCCTCGACATGAGCGTCGGGCTGATCACCAAGACCGCCACGAGCGTGCTGTTCGTCGTTCCCTGGGGCGCCCACTGGGTCATCGGCACCACCGACACCGACTGGGACGAGTCCGTCGATGACGTCGTCGCGACCCAGGCCGACGTGGAGTACGTCCTGTCCGAGGTCAACAAGTGGCTGCGGGACCCGCTGACCAAGTCCGACATCACCGGGGTGTTCGCCGGGCTGCGGCCGTTGCTGGCGGCTACCGAGGGCTCGACGGCGAGCCTGTCGCGGGAGCACGGTGTGCTGGAGTCCGCGCCGGGGCTGTTCACCATCGGTGGCGGCAAGTACACGACCTACCGGGTCATGGCCGAGGACGTCGTCGACGAGGCGGTCAAGGACCTAGATCGGGAGGTTCCCCCGTCGCCCACCAAGCACCTGCCGCTGCTTGGCGCCGTGGGCTACGAGGCGATGAAGCGCGAGCGCGAGCAGATCGCCGACAAGCATGGCCTGCACGTCGACTGGGTCGACCACCTGCTCGGACGGCAGGGCGACCTGATCGAGGAGGTGCTCGACCTCATCACCCAGCGTCCCGAGTTGGGCAACCCGCTGGAAGGTGCGGAGAGCTACCTGGCTGCCGAGGTCGTCTACGCCGCCACCCACGAGGGCGCGCGCGATCTCGACGACCTGCTCGACCGGCGCTTGCGGGTGCGGATCCAGGTGCCCGACCGTGGCCGTGCCGCCGCGCAGCCCGCGGCCAAGCTGATGGGCGAGGTGCTGGGCTGGGACGACGACCAGGTCGCCGCGCAGGTCGCCAAGTACCACGCCGCCATCGACGCCGACCTTGCGGCAGAGGCGGCGGCCACCGACCAGGAGGCGGCGAAGGTTCGCCGCGAGACCCTCGAGTCGGCTGGCGCGTAGACGCTTCCCGTTTGGCGGGTAGCCGCTTCCCGGCTGGCGGGTAGCCGCTTCCCCGGACCGCGCACGCTGTCGGTCCGGGGAGCGCCTTTGGCACCGCGCAGCAGCGTGGCGGTTGCGGGTCGCGCCCCTTAGGGCTCGTCCACGCCCGATTCGGCGGCGAGCTCGGTCAGCGCCTTGCGCAGGTTGTCGGTCAGCGACCGGTAGTCCCCGTCGCTTGGCGGGGCGATCGGTTCGCCGAAGCGGACGGTCACCGGGTGAAGGGAGGGCCACTTCGAGCCCTTGCCGTGAGATTCGTACGTGCCGGTGAGATAGGCCGGGACGATCGGCAGACGGTTCTCCACCGAGAAGTGGGCGGTGCCGTACTTGAACCGGCGCATCTTGCCCGTCGTCGAGCGCGTGCCTTCGGGGAACACGATCATGCTCCACCCGTCGGCGAGCATCCGCTGGATGCGCCCGCGGGTGAGGTCCGACATGCCCGAGCGTTCGATCGGCAGGGTCGCGAACGCCAGCGTCACAAACGCCGCGGTGAGCTTCTTGGAGAAGAAGTAGTCGGCAGCGGCGACCACCCCGGTGCGCCGGCGGAGCCTGGTCGGCAGGCTCTGCAGCAGGATGGGCGTGTCGAGGTGGCTGGCGTGATTGGAGGCGATCAGCACGGGCCCCTCCAACCCGCGCAGCCGCTCCCGCCCGGACACCTTCGGCCGGTTATGGATCCAGATCAGTGGCCGCAGGATCCACATGAGCAAGATCTCTCGCCCGATGAGGGCAGGTCGCCGCCGGCCCCACGACGTGTCGTAGGTGATCGCCTCGGACTCGCTCATGATGGACTCCCTGGCAGGCGATGACCCGGTGCCCGCCTCCGTCGTCGGCTGTCGGCTACGCCGCATGCTCATGATAGGAGCGCCGCGGGCGCGCCGACACCGCCTCTGGAAACCCGCGCTGCTTCGGTCGCGGCCAGCGCGCGCACCGCTACGATGCCGGGGCGATGACCCT
>SLAO01000089.1 GCA_007126835.1 Nitriliruptorales bacterium | reverse complement strand
GTCGCCTGCGCTCGCGCCAGCGCGGACCGCCGGGTGGCGACACGCAGCCGGGTCACGCGTCCGACTCGTCGGGGGGCTCGTCACCGGGCAGGTCGAACAGCTCGTGAAGGGCGCTGGAGTACAGGTCCGCCCCTCGGAAGTCCGCGATGCGCTTGAGCCGCACCGTCGGCTCGTGCAGCAAGGTGTTGATGATGCCCTTGGTGAGCGCCTCGACGGCGGCGCGCTCACGTTCGTCGAGGCCGGCCAGGCGGCTGGAGAGCCGTTCGAGCTCGGCAGCCCGGACCTCCTCGGCCCGCCCCCGCAAGGCGGTGATCGTCGGCTCGACCTGCACGCTGCGCGTCCAGCCCGCGAAGCTTGCGGCGGCCTCGTCCACGATGCCGCGGGCCCGATCCACCACGACCGCGGTGGGCCCCGCGTCCGTCAGGGTCCGAACGGCCTCGATGTCGAGCACCGTGACCCCCGGGATCTCCGCAGCGGCCGCGTCGACGTCCCTGGGGACCGCGAGGTCGAGCAGGACGAGCCGACGCCCGCCCCGATTGGCCATCGCGGCCGCAACGTCCGCCGAGGTGATCACCGAGTCGCCGGCGCCGGTGGAGGAGACGACGAGGTCCACGTCGGCCAGCCCCTCACCGAGGCGGTCGAAGGGCAGCGGGTGTCCGCCGCTCTTGGCAGCAAGATGAGCCGCGCGGTCAGCGCTGCGGTTGGTGACGTAGAGCGTGCCCGCGCGTGCGGCCAGGCGGTCGGCGGCGACGCCCCCCATCTTGCCGGCGCCGACGAGGAGCACCGAGCGGCCGTCGAGGTCCCCCAGGGCCCGCTCCGCGGCGGCCAGGCCCACGTCGACCATCGTCGAGGCCCCCGCGGAGATGCTCGTCTCGATGCGCGCGCGTTTGGCCACGCGCATGGCCTGGCGAAACAACGTGCCGAGGAGACGACCGGTGGCCTGGTGTGCCTCGGCGGCCTTGAAGGCCTGCCGGACCTGCGCGTGGATCTGCCGCTCGCCGACGACCATCGAGTCCAACCCCGTCGCCACGGCGAAGAGGTGGCCCGCGGCGCGCTCCTCGAAGTAGTCGTAGGCCAGGGGTGCGACGTCGTCCGGAGCGACTCCGGCCCACTGACTGGCGAAGTCGCGAAGGTCGGCCATCGCGCCGTGGTAGCGGGAGACGGCGGCGTACACCTCCACGCGGTTGCAGGTCGACAGGACCACCGCTTCGTTGATCGATTCGCGGCCGAGCAGGTCGTCGAGGGCTTTGCCGAGGTCGTCAGCAGGGACGGCCAGTCGATCGAGCAGAGCAACTGGTGCCGTCCGGTAGTTCAGCCCGAAGGCGAGCACAGACACGCCGTTGCCACTTCCTTCGCGGTCGTTTCGTCGCCCCCGCGGATCAGGCGCAGGGTATCGGTGTCGAGCACCGCTTGCCAACGCGCCCGGCGCTCCTCCGCGGGCAGATTCGAGAGGGTACGCGCAATCTCTGGGTCGGTCCGCAGCTCGCCGAGGAGCACGGCCAAATCCTCGTAGGCCGAATCGTAGGTCTGCTCGAGCTCGGAGCGAATCCGGGCGGCGAGGGCCGGCGCGGCGCCGCTCGTGGTCACCGCCAGGGTGAGCGGCCCGCGTCGCACGGTGGCCGGCAGCGCCGCGGTGCCCGCGTGCGTGGCGTCAGGCGCCGCGTCGACCCGGACACACAAAACCCCGGCGCTCTGCGCGTCGGCGGCGACCTGCTCGTTGATCGCGGGGTCGGCCGTCCCGGCGATCGCCAGCGCCGCGGCATCGAGGTCACCGATGGCGTAGGGCCGGCGATGCCACGTCAGCCGGCCGGATCGGGCGTCGTCAGCAAGCGCAGGGATCGCCTCCGGGCTGACGAGCACGACCTCGGCCCCGCTTCCTGTCATGGCCTCGAGCTTGGAGGCCGCCACCGGGCCTCCACCGACGCAGACCACCCGCTGACCCGACAGATCCAGAGCCACCGGGACCCACCGATGCGTCACCGCTTCGGCCACTTCCTACGCGTCACCTCGGCGAGGCTGGCCCGCGCGGTGCCTTCCCGCACCGACGCCTCCACCGCCCGCCGTTGCTCGTAGAACGACAGGATCTGCAACTCGATCGACAAGTCGACCTTGCGCAACGAGACGTGGTCGGGCACCGCCAGGACCACGGGGGCGAAGTTGAGGATCGACGTGATCCCCGCCGCCACGAGCCGATCCGCCACGGCCTGCGCCCCCGATGCGGGGACCGCCAGGACGGCGATCGAGATCTCGTGCTCCTTGACCAGGCGCTCGCACTCGTCGATGTGGGCGACCTCGATGCCGGCGACCTGTTGACCCACCGTGTCGGGGTCGGCGTCGAGCAGCGCAGCGATCCGGAACCCGCGCTCGGCGAACCCCTGGTAGTTGGCCAGCGCCAGACCGAGGTTGCCCAGGCCCACGATGCACGTCGCCCAGTCCTGGGTCAGGCCGAGCTCGCGGGAGACCTGGTGGATCAGGTACTCGACGTCGTAGCCGACCCCGCGGGTGCCGTAGCTACCGAGGTACGACAGATCCTTGCGCACCTTGGCCGAGTTGACCCCCGAGGCTGCCGCGAGCGCCTCGCTCGAGATCGTGTGCTCGCCCCGTTCCGCGCGGTCGACCAGGACGCGCAGGTAGACGGGCAGGCGGCTCACACTCGCCTCCGGAATCCGCCTTGCGCTCAAACCGGCGCCCCCTTACGGGTTGATGCTTCACAAGGGTACATGGACCCTCCGGGCCACGCTTCCGCGAACGACTGCCGCGACCAGCGACCCCTGGGCCGCTCCCGTGGTCATTCCGTGCGCAGGTTAGGACCGGAGGGCGTCGGCGAGCACATCGGGCTCGATCACCAGCTCTCCCACCTCGACGCCGTCGACGGCGACGACCGGCACGCGCACGCCGTAGCGGTCGACGAGCTCGGGGTCGGCGTCGATGTCCACGTGGCGGATCTCGGCGCGGCCGCCGGCGAGATCGTGCACCAGCGCCTCGGCGGTGCGGCACAGCCCGCACCCCTGACGGGTGTAGACGACCACGCTGGTCACGCGCTCGACGCCTGCGTGCGGTCTGACGACGGGCGCCGGCTGGGCTTGGAGGCCGACCGGAACCCGGCGTACATGATCGCCACGCCCAACGTCAGCACCACAGCGACCAGCTCGTCGTAGCCGGCCCGGACGAAGGCCGACGAGGAGGCGGCGAACGCGACGCCGAGGCTGATCAGCAAGATCCCTGGCCGCCGTGTGCGCACCCCCGACCAGATCGTGCCGGCCAGCACGACGACGGCACCCCCGAACGTGAGCGGACGCAGGACCGTCCAGGCGAGGCCGCCGCCGTAGGCCTCACCCCCCAGCGGGATCCCCCCTGTTGCGTCGGCAGCAGCCAGGGCCGACGCATCAACCGGGGTGGTGACCACCGCGACGAGCGCCCAGATCGTGGCCAACCCCGCCAGCGTCCACCAGATCGGCGTCTTGTCCGGCCACAGCAGGTGCAGCTGGCCCACCGCGAGCAGCGGGACGTTCAGCAACGCGCCGGCCAGCCAGTACACCCCGAACCCGGCCGGCGTCCACGCCAGGGCGAACCCGGCGGCCAGGGCGACCATCCCCACGGCGTACAGCGCGAGGGACAGCGCCCACGCCAGGGCGTGCGGACGCCGGCGAGCTCGGAACTGAGCGGCGAGCTGCGCGGCGAAGGCGCCGGCCACGACGGCGCCGACGAACGCGACGGTCGCAGGCAGGATCATGGTGCGTCGAGGATACTGCCCGCGCCCGCCCATCGAGAACTGGAGCTCGCAGTGCCTGCTCGTGTCGCCCTTGCCTCCGCGAAGGCCGCCTGGGGGATCGATCCCGACGAGCCAGGGCTGCTCGAGGCCCTCGAGGAGGCCGGCGTCGCTGCCGAGCCGGCGGCCTGGGACGACGACGCCGTGGACTGGGCCGGCTTCGACCTGGTGGTGCTGCGCTCGACGTGGGACTACGCCGAACGCCGGGAGGAGTTCCTCGACTGGCTCGACGGCGTGGCCCGGGTCACGCGGGTCGAGAACCCCCCGGAGATCGTGCGCGCCAACACCGACAAGCGCTACCTCGACATGCTGGCGACCGCGGGGGTGCCCGTGGTCCCGACCCGGTTCGTCGAGCCCGGACAGGATCTCGAGCCGCTGCCCGACCGGCCCTTCGTGGTCAAGCCGTCGGTGTCGGCAGGGTCCAGGGACACGCTGCGCTGCGACGCCGGAGAGCACCGGCGGCCCGCCGCGCTGGCGCGCCGCGTCCACGGCGAGGGCCGCACGGTCATGGTCCAGCCCTACGTCGCATCGGTCGACCACCGAGGCGAGACCGCGCTGTGCTTCATCGACGGCGCGTTCAGCCACGCCATCGCCAAGGGCGCGATCCTGGCACCCGGCAGCGACGTGATCGAGGGCCTCCACGCGCCCGAGCAGCTCACCTCGCGGACGGCCAGCGGCGCCGAGCGCACGGTGGCCGAGGCTGCCCTGCCGGCCCTGGGCGCCCGAGATCTGCTGTACGCCCGGGTCGACGTCGTCGATGACGACCACGGCGCACCGAGCGTGCTCGAGGTCGAGCTGACCGAGCCGTCGCTGTTCCTGCGAATGGCGCCCGGCGCCGCGCAGCGGTTCGCCCGCGCGATCGCCGGGCGGGCACGACGCGGGGTTCGCACGAGCTCGTGACCTCGGGGCCGCCTGGTCAGCGCAGCTCTCGGCGCAGGATCTTGCCGGTGGAAAGCGTGGGCAGCTCGTCGGCGAACTCGATCTCGACGGGGCACTTGAAGCGGGCAAGGAAGCGCCGGCAGTACCGGAAGAGGTCGTCTTCGGAGACCG
>SLAO01000173.1 GCA_007126835.1 Nitriliruptorales bacterium | reverse complement strand
CATCGCCGACGCTGGCGGGACACTGGCCCTGTCCGACTCCATCCTGACGGGCGTTGGACTTCAGTCGATGCCCAAGGGCCGGACAAACCATGGCGTTTCGGACGCGGGTGGTACATCTGCACGAGACCTCGTGCAGATGTACCACCCGCGCGGCAAACATCCCCATTCGTCCCGCCGCACCACCCCGGCGCCGCGCCCCTCCCCTCTCCGGACACCCGTGAATCTTCGCCAAAGGGATCAAACCGCGCACGGCCGCCAAGCCAGGCCACGCCGCCTCCCGACTCGGCAGGCCGTCGAGGTCACCGACACCCACCGCGAGCCCCACCTCCCAGCCCCGAGCAAGCCATCACGGCGCGCGAAGCCGGTACCCACCATCCATGGAATGCGCGGACAACCTGAACGGTTGCCCGATATGATTGATGGCGCAACTATCTATCGAAGGTGGACTTGATGCAGTTCGGGATCTTCTCGGTCGGCGACGTTACCCCCGACCCCACCACCGGCCGAACCCCCACCGAGGGTGAGCGGATCAAGGCGATGCTCGAGATCGCGCTGAAGGCCGAGGAGGTCGGACTCGACGTGTTCGCCACCGGCGAGCACCACAACCCGCCGTTCGTCCCGTCGTCGCCGACGACCATGCTCGGTTGGATCGCGGCGCGCACCGAGCGGCTGATCCTGTCCACGGCCACCACGCTGATCACCACCAACGACCCGGTCAAGATCGCCGAGGACTACGCGATGCTGCAGCACCTCGCCGACGGTCGGGTGGACCTGATGCTGGGCCGGGGCAACATGGGCCCGGTCTATCCATGGTTCGGTCAGGACATCCGCCAGGGCATCCCGCTGGCGATCGAGAACTACGCGCTGCTGCACCGGCTGTGGCGCGAGGACGTCGTCAACTGGGAGGGCCGGTTCCGGACGCCGCTGCAGGGCTTCACGTCCACCCCGCGACCACTCGATGGGGTGCCCCCGTTCGTGTGGCACGGGTCGATCCGCAGCCCGGAGATCGCCGAGCAGGCCGCCTTCTACGGCGACGGCTTCTTCCACAACAACATCTTCTGGCCGATCGACTTCGTCGAGAAGATCGTCGGGCTGTACCGCCGGCGCTTCGAGGAGCACGGGCACGGCCGCGCCGACCAAGCCATCGTCGGCTTGGGCGGCCAGGCGTTCATGCGCCCCAACAGCCAGGATGCGGTGCGTGAGTTCCGACCCTATTTCGACGTGGCTCCCGTGTACGGCCACGGGCCGTCGCTCGAGGAGTACACCGCCGAGACTCCGCTGACCGTCGGCAGTCCCCAGCAGGTCATCGAGCGGTACGCCGCCATGCGGAACCACGTCGGCGATTACCAGCGCCAGCTGTTCCTCATGGACCACGCCGGGCTCCCCCTTCCCACCGTGCTCGAGCAGATCGAGGTGCTCGGCACCGAGGTCGTGCCCGTGCTCCGCAAGGAGATGGCAACGGGACGGCCCCCGCACGTCCCAGACGCGCCCACGCACGACAGCCGCAAGGCCACAGCCCGGCTCGAGGCGCAGGAGGCAGGATGACCACACGCTCCATCGCCGTCGTGTCCGCAGGGCTAAGCGAACCCTCTTCGTCCAGGCTCCTTGCCGATCTCCTGGCCGACGCGACCGCAGCACAGCTGCGTGCCAGCGGCGACGAGATCGACGTCGAAGTGCTCGAGCTCCGCGAACTTGCGCACGACCTGACGAACGATCTGCTGACCCACTTCGCCAGCGGTCAGCTGCGACGCGCCAAGACAGCCGTGGCCGAGGCCGACGGGCTGATCGCGGTGACGCCCATCTTCAGCGGCTCGTACAACGGGCTGTTCAAGACGTTCTTCGACGTACTCGACACCGACGCCCTGCGCGACTGCCCGGTGCTGATCGGCGCGACCGCGGGCACCGCCCGCCATTCACTGGCCCTGGACTACGCGCTTCGGCCGCTGTTTGCCTATCTCAAGGCGATCGTCGTGCCCACCGGGGTATTCGCTGCCGCGGGTGACTGGGGGGCCCACGACCAGGCAACGGCGGGACTGGCCGAGCGGGTCGAGCGTGCCGGAAGTCAACTCGCTGCCCTCGTGAGCGCAGGCCTCCGTCAGCGCGCCGGCGACCCCTTCGCACACCCGGTGCCGTTCGAAGAGCTGCTCAACGGCGCAGAAGGCTGAGGCCTCGCCGAGCTCATCTGATCGGCTCGGACCCGCCAAGGTCATGGGAGCTGGAGTCAACGGCAGCCGGGGCCCACAGCCACAGCCACAGCCCGGAGAGGTGCAGCAGCGCCACCACGACCGAGAATGCCGGCAGCGCCGAATCAGCACCGGGCGCGGGGAACGGGACGATCAACTCGTAGCCCGCAGCCAGCAACCAGAACCCAGCCATGCCGGCCACGACCCACACGACGAGCCGTCGCGGCACGTCCGAGGCGCGGGCGACGACCACCGTCAGCACACCAGCCAACAACAACAACACGCCGAAGAACACCGTCGTGGCGAACAACGCCCAGCGCAGCGGCGCATACAGCCCCACCACGTGCTGCTCCCAGGGGAACCACACCGGGAGCACGAAGTGCGCCGCGCCATTGACGGCCGACAGCACGCCTCCGGCCACGATCAGCCGCACGGCCCACCGCCGGCCTCGCATCAAGGCCGGCGCGTGTTGCCCAAGGGTGCTCATGCGCATGCCACCGCCCTCCGCGACCGTCCAAGACTGCTTCTGCGACCGATCCTGTCGGCCTTGGCGCCCGTGAGACAAGGGCCGTTGGGCCCGTCGCGAGCCGTCGCCAGGCGCGGCGGGCGTGGTCCGCCCCTGAGCCGTCGCCAGGCGCGGCGGGCGTGGTCCGCGTTGCTCCCTGCAGCTCGCGACAAGCCCACGTCATCGTGATCCCCGCGGCTTCAGCCGGACGACTCAGCAGCGGGACGGCGCTCCAGGAAGAACGCCCCGAGGATGCCCGCCAGCGAGGCGAAGACCGCCACGGAGTAGGCGGCGAGGACCACCTCGAGCACTCGGGCGATCCCTTCGCCGCCGTGGAGTGGCTCCCCGGCGATCGCCGACAGCGCGGCCTCGTGCAGCGCCGCCGCGTAGCTGTCGTAGCCGGCGAACTCGAACAGCAGCTGGCTCGACGCAAGTACGACGATCGTGGTGACGGCAGCGACCCAGCCGACACGGCCGCTCAGCGTGCGCCCCGCAGTACGCGTACCCCGCACGGCAGAGGACAGCACCCGGCCAGCCCGAACGATGGGGCGCACGCGGACACGGGCAAGCAGCCGCAGGAACCGCAGGAAGGGCAGCGCGAGGAAGATCAGCTGCCACCAGTTGCGCTTCCAGAAGCGCGCGGCCGATGGAGCCACCGCGGCGCGGACCACGAACTCGGCCACGAACGCCCCCCAGATCACCCAGCCCACCACGGTGTACGTGGTGGCCAGCGCACCCTGGGGGTCGGTGGTCGTCTCGGCGAGGACCAGCAGCAAGAACAGCACGCCGAGCACCGTCATGGGCTTGTCGAGCCGATCGGCGATCCCCTCGCTGAGGATCTCGCGCTCCTCCGCGGGACGCGAACGCAGGGGTTGCTCGGCCATAGGTGGCTCACCTCGACGCAGTGCGGCGGAGGGCCCGGGTGGACCGACCGGCGGTCTCCGCGCTCCGGGTTGCCGGTCACGCGACTCGTACCCCGGTTGACGGCCGCGACCACCCCCACCCAGCCATTGACGCGCCCCCCGGTGCCGGTCCACGATCAGCCCGCGGACGGGCCCGCCAGCAGCTGGGCGGCGCCCCACAGTGTTCGACACGCCCGCGGCCGCGACGTGCGGCTCGACTGGGCGTGGGCGAGACGGGGGGTCCATTGACCTTGCGGGTGCTGAGCTACCTGGCTCCCAGCGTTCCGGCCAGCCTGTTCGACGCGCTCGCCGCACGGCTGGCCACCGAGCTGGGCGACGACGTGGACCTGCGGTTCGACGCGTCACGCTCGGGCCCAAGACCCGGCGAAGACGAACCCTTCACCTCAGGCCGGGTCGACTTGGCGTTTCTGTGCGCGACCTCGTTCGTGTGGTTGTCCAGCGGAGCGTCACCGGCGGTGGACCTGGTCGGCGCCGCGTGGGTTCCTGCCGACCCGCGCTCCCGTGCGCGACCTGTCTACTTCGCCGACGTGGTCGCCCCGGTGACAGGTGCTGGGGTGCTGGAAGACCTGGCTGACGGCCGCGTCGCCTACAACGACGAGGTGAGCTTGAGCGGCTATCACAGCCTGCGGTTCTCCATCGACGCCGCCGGCATGGACGTGGACGCCATCGAGCTGGTGCGGTCGGGTTCCCACCTGCGCTCACTCGAGATGCTGCGCGCCCATGACGTGGACGCGGCAGCGCTCGATTCGGCGGTGTGGCGCCGATGCCGCCGGCACGACCCGGCGTTGGCGGGAGAGCTGCGCGTCATCTCGCAGCTCGGCCCGCACCCCGTGCAGCCGGTAGTAGCGCGCGCCGGGCTTGCCCAGCCCGTGCGCGAAGCAGTCCGTCGCACGCTGATCGGCGCACATGCTGAGCCGTCAGTGGCCGCGGAGCTGGAGGATGCCGAGCTCGTCCGGTTCGTCGCCGTCGACGATGACGACTACGCAGGCCTGCGCGCCCGGATGGCGGACCTCGGGTGGGTGGCGCCGGCGGCCACCCGTAGTTGAAGCCACCGGATCCCCACGGGGGACGCTCACCAAGGCTCCCCTGGCCGGCGAGGTGGGGGACCTGCGGTCACAAGCGGTAGCAACCGGCGCTACGTTGGGAAGGCTGCCCGCCAGCCGCCCCCGGCCTCGTCCCCGCGCCCCCGGAGTCGCTACCTGATGGATCGAGTTCGCGCTCGTGTCTGATAGCCCCCGCGAGCCCATACCTTCGCGACGGGATCAGCTTGCGCGCGCCGCGGCGATGCTGTGCGTCTTGGTCACCGCTGTGCTGTTGGCCGGCGCGGTCGTGCAGGCCATGCCCGAAGGCGGGGCGGGGTCGAACGCGTCGGGCTTGGGAACGGGCTCGTCGTTGTCCAACGACCGCAGCAGTGGCCTGCCGCGGCTGCGCTCCATCCATGAGGTCGACGACAAAGGGCGCGGCACCGCCCGACTCGACGGTCACGCGGCAGGCGAGTTCGAGCCCCTGGCCTTCGACGATCGTGGCGAGGGGCGGATCGAGCCCGACCCCGACTGGGTCGAAGAGCACATCGTGACCGCCGATGTGCCGCTGCTCGACGGCCAGGTCCGCTGCCACGAGCTGTTGGTGCCCCAGCTGGAGGGCGCGCTCGGCGAACTCGAGGAACGCGACCTCGGCCACTTGATCGACCCCGGGCAGTACGGGGGCTGCTGGGTGCCCCGGCACATCATGCACGAGCCGGACCGGGCGCTGTCGCTGCACGCCTGGGGTCTGGCTGTGGACTTGAACGTGTCCACGAACCGCTACGGCGACGAGCCGCAGATGGACGAGCGCGTCGTCGAGGTCTTCGAGCGGTGGGGCTTTGCGTGGGGTGGGCACTGGCGCACGCCCGACGGCATGCACTTCGAACTGGTCGAGGTGCGCGACGAACCGCGGTCCTGACGCACACGACCCCCACCTACCCGACGCCCCCAGCTATCGGTGCTCGACGTCACGTTCGGCGGCGTCCATCGCGGAGTCGGTGACCACCCGCAGGCCGACCAACAAGGCGACGGTCAACGCCGCCATGATGCCGAACACCGGCCTGAGGCCCACGAACTCGGCGAGCAGCCCACCAGTGGCCGCGCCGAGCGGTCGACTGCCCCAGGCGAAGAGCCGGTAGCCGCTGTTGACACGGCCGAGCAGACGATCCGGCGTAATGGCCTGGCGCAGGGACACGACGATCACGTTGGCGACGACGATGGAGACGCCCCCGACGAAGAAGGCGGCGGCGATCCCAAGCGGCTCTGCCGTCAGGCCCGGGGCGCCCAGCAGCACCCCACCACCGAGGAAGGCGACCGCCAGAGAGCGAGCACGTCCGAGGCGTCGCTCGATCCACCCCGCAGCCAGCGAGCCGGTGACGCTTCCTGCGGCAACGGTGGTCAGCAACGCTCCGTAGGCCGGTTCGGACAGCTGCATGGCCGACGTCGGTCCGACGGCGTACAGCACGAAGATCGCGAACACCGCGTTCGAAGCGAAGTTGAAGACACCGGTCATGATCGCCAGGGTCCGAAGCACGCGATGACGCCACAGGAAGCGCACACCCTCGGCGATGTCGCTGCGGAGGGACGTGGGGTGGGCCCGCGGGACGCGGAACGGTCCGCGCACGAGCAGCAGGGCCCCTGCCGCGATGACCCAGAGGCCCGCGGGGGTTGCCAGCGCCGTCGCCGCACCGGCCGTCACCAGCACGCCTCCGAGGGGCGGGCCCACGAACTCGTTGGCCGTCAGCTCCGCCGCGTAGAGTCGTCCGTTGGCCCGTGACAGCTGGTCGCGCGGCACCATCTGGGGAAGGATCGACTGTGCGGAGGTGTCGTAGACCGTCTCGGCGACACCGATGCACAGCGCCACGACGTAGAGCGCCCAGATCGAGTTGGCGCCGGCCACCAGCGCAAGCGCGAGCGCGGCAAGCAGCACGGCCCGAGCGACATTGGCCGTGACCATCGCCTGACGGCGGTCGAGCCGGTCAACGAGCGCACCGGCCGGCAGCGCGAACAGCAGCCACGGCAAGGTCATGGCGAAGGTGAGGCCTGCGATCAGTGCCGGCGAGCGCGTGAACCCGACAGCCACGAGCGGCAGTGCCACCTTGAAGACCCCGTCGGCGAGGTTCGACATCGCAGACGAACTCCACAGGCGCCAGTAGCGCGACCCCAGCCCCGACTGCGGTGCGGTCGGGGCCGGTTCACGCGGTGGGTTCGTCTCCATAGTTGGGAGCGTACACATTGATGGACTTTTTTCCAATCGATATGACACTTCCCCAATTCATCGGCTACGGTTCGGCCATGCAGGACGACGAGCGGCAGAACACCGCAAGCGACCCGAGCGAACCCTCGGAGTACCCGCGGCCCCGGCGCACACCTACGGTGCAGGAGGCCAAGGCCGTGGCCCATCCGCTGCGCGTGCGGATCCTCCGCCTGTGCATCGCCGAGGAGCTCACCAACAAGCAGCTTGCCGACCGGCTCGGACGCGATCCCGGCACCGTGCACTACCACGTTCGCCAGCTGCTTGGCGCTGGCCTGCTGCACCCCGCCCCGGTGCGCACCAGCGACAGCGGCGCGCTCGAGAAGCCGTATCGGGCCACAGCCACGACGTGGTGGCTCGACAACCCATTCGCCGCAGCAGGTCGCGGCGCCGCCCTCGCACCGGTCGAAGCCTTCGCTGATGAGCTGAGCGAAGCCGGTCCGGACGCGGTGCAGACCCTGGCGCGGTTCACGCTGCACCTGTCGCCTGAAGACGTGCGGGCGTTGGACCGGCGCATCCTTGCCATCCTCGACGAGTACGTGGAGACCGACGACCAGCGACGCGACCAGCCCGCACACGGGGGGATCGTCGTCGTCCATCGTCTCGCCAACTCGGAAACCCGTGACCCGTCGTGAGGGCTCGGGATGTCCTGTGCGCGCCCGAGCCTTCGAGTGCCCGGGCCGGCCGGTCTGGCCTCGCTAGCGCGCCGGCACCGACGGGTCGTTGTGCCTGGCCCAGGGCTCGAGGATGCCGTGAATCGCTTCGGCCGCCGGGGCGTGGACGTCATGCTCGGCCGCGAGGCGCACGAGGGTGCCATGCAGGGCGTCGAGTTCCAGGCGTCGCCCGGCGACCAGGTCGTCGTACAGAGACGAGAACGCCCCGGGGGGCAGCGCCTCGGCGAAGGCCAAGCGCTCCTCTACCGCGCCGGGTTCGATGCGGACACCCGCGGCGGCGGCCACGGCGTAGGTCTCCTCGACGACGCGCCGGAACAACGTCCAGCACGCCTCAGAGGCTCGCACATCCCCGATCGGCAACCGCACCGCGGCGGTCGTGCCTGCTTGCGCGCAGATGAACGCGTATTTATGCCACAGCGCCGCGTTGATGTCGCTGCTGACCTCGGCCGCGATCCCAGCGCGCGAGCACCACTCCTCCAGGAGCCGCACCCGCTCGCTGGTCGCCCCGTCGAACTCACCGAACACGAGCTTGGCCGGGCCGCCCGTGTGGGCCACAACGCCCGGTTCGGCGATGCCAGCAAAGATGAACGCGAGCCCACCGACGACGTGGCCCTCGCCCACGACGGCGGCGATGCGCTCGGCGTTGTCCACGCCGTTTTGCAGCGAGACGACCGCGGTGTCGGCACCGAGCAGCGGGGGCAGGTGGCGCGCGGCGGCCTCCTGCGTGTCGTACGCCTTGACGCAGAACAGCACGACATCGCAGGGGCCGATGTCCGTGGCGTCGTCGGTGGCCGAGACGCCGACGTGCACATCGCCGTGCACGCTTTGGACGGTCAGCTCGTGCTCGCGGATGGCCTGGAGGTGCGCCCCGCGAGCCACGAGGTGGACGTCGGCACCGGCAGCCGCTAGCCGCGCCCCGAAGTAGCCGCCCACCCCACCGGCTCCCACGACAGCGATTCGCATCGCCGCAGCGTAGCAAGCCGGGGAGGAACCGCGCGGACGCACTCACCGCCGACCGCCGAAGCCGCGGTGGTCAGAAGTTCACGCCCAGGCGCGGTTTTGAGGGCGCAGGCCCGGGTATCGGAAGGATCCTTTCGCACCCATCAAGCCCACCAAGGAGGGCTGTGCACGTGGACTTCACCCAAACTCTTCAAGAGGCGCTGTCGACGGTAGTCAACTTCATCCCCCCCTTCCTCGCGTTTCTGGCGATCCTCATCATCGGCTACTTCGTCGCCAAGGCGCTGGCGAAGGCCCTCCATAAGCTGCTGGCACGCGTGGGCTTTGACAACGCGGTCGAGCGCAGCGGGGTGGGCAACGCGATGGCTCGCACCGACTGGGATGCAAGCGACATCATCCGTCGGATCGTCTTCTACACGCTGATGCTGTTCATCCTCCAGATGGCGTTCGGCGTCTTCGGGCCGAACCCGGTCGCTGACCTGCTCAACAGCGTCATCGCGTTCCTGCCGCAGCTGCTTGTCGCCCTCGTGATCGTGGTGCTCGCTGGAGCCATCGCCGCCACGGTGCGCGACCTGATCACGTCGATGCTCGGTGGCTTGAGCTACGGGCGCGCGCTCGCGAACGTGGCCGGCGTAACCATCGTCGCGATTGGGATCTTCGCGGCGCTGAACCAGCTGCAGATCGCGCCTGCGATCGTCAACGGACTGTTCTACGCGTTGCTGGCCATCATCGCCGGCTCAGCGGTCATCGCCATCGGCGGAGGCGGCATCGTGCCCATGCGCCGGCAGTGGGAGCGAGCCCTGTCCCGCGTCGAGGACGAGGCTCCGCGCATGCGCGAGCAGATGGCCGGCGCCGGGGGCGGCCAGACCTCCGTTACGCGCGAGCAGGCTGCGGCGCAGCGAGGCTCCAGCCCGGAGGGCGGCGAGCCGTGGGAGTGGATGACGGTCGAGCAGGCCGCGGAGTCGACCGGGTTGAGCGAGCGCCGCATCCAGCAGATCGCCAGCGCCCAGTCGGAAGCCGGCCATCCCGGCGTAAGAAACGACGGGCAACGGTGGTGGCTGACCGCTGACGCGATCGAGCCCATGACCGAGGACCAACGAGACGTCGCGGATCGGCGCTGATCTCCCGGTCGAGGCGGGCGATGCAACCCTCCCGCCTCGACCGGTCCCTGGCGTGTCGCAAAGGCGCCTCTAGAGGGGCGCTACGGCGACACGCCGGCGCCCCAACAAGACCGGCGCGTCGCAAAGGTGCCTCCGGGGGATGCTACCGCGACACGCTACTCCACGCCTCCGCCGGGACCCCCCGACGGCGCGCTGACCCACACGGTCTTGGCGTTCATGAACTCGCGCATCCCCAGGGCGGCGAGCTCGCGACCGTAACCAGAATCCTTGATGCCGCCGAACGGCATGCGTGGATCGGATTGCACGAGCTCGTTGACGAACACCATGCCGGACTCGAGCTGGCCGGCGATACGCTCCCCACGGGCGAGATCGCGCGTCCACACCGCCGCGCCGAGACCGAAGCGGGAGCTGTTGGCCAACGCGATCGCAGCCTCCTCGTGCTCGGCGTCCATGAGGGCGGCGACCGGGCCGAAGACCTCCTCGCTGGCGGCGGGTGCGTGGGCGTTGACGTCGCGGATCACGGTGGGCGCGTAGAAGAACCCGGGCCGGTCCAGCGACTGGCCACCAAGGATCAGCTGGCCGCCGTCGCGATGCGCAAGGGTCCGTTGCACTTGGTCGCCGACGGTGTCGCGGAGATCCTGCCGCGCCAGCGGGCCGACGTCGGTGGTCTCGTCGGTGGGGTCGCCCACGGAAAGCGCCTGGACCTCGGCCACGAACCGCTCGACGAACTCGTCATAGACCGACTGCATCACGATGATCCGCTTGGCGTTGATGCAGCTCTGCCCGGAGTTCAAAAAGCGGCTCGCTGCCGCCGTCCGAGCCGCTTCTTCGAGGTCCGCGTCATCGAGCACCACGCAGGGATCCGAGCCACCGAGCTCCAGCACGGTCTTCTTGAGGTGACTGCCCGCCGTGCCGCCCACCGCCCGACCGGCAGCGTCGCTGCCGGTAAGGGTGACCCCGCGGACGCGGTAGTCGCTCATCACCTCCGCGGCCGTGTCGTGGTCGATCAGCAGCGCGGTGAATCCGCCTTTGGGCAGACCGGCCGCGGCGAAGACCTCCTCGATGGCCAGGGCGCAGCCGGTGGTGATCGCTGCTTGTTTGAGCAACCCGACGTTGCCCGCCGCGATGTTCGGGACGGCGAACCGGAACACCTGCCACAGGGGGAAGTTCCACGGCATGATCGCGAAGATCGGGCCCAGAGAGTCGTAGCGGACGTAGCTGCGCGCGGCGTCGGTGTCGTAGAACTCCGGCGTCAGGTAGGAGGCGCTGTGCTCAACGTAGTGCTCGCACAGCCGTGCACACTTGTCCACCTCCGCCCGTGCAGCGGTGATGGGCTTGCCCATCTCGGCCGTGATGAGGGACGCGAGGTCGTCGCGACGGGACCGCAGGCCCTTGGCCGTGTTGGCCAGCACCTCCAGTCGTTCGCCGAGCGGGCGATACCGCCAGTCGTCCTGCCAGCAGGCCCACGCGCGCGCGAGCTTCTCGGCAAGCGCGGATTCGGAGTCGGGGTCATAGCGTGCGAGCGTCTCGCCTGTCGCCGGGTTTACGGTCTCGATCACCTTGGCACCTCCGCGGTCGCGGGCAGTTCCGCACCAGCCATCGCGGGGACTATGCCCCGTGGGTCGATGTCTATCGCGTCGGCTGCGCGATGCCGATGCCACCCCGCAGGACGGAGGCATCAAGGTGGGCTGCCAGGCCCTTCGGCCCAGTCCACCATGCCGGACTGCACTGTCGTGCTGCGCACCCGGGCAGCCAGCATGCGAGCTCCATGGACGAGAACACGCAATGACGCCGGGGGGACAGGCCCTCTCCGCGGCTGCGGCGCAGGCCCCCCCGGGCGTTGCCAGCGACGCAGCAGTGGATCTGTACTGGCTGCCGCTGGGGGCGGGTCAAGCGTTCGTGCGGTTCAACGGTCGGGTCTACGAGGCCATCCGCGCCCTCGTCGAGCGGCGTGAGCGCCAGGCGCTGTACCACTGCGCCCTCGAGGTCCGCGTCCCCGAGGGGTCGTTCACCATCGAGCTTGCCCCCGTCCCTGACCGCAGCGGCGCCTCGCGGGGAGTCGTCTGTGAAGGCCCGGTGGGCAGCCGGTGGTTGGCCGGCTTCCGGTTGTTCCGCTACGAGCTGCGGCGCTGGCGCGATGGCGTCATCCCCGACGCCGACGAGGCAGTGGCCAGCCCGCAGCGTCTGAGCGACGATCCGCGCCTGGCGCAGTCCCTGCTCGACCTGGTGGCCTCGGCCCCCACGGCGGTGTGGGGGCGCGACGAGCTGCACACCGGCGAGATGTGGAACTCGAACTCGATCATCTCGTGGCTACTTTTCCGCAGTGGCGTGCCGATCGCCCTGGCCACTCCGCCCGCAGGCGGTCGGGCGCCGGGATGGGACGCCGGCGTAACCGTGGCCCGACGCCAGCCAGCCGACGCCGGCCCGGCCGCCATGTCACGGCAGGGCCGGTAACGGGCGGCCAGTAACCGGTCACCGGCCAGGTCGCTGCGGTTCGCTTCGGTGGTGGAGGACGGAGTCCCGCCGCGCCAGCAGCGGCTCGTCAACTCCGACAGGACTGCCCGACGCCCGAGCGGGATAGCCTGCCAAGCTGGCGGTCCCACCACCCGAGGGCGATATGGGAGAGTTCTTGGCCGAGCACCCGCTGCTCGTGCTGTTCTTGGTACTGGCGTTCGGTACGGCGCTGGGTGCGGTGAAGGTCCGTGGCGTGTCGCTCGGACCGGCGGGGGCGCTGTTCGCTGGTCTGGCGTTGTCCGCGGTGGTGCCCGACCTCGCCGGGGTCGTCCCGGCCTTGCTCGGAACACTGGGCCTGACGCTGTTCGCCTACACGATCGGCCTGGCCGGTGGACCCTCGTTCTTCGCGGGGCTGCGGCGCACCGCACCGACCATGCTGGGCGCCGTCGCCGTGTTCGCAGGGCTTGCCGTGGTCGCGCACCTGCTCGGCAGGGTCTTGGGGCTGACCCCCGCCGACATCGCCGGCACGTACGCAGGCGCGGTGACGAACACCCCGGGACTGGCGGCAGCCGTCGACGTGACCGGGACCAACGAGCCGGTGGTTGGCTACTCGCTGGCCTACCCCTTCGGCGTGGTGGGCATCATCCTGGTCATCGTCGTCGGCCTGGGCTGGTCACGCCGCTCCCCCACTAGCGAGGACCAGGATCCCCCACAGCCGGCTGATCACCTCACGGTGGAAGTGACGCGGGACGGTCTGCCCCCGCTGGCTGAGCTAAGCGACTTCGAGGACGCGCAGCTGGTGTTCTCGCGCGTCCGGCGAGGCGACACCGAACGCGCGCCGGGCTCGGACCTCGTCCTCCGCCCGGGCGACCTGGTCACGGTCGTCGGCCCGCGGGACCCGCTGCGCCGGTTCGCCGAGTGGATCGGGCGCCGCACCGAACGGGACCTGCCCCTCGATCGAACCCAGTTGGACTTTCGTTGGGTGGTGCTGTCCAACGCCCGCTACGCGGGTGCCACGATCGCCGACCTCGACCTTGGCCGCTTCGGGGCCGTGGCCGGGTACGTGCGCCGCGGGGACGTCGATCTGGTCGCCCACCCGAACCTGATCATCGAGCTGGGCGACCGCGTTCGCGTGGTCGCCCCCCGCGACCGGCTCGACGAGGCGGTCACCGAGCTGGGCGGCTCGGAGCGCGCTGCGGTCGTAGCCCAGCCAGTCGGCTTCGCACTGGGGCTGCTGCTGGGCCTCGGACTCGGCGTCGTGCCCATCCCGCTACCCGGCCTGACCCTCGAGCTCGGCACGGCCGCTGCTCCCCTGCTGGTGGGGCTCACCCTGGGCCGCATCGGCCGCACCGGACCGGTGGTGTGGCAACTGCCCTACGCGACAAACCAGGCCCTACGCCAGTTCGGCGTCTTGTTGTTCCTTGCCACCGTTGGCCTGTCCGCCGGCCCCGAGTTCGCCACCGCGCTGACGACCGTCCGCGGGGTGACCCTGTTGGGGTTCGGGGCGGTCCTCACCACCCTGGCGGGGATCGCGTTGCTGCTGCTTGGCCGCTCGTTGCAGCTCAGCGGCCCCCGCCTGGCGGGAACCCTGGCCGGGGGTCAGAACCAGCCGGCGATCCTGAGCTTCGCGGTGGAGCGCGCCGATGGCGACGACCGGGTCAACATCGCGTACGCGCTGCTGTTCCCACCCACCTTTGTGGTCAAGATTCTGGCGGCGCAGGTTCTGGCCAGCCTCTGACCTGCTGGGGGTCTGTCAACGGCGCCCACCGGGTAGTGGTGGCGCGCCTTCGTCCCCGAACGCCTGCCCGGATCCGATGCCCTCGCCCCCGTTTCACCTGCCTCCGGCCGCCGTGGCCGGCTGGCCGCTGCGCCGGCACCTGGATCTGCCGTCGTTGCTGCTGGCCAACCTCACCATCGACATCGAGCCCGGCATCGCCATGCTCTTCGACCTGGGAGACGTGCCGCACGGGTTCGCCCACACGCTCGCCGGAGGGACGTTAGTGGGTGCGACCACCGGCCTGGTGCTCTGGGGCGTCAAGGGGCTGCTGGAGTCCGCATTCGGTGATGTCTACCCCCTGAAAGCTCGAGTGGCGATGCTGTCGGGCGCCGTTGGCTGCTGGATTCACGTCCTGCTCGACGCGGTGATGTACGACTACCTCCAGCCCTTCTTCCCACTCGAGACCAACCCGCTGTACTGGCCCGGGTCCGAGGACGCGCTGCACCTGATCGGCGTGCTCCTGCTCGTGCCGGCGCTGGTGCTCCTGGTGCGCGCTCGGTACTGGAAGACGATCCCCGAGAAGCTGACGCTTGGCCTCCTTGCCCTGTCAGGCGTGGCCATGGGTATCTACGCCGCCACGGGCGCGGTGTAGCCCCACGATCCAGCCAAGACTGGCGGGTCGCAACGGTCAGGTCGGGGCTGCCGCTCCTGGGGATCTTCGCAGTTCTCGTAACCCAAGCCGGTACGCAAGCGCGGGCAACGCCGGCGCGGACCCAGCCCGGCGTGGCCCTCACTCGGCGGCGGCTTCGCGACGCATCCGCCGCAACTCCGCGTTGAGCACGCCGCCGCTCAGCACGACGATGCTACTCAGCCACATCCACAGCACACCGGCGAGGACCGCACCCAGCATGCGCCCCGCCACGCCCACCGCTTCCCCCGCCTCCTCCACCTCGGGCACGGTCGGGCCCGCGACGCTCAAGTAGACCTGGAACCCGATGGCGACGGCGACGAGGGCCACCGTGCCGACGACCGCACCCGGCAAGCAGTCTCGCCAGGTGTTGTCCACGTTCGGGCCGTACCGGTACAAGACCAGCAGGAACATCCCGCAGATGACGCCGACGACGGGCCAGCGAGCCACCGCCCAGAGCACCTCGAAGGCCTGCCCCAGCCCGAGCCACTCGGCGAGGCGCTGCCCGCCACCGAGCAACGGTCCGATCACGACCATGGACAGCACGACGAGCACCGTCAGCACCGCGCCCAGCGACAGCCCCGTCCCGAGACCCCACAGCGCGGCGATCCCTCGCCGGTCCGAGACCGCGTACGCGTCGTCGAGCGCGCGGATGGCAGCCCGGAACATGCGTCCAGCCAGCCACAGCGCGACCGCGAGGCTGCCGAGCGCCAGACCCGCTCGCTCCTGGCGCAGCAGGTTCTCTGCCATGGGCGCCAGGATGTCGCCGGCCAGTTCTTCGTCGAACACCCTCGCGAGCATGCTGACAAGGGCCGATTCGATCTCGTCAACCCGCTCCTGGCCGATGAATCGCTGCAGGAAGCCCAGCGTGGCGCCCAGGGCGGTGATCAAGGGGAGCAGGGAGATGAGCGCGTAGTAGGTCATCTCGGCTGCCAGCCCCGTGACGCGCACGTCGGCGAAGCGCCGCCCGGACCGAACGGCCAGCAGGAAGATGTTCAGCCACCCGGGCCCGACCGGACGACGCCGGGCTAAGGCTTCGGTGCGGTCGTAGAGGTTGCTGTTGCTTGCCACCGCACCCTCTCCGTCGCGCCCCGGGTCGCCTGGTCGGCGAAACCACGCATCCTGGCACCGTATCCACTGCGGGCTCCGCTCGAACGGATCTCGCGACATCCGGCGGCAGCGGGTGCTGGGGCTCGACCGCTTTGACCAAGTTAGCCGTCTTGCCGCGATGGCCGGATGAACCGGAACGACCATCTTGTGCTGGAGGCGGCCCCGATGCACCGTGTCCGTAGGCTGGCGCCGCTTGGCGCGGGCCACTGCGGACTTCTGGATCAAGCTCTGCGATGAGCATCACACCGAGCCTGGGTTCGTGGAACACGCAAGGGCCCGATGCGGCTCATGGGCGCTGGCGCGTGCCCGTCGGCCTGCTCCTCGCTGCGGTGTCGTTGCCCCTGGCGCTGTGGTACGGCTACGGCACCGTGGCCGCGATCGCGGCGCTCGTCGTCGTGTGGCCCGCCCGGCAAGGTTCCGCGCTGGCCTGGGCTGCGGTTGCGTTGGCCGGGGTGGGACTACTCGTGGGCGCCTTCATGCTCGTGGCCGCTGTGGGCCTGTGCGGTCCCGGGATCCTGGTCGGGCGCTGCAGCGCGTAGACGCTCGGCCGCCGCCGTCACCGGGTGCTGGCCGGTGGGGGCGCCCGAGGTCCCCTGCCCAGCTTGGGCAAGGATCGCCCGATTACGGGGGGCGAGGTCGCCCGGCTAGAGGTGGCGAGGGTCGCCCGGCTAGAGGTGGCGAGGGTCGCCCGGCTAGAGGTGGCGAGGTCGCCCGGCTAGAGGTGGCGAGGGTCGCCCGGCTAGAGGTGGCGAGGGTCGCCCGCGAGCACCGAGATCCCACGGACAACGCCCCCCGGATAATCAACGCATTCCGGACGACACTGGT
>SLAO01000032.1 GCA_007126835.1 Nitriliruptorales bacterium | reverse complement strand
GCTGCTTGGACCGGCCCTCGGTCGCCTTCGCCGCCGGCTCCGGTTCACCGGCGGCGCGGCTCACGGTCGACTGCGGCTGGGTCTGGGGCGCCTCGCCAGGCGCGGTGATCACGACGAGCGTCGTGCCGACGGCCACGTCCTCGCCTTCGGCGACCTGCAGCGGGCCGAGCACGCCTGACGCGGGCGCGGTCACCTCCGAGTCGATCTTCTCGCTGGAGATCTCGGCGATGACCTCGCCCTCGGCGACCTCGTCGCCGGCGTGCTTGTGCCAGGCCACGAGCGTGCCGGACTCCATGCTCATGCCCATCTTGGGCATGGGAATCTCGGTCACCATGGCAGTGCTCCCTACTCGAGCGTGCGCCGGACGGCGGTAGCGACGCGCTCTGGCGAGGGTAGGTAGAGGTCTTCCAGTGCCGGTGAGAACGGCACCGGTGTGTGGGGTGCCGTAACCATCTGCGGTGGGCCGTCTAGATGGTCGAAGGCCTCGCTCGCGGCGAGGGCGAGCAAGTCGGTGGCCATGCTGCAACGAGGATGGTCCTCGTCGACCACGACGAACCGCCCCGTCTTGCGGATCGAGGTAAGGATCGTATCGGTGTCGAGCGGGGACAGCGTGCGCGGATCGATGACCTCGACCTCCACGCCTTCGGCGGCGAGCGTGCCGGCGGCCTCGAGCGCGACGTGGACCATGCGCCCGATCGCCACGATCGTGGCCGCGTCGCCTTCGCGCTTCACGTCGGCGATGCCGAGCGGGACGACATACTCGCCCTCGGGGACCTCGCCGGGAGTGTCGTAGAGGAGCTTGTTCTCGCAGAACAGCACCGGATCGTCGTCGCGAATCGCCGCAGCGAGCAGGCCCTTGGCGTCTGCAGGCGTCGACGGCACCACGACCTTGAGCCCTGGGAAGTGCGTGAAGACCGAGTAGTGGCTTCCGGAGTGCTGAGCGGCCGCCCGGAACCCCGCGCCGACCATCGTGCGCAGCACCATCGGAACCTTCGCGCGGCCGCCGAACATGTAGCGCAGCTTGCCGCCCTGGTTGTAGATCTGGTCGAAGCAGACACCGAAGAAGTCGATGAACATCAGCTCGGCGACGGGGCGCAGCCCCGAGGCCGCGGCACCGACGGACGCCCCGATGAACCCTGACTCGGAGATCGGGGTGTCGAAGACCCGGTTGCGGCCGAAGCGCTCCACCAGGCCCTTGGTGACCCCGAGGACGCCGCCCCAGGCTCCGGCCTGCTCGAACCCCTCCACACCGGCTCCGCCGGCGACGTCCTCGCCGAGGAGGATGACGGTCTCGTCGCGCTCCATCTCCTGCGCGAGCGCCTCGTTGATCGCCTCACGGAACGTGAGCGTGCGTGTGGCAACAGTGCTCATCGGTGGCCTCCCTACCCCTCGTAGCTCACGTAGACGTCCTCGAGCAGGGCCTCGGCCTCGGGGTACGGACTCTCCTTCGCGAAGGCCACGGCCTCCTCGATCGCCTGCTCGCAGCGGGCGTCGATCGCGTCGAGGTCCGCACGCTCGGCGATTCCGATCGCCTCGAGCTTCGAGGCGAACTGCGTGATCGGGTCGCGCTTTCGCACCTCGGCGTCCTGCTCCTTGGTGCGGTAGGTCAGGGGATCGCCCTCGAAGTGGCCGTAGTAGCGCCACGTCTGGGCTTCGATCAGGGACGGGCCCTCCCCGTCGCGGGCGCGGCGAACGGCCTCGTCCACCGCTTCGTGCACCGCGACGACGTCGAGGCCGTCGATTGTGACTCCCGGCATTCCGTAGGCGTTGGCACGCTCGGCGATGTCGGCCACCGAGGCGTGGTACTCCACCGGGGTGGACTCGGCGAAGCCGTTGTTCTCGCAGACGAACACGATCGGCAACTCCCAGATCGCAGCGAGGTTCATGGCTTCGTGGGTGGTTCCCTGCTCGGCGGCGCCGTCACCGAAGAAGCACACAGCGACTCCGCCGGTGCCCAGGAGCTTGGCCGCGAGCGCCGCGCCAGCGGCCAGCGGAGGGCCGCCACCGACGATGCCGTTGGCGCCGAGCATCCCCTTGTCGACGTCAGCGATGTGCATGGACCCGCCTTTGCCCCGGCAGGCCCCAGTCGCACGGCCATACAACTCGGCCATCATCGACTTGACGTCCACGCCCTTGGCGATGCAGTGGCCGTGCCCCCGGTGGGTCGACGTGATCGCGTCGCGGTCGTCGAGGTGGGTGCACACGCCGACCGCAACGGCCTCCTCACCTGCGTAAAGGTGGACGAACCCGGGCAGCTCCCCTTGGGCGAACAGCTTCGCGGCCCGGTCTTCGAAGGTGCGAATCAGCACCATCCTCTCGTACATGTCGAGCGCCGTGGATCGTGAGAGTTCCAACAGCGGACACCTCCCTTAGGCGGGGTGGGGTCGCTGTCGAGAACCCTCACGGCACCACGGGCTCCGTGAAGAGCCACGCCACCAGCCCCACCCAGAGTGGGACACCCAAACCCTGCGCCGTGCACCCGCTCGAGGGCCAGAGGCATTCGGCCCGCTAGAGCGATGCCGCCGGGCCCTTCGGGCGCCCGCGTGGTGCGCCCAGGGTTGCGCTGCTCTGGTCCCTCGCTCTGCCGGTCATCCCGGCGCGTCGTCTCGCTCCGCGCTGCGCTTTTCAGTCTGTGAGCTCGAGCGTCCCCGCGATGGCGTCGGTGATGTCGCGGTAGTGGTCGACCCGGTCCGTCGACAAGGTGAAGTGGACCACCCACGTGTCATTGGCCCTTCCCCGGACGCGATACTCGATGTCGGTGACCGACTCGTCGCCCGGCTCCCAAGGCACCATGTAGGAGACCTTGGCCCCGGCGCCCGGTCGCATCTCGAAGGGTTCGGACTCAAGACCCGGCGCGACCTCGCCCCAGGAGTCCCGCACGTCCTGCTCGGCGGCCTCAGGGTCGGCAGCGACATACGGCAGTGGCATGACTACGCCGGTGGTCACCCAATCACTATCAAGAGAGAGCGGCGAGACGTCGACCATGGTGAACCGCCCCCAATCGGGATCGAGATCGATCCACGACAAATCCACCCCTGCCGACCCCAGCGCTTCCTCGCCCTCGCGCAGGCCCTCGGGGGTGTTTGGGAAGGCGATCCACCCTTCGGGGTAGCCGATCGAAAACCCTTCCGCCTCATCGGTGTGTAACAGGAAGCCCTCGGGCAGCCCGGCCTGGTCGGTAGTCGTCTGGTCGCCACCGGACGACGAGAGCCACAGTGAGACGCCGAGCACGGTCAGCAACACGACACCCGCGGTGCCAAGCGCAGCGACGAGTCTCCGGCGCAGACGGCGGGGCCGAGTGGCGACACCGCTGGCGGGCGCGGCAGAGGCGGTCTCCGCTTGCGGAGCCGGGGACGCGGTGGCGTCCAGCGAGGTCCCCAGCAGCGCCTGGCACACCTCCACGAGCCGCGCGATGTGGGCGTCGAGAGGTGGGGTCATGGCGTCGAGCCAGTGCTCGGAGGCGAGGAAGTACGCCATCGCCCCGGTCGGCTCTACAGCGTCGATGCGGAAGGGGACAACCACAACGTCGCTGGCGACGGCACGCTCAACTTCTCGCAGCACGTGGCGGGATGCGTTTGCCTCCCCGGACAGGACCAGCACCATCAGCCGCGTGGTACCGATCGCGTGGATGATGGCCTCGCCCCACACCATGCCCGGCAGGATGTCCCTCGGCGCCACCCAGCAGCGCACACCCGCCTGCTCGAGACGCGAGACGAGCGCGTCGGCCACGGGCTTGTCCCGGGTGCAGTAGCTGACGAACACATCGTGGACCGGCACGCCCTGGGGGTACCGGGACTTGCTGCCGTCCGCCGGCTGTGGGCTGACTCGCAGGTCATCCGTGGCTTCTGTCATCTCACCCTCACCGCTCAAGCGCCGCGTCATCGCCCGACACCGCGGTGTCAGGGTCCATCGAGCTCGGGTCGTGTTCGTAGAGGGGGCGTTGGAGCGTCCTGCGGCGGACACGGTTGATCTGGTAGCCGGCGCTGGCGAGTAGGGCGGGCATGGCACGGACGAAGGTGCGGTCGACCTCCTTTACCGGCTCGCTGAGGTCCTCGCTCCAGGGGATGTTCGCAGGGTGCTCGGGCGCTGCTTCGGCCATCCAGCGTGCGTGTTCTGCTTGGGCGAGTCGCTCGACCTCGTCGGGGGTGAAGGCGAACAGCTCTGCTCCCGCATCCACCAGAGGTCCGACGTCGCACCCGACTGCTGCGAGCTTCACTGGGATGTGCCGGGCCTGGGCCCGGTTGGAGTCCTTCAGGGTGGCGGGAAGCCTGTCCCACGGGGCCATCGAGGGGTTGGTCTCCTCGGTCTGCCCCGCGGCTGCCTGTCGGCGGCGGTAGACCTCGTGGATTGCCTGGGCCAGACGCTCGGTCTCCCCGGCGAACAGCTGCTCGGGGCGGCAGGTCCGCTCGATCTGGTCGACCACGTGCAGACCCCCGTCGGGCTGGTCGGCGTCGGGCACCAGGGCGGCGAGGTCGGCGTCGTAGGTGCGCACCACGATGGGGATGTCCCGGTGCCGCAACAGCGTGTGCAGGGCGAGGCCGACCCCCAACGCCTGGACGTCGTCGCCGAGGCAGACGAACACGCTTGATGCCGGCGGGCTGCCGGGCACATCGAACAGGGGTGCGTGCAGGAGGCGAAGCGGGTCCGCGGGCAGGTCGTGTGGGTGGAGCTCGCAGGTCTCGTCCAGGAACAGGTGATGCTCTCGCAGCCACGACGCCGCCGCGGTCGCGGTCTCGTCGACCAGCGTGACCCACAGGCGCTGCTCCGCCGCCAGGTGCCCTTCGGCGCGCCAGTTCCTCGCTGCCTGCACGACAAGCTGCCGCCCGAGGCGTCCCAGGCCCACGACGACCATGTGAGGTGGGCGCCGCTGCCCGTCCGCGCGGTGGGACAGCGGATACTGGCTGAGCAGCGCCCGCGCGCCGCTGGCGTAGAAGCTGAAGAAGTCCAG
>SLAO01000143.1 GCA_007126835.1 Nitriliruptorales bacterium | reverse complement strand
TCGCCCATGAACACCGTCTGGGACTTGATCTCGCCCGTGGACCGGTTGACGAACTCCGCGGTGACGAACAGCGGCGCGGCGTAGGTCAGGTCCTTGGTCTTGCACTCCTCGGCGGTGTGCTTGGGCGTCTCGAAGCGATGCTCCGAGAACGACAGCGCCATCTGGCCCGTGAAGTCCTCGATCGGCGAGATCTCCTCGAAGACCTCGCCGAGGCCTTGCTCGGTCAACCAGGCGAAGGAGGAGCGCTGGATGGCGACGAGGTCGAGCTCCTCGACCGGCATCGGCTCGTCGATCTTGGCGAACGAGTGGCGGAGGGGATCGGTGGCGCGAGCCTCCTCGGAGCGCACGGGGTTGCCGGAGGTGGACAGAGAGGTCGACAAGGCTTACTCCTCACACTGCGCAGGTGACGCGATGCGACGCGCTCAACACGTCAGAACGGGCAACGCGGTCGCGATCTTGGCGGCCGGGCAAGCCGCCTGGGACGAGAAGCGTGAGCCGCATGCGCACGAATAAGCAGTGTAGCGCGTGGCTACACCGCTATCGGCTGGCCGTACGAGATGCGGAACCTGAACCGGCACGCAACTCCTCGTGCATGTGGCCGTGAGACTGGACGCACAAGCATGCCACTCGAGGCCCCGACCGTCAACGGGCGGGAGCCTCGAGCGCGGAGCTCGCCTCCGCGGCGCGCCGTCGGCGCTACTTCAGCTCGACGGTGGCCCCGGCACCCTCGAGGGCTTCCTTGGCCTGGTCGGCCTGGTCCCTGGGGACCCCCTCGAGGATCGGCTTGGGCGCGCCGTCGACGAGCTCCTTGGCCTCCTTCAGGCCGAGGCTCGTCAACCCACGCACCTCCTTAATGACCTGGATCTTCTTGTCGCCGGCGCTGGACAGCACGACGTCGAACTCGGTCTGCTCCTCGGCCTCGGCGGCCTCGCCGCCGTCGCCGGGAGCCGCGGCGGCCATCGCCACAGGCGCGGCCGCGGAGACGTCGAACTCCTCCTCGAACTTCTTCACGAACTCGCTGAGCTCGAGGAGGGTCATCTCCTTGAACTGGTCGAGCAGGTCGTCGGTCGAAAGCTTCGCCATGGGTCAGGTGCTCCTTCGTGGTCGTGCGGATCTGTTCGCGCAGGTGGCGGGGGACGGGGTCAGCTCTCGCTGGGTTCCTCGGAGGCGCCGGCGGTCTTGACCGCCTCGTCCCCCTCCTCGGTCGGCTCGGCCTCGCCGGACTCGGCGGACTCGTCGGTGGGCTCGGCCTGGCCCGACTCGTCGGTGGGCTCGGCCTGGGCGGGCTCGCTGGTCTCGGCCTCGGCGGGCTCGCTGGCCTCGAGCTCGGTTTGGCCCTCGACTGGCTCGGCCGATTCGCCGGCCTCAGCGGGCTCGGCCTGTCCCTCGACGGGCTCGGCCCCGGTCGGCTCGCCGGCTTCGGCCTGTTCGCCGCCTTCCTCGCGCTGGTCCCGGTAGGCGCCGAGCACCCGGGCGAGCTTGTCGAGGTTGGCCTGGGCCAGCCGCGCAGGCGCCGCGAGCAACGTGCCAAGCATCCCTGCGATCTGGGTCAGCAGCTCCTCACGCGACGCCAGGTCGGCCAGCCGGGCGGTCTGCTCGGCATCGAGCAGGCTGCCCTCGACGATGCCAGCCTTGATCTGCAGCTCGGGGTGCTCGCGCTGAAAGGCCTTCAAGACCTTGGCGGCGGCCACGGGGTCGCCGGCGCAGAACGTCACCGCGGTCGGACCGGTCAGCACGTCGTCGGGCAGATCCACACCGGCGTCGCGCGCGGCGAGGCGGGTGAGGGTGTTCTTGACGATCTTGTACTCGGCGTCCTGCTCGCGCAGGCGCCGGCGCAGCTCGGCGAGGTCGCCCACGCTGAGCCCGCGGTACTCGGTGAGCACCGTCGCATTGGCCTGCTCGAGGCGGCGAGCGACGTCGGTGACCTGCGCCACCTTGTCCGGGCGGGGCATCAACGCTCCTTACGTCTGGGGGCTGGGGCGCAGACGAAGAAGCGCCCCCCGAAGACCGGGCGGCGCGTGGCGTGGAGCATGGTGCTCCGTACCTGCGCTGGTCGTCCGGACGGATCCTTCGCCGCGTGCACGCGGAACCAAGCGGTCTTCGGTGAGCGCTAACGCTACGTCGCAGCGCCAGCCGGCGCAACTCCCGGCCAAGCCACGCGGCGTCGTGCGCGGTTGGCTAGGCGGCGTCAACCGCCTCGGTCCACACCGGCCTGGTCTGGCTCGGATCCACCGGGATGCTCGGGCCCTGCGAGGTGGACATGTGGATGGTGCGCAGGTACCGGCCCTTGGCTGCTGCCGGACGCTGACGCAGAAGCTCGTCGATGACCGCGGCGTAATTCTCGACCAGCGCCCGCGGGCTGAACGACGCCTTGCCGAGCACCATGTGGCAGTTTCCCTGACGGTCGGTTCGGTACTCGACCTTGCCGGCCTTGACCTCGCTGACCGCCGTTGCCACGTCGGTGGTGACCGTGCCGCTCTTGGGGTTGGGCATCAGGCCGCGGGGCCCGAGGATCTTGCCGTAGCGACCGAGCTTGCCCATCTGGTCGGGGGTGGCGATCACCGCGTCGAAGTCGAGCTTGCCTGCTTCGATGAGCTCGATAATGTCGTCCGCCCCGACGACGTCGGCGCCGGCCTGTAAGGCCTCGTCGGCCTTTCCTCCTTCGGCGAACACCGCCACGCGCGTGTCCTTGCCGATGCCGTGCGGCAGACCGACCGACCCGCGGACCATCTGGTCGGCCTTGCGGGGGTCGATGCCGAGGCGGACGGCGAGGTCCACGGTGGGGTCATAGGCCACCGTGACCGTTTCCTTTGCGAGTTGCACCGCCTCGTTCGGGCTGTACAACCGGCTGCGGTCGATCTTGGCGGCGGCGGCTTCGTAGCGCTTGCTGCGCTTGGCCATGGCGTATCCCTCCTGCGTGGTGCGCACGGGCGCCGACGGCGCCCTCCCACGGGTCGTGCGGATCACCGACCGGGCATGGGTGGCCGGCGATCACGCGATCACTTCTCGACGGTCAGCCCCATCGAGCGAGCGGTGCCTTCGATGATCTTGACCGCTCCCTCGAGATCGTTCGCGTTGAGGTCGGCCATCTTGCGCTCGGCGATCTCACGCACCGCGTCGCCGCTGACCGTGCCGACCTTCTCGCGGTTGGGCTCGCCCGAGCCCTTCTCGACGCTGGCGGCCTTCAGCAGCAGCGTCGCCGCGGGCGGGGTCTTCGTCACGAACGTGAACGAGCGGTCCTCGAAGACCGTGATCTCGACGGGGATCACGTCGCCCTGGTCTGCTTGCGTCCGCTCGTTGTACGCCTTGCAGAACTCCATGATGTTGACCCCGTGCTGGCCCAGGGCAGGCCCCACCGGCGGTGCGGGGGTGGCCTGACCGGCCGGGATCTGGAGCTTGATCTGCCCCATGACCTTCTTCGCCATCGTTGCTCTCCTCCTGTGGTGCCGGCGGGCGACGACGTCCCGACGCCCTCCCACGGTGTCTGGTTACAGCTTGGCGACCTGCTCGAACGTCAACTCGACCGGGGTCTCCCGCCCGAAGATCGACACGAGTACCTTGAGCTTGGTCGCGTCCGGGTTGATCTCGGAGATCGTGCCGGTGAAGTCGGCGAACGGTCCGCTCGTGACCCGGATGTTCTCGCCCTCCTCGAAGTCGACCGAGGGAGCGACCTTCTCCTCCTCGTCCGGCTCGGCCAGGATGGATTCCACCTCGCGGTAGGACAGGGGCACCGGCTTGGTGCCGGGCGGGCCCACGAAGCCGGTCACCGCGGGCGTGTTGCGGACCACATACCAGGAGTCGTCGTCGAGCTCCATCCGCACGAGCACGTACCCGGGGAAGACCTTCCGCTTGACCGTCTGCTTCTTGCCACCTTTGATCTCGACCGCGTCCTCGGTCGGGATGACCACCTCGTAGATCCGGTCTTCCATGTTCATGGACTGGATCCGGTTCTCCAGGTTGGCCTTGACCTTGGCCTCGTAGCCCGAGTAGGTGTGGACCACGAAGTAGTCGCCGGGTTGGCGCGCGAAGTCGACCCGACTCGGCGCGGTCGGCACCGGCTCCTCGTCGACGGGCGGGGCGGCCTCCTCCTCGGGGGCCGCGGCGGCGTCGGCGTCGGTCTCCTCGTCGGTGGGCTCGGGCACGCCAAGGGCGCGCGAGACATCCTCGAGGCTGGGCCCTCCGCCGTCGTCTTCGGTCCGGTCCGCGCCCGCAGCTGCCAGCAGGTCGGCGAGGTCGTCTGGCTCGTCTTGCTCGTCGGGCTGGGACGATTCCGTGCTTTCGGCCATCGCGGCGGCGACGAGGTCGTCGACCTCGGAGCTGCCCTCGTCGTAGTCGACCGGGGCGTCGTCCTCGCCACGCTGACGGGGGTCGTCCGCGGGCGGCGGCGCGACCTCCTCGTCTTCCTCCTCGTGGGCCTCCGGGCCGGTCTCGTATGCGTCACTCATCCGAACATCCAGAGCACCAACTGACCGAACCCCTGGTCGATCGTGAAGATGTAGGCGGTCAGGATGATCACCGCGAACAGCACGGCGATGCTGTACTGGGTCAGCTGCTTGCGGTCGGGCCAATGCACCCGGTTGAGCTCCGAGCGCACCTCCCCGACGTACTGCCCAGGGCTGGTGCGCCCTTCCCGCTTGCGGCCGCCGGGCGCGCCGGAGCCCGCCGTGGCCGGCGTCTCAGACGACTCCGCCGGGCCGGCATCCTCGGTGGAGTCGCCGGACCGGCCGGCCCGACGCTCGAGGCGGTCCCGTTCTCGTTTCGACTCGCGGCTCACTTCCGCGCTCCTTTTCGTGCTGCGGCCGGGCCGGTGGGGCACCCGGTGGTCGGCGATGCGGTGCGGTCAAGGCGTCGCAACGCCGGTGGCAGGGGCGGAGGGAATCGAACCCCCGGCCTTCGGTTTTGGAGACCGATGCTCTGCCAATTGAGCTACGCCCCTTCACGGCGGCTGCCGGGGCAACAATAAAGGCTGCCCCGGGGGCAGCG
>SLAO01000187.1 GCA_007126835.1 Nitriliruptorales bacterium | reverse complement strand
CGCGTCCATCACGCCCAGGGTCAGCCCGCGCAGCAACGCCACGGCGTGGTACAGCGGCGAGAGCATGACCACGGGCTGCACCGCGCTGGGGTAGACCTCCAGTGGGAAGAACGTCGCCGACAGCAGCATCATCGGCAGCACCACGACCTGGACGAGCTCGTTGTCCTGCCAGTCGCGGATCCAGGTCGCCGCCGCGGTGCCCACCGCGGAGAACGCGAAGCCGACCAGCACGACCGCGGGCAGGGCCAGCAGCCCCCACCACGACGGGATGGTGCCAAGCGCGGCGGCGATGACCAGAAACGCCGTGGCGTACATCAGGCCCCGGATCTGACTGAACACGATCTCGCCCAGAGCGATGTCGAGCGGGCGCAGCGGCGTGGCCAGCATCCCGTCGTAGACCTTCCAGAAGCGCAGCTTGACGAAGGTGTTGGTCGTCGACTCGAGCACCGCGCCGTTCATCGCGCTGGCGGCCAGCATCGCCGGGGCCACGAACGCCGCGTAGGCCACCGGGTGCCCGTCGGGGCCGATGACGCCGGGCACCAGGGCGCCGAGGCCGACGCCGATGGCGAGCAGGTAGAACACCGGCTCGAAGAACCCGGTCAGGATCACGAACCAGAAGCGGCGGTAGAACAGCCAGTTGCGCTCGACGACGACGCCCGAGCGGCTCCCGCCGCCTTCGCTGAGTCCCAGCGTGCGCATCAGCAGCAGGGTCATCGGCACAGCACCGCCCGGATCGGTCGCTCCGCTAAGACCGCGCCTCCCACGAGCAGGCCGACCAGGATCCCGGTGTGGGCACCCGGGTGCCAGGCGGTGGGGGCGCCGAGCGCCGCGAGCCGTGCCAGCTCCGCGCCGTGCCACAGCGGCGACACGGGCGCGACCGCCTGGAGCGGCGCGGGCAGGTTCTCGATCGGGAAGAACGTGCCGCTGAACAAGAACAGCGGCACGATCCCGAACCGCATCAGCGCGGTCATGGCCGGGTGGCTGCGCACCTTCGCCGTGAACGCCGCAATCGGGGCGGCGAACGCACCGGCCACCAGCACCGCCACGCCGACGGCGGCCAGGGCACCGCCAATCGGTGCGGCGCCGAGAACGACGATGACCAGCGCGATGAGCATCCCCGCCAGAGCGGCGCGCACGAGCACGAAGGCCAGGTTGCCCAGGACCAGGTCGACCGGGCGAAGCGGCGTGGCGACCACCGCGTGGTAGGTGCGGTTCCACTCCAGGCCCACCATCAGCGGCCACAGCGATTCGGACGCGGCCAGCTGCATCGCCGAGGCCACGAGCAGCCCCGGGGCGAGGAAGGCCAGGTAGGAGCCGCCGGGCAGGTCCGCGGCTGCCGACGGGTCGGCGACCGCCCCGATGCCAAGCCCCATGGCCAGCAGGTACAGCAGCGGGTTGAGCAACGCGCTGGTCACTGCGCTGCGCAGCGTCCGCCGGGCCGCCAGCAGCCGAGCTTCGAGCACTCGGACGGCCGGGAACCCTGCGCTGAGCGGAGCGGCTCGGTCCCGGGTGGACGTCTCGCTCGAGGTGCGGGGTGTCATTCCACCAGGGTCCGGCCGGTCAGGCGCAGGAAGACGTCTTCGAGACTGGCGCGGCGCGCGACGATGCCGGCGCGGGCGAGCCCGCGTTCGGCCAGCAGCGCGGCGGTGCCGTCGCCGTCGCCGGTGTAGCACAGGACCCGGTCGGGGAGCACCTCGATGCGGTCGGCCACGCCGTCGAGGAGGGCGAGGTCGAGCTCGTCCTCGGCCACGTGAAGCTCCACGACCTCCCGGGAGGCGTGGGCGGCGATCAGGTCGGCGGGGGACCCCTCGGCCACGATCTTCGCCTCGTCCATGACCACGAGCCGGTCGCACAGCTGCTCGGCCTCGTCCATGTAGTGGGTCGTCAGGATCAACGACGCGCCACGGCGTTTGAGCCGCCGGAGGCGGTCCCACAGGATGTGTCGCGCCTGCGGGTCCAGGCCGGTGGTCGGCTCGTCGAGCAGGACGATCTCCGGGCGGTTGACCAGGGCCCGGGCGATGGTCAGACGGCGTTTCATCCCCCCTGACAGGGTCTCGGTCTTGTCGCGCCGGCGCTCGGTCAGCTCGGCGAACTCGAGCAGTTCGGTGATGCGGGGGCGCAGCTCGCGCCGTGACAGCCCGAAGTAGCGCCCGTAGATGAGCAGGTTCTCCTCGACGGTCAGCTCGCGGTCGAGGTTGTCCTCCTGGGGGACGACGCCAAGGCGGGCGCGCACGTCGACGCCCTGGCGAACGGGATCCATGCCCAGCACCCGCAGAGTGCCAGCGGACGGCGGCGAGACTGCCCCGATCATGCGCATCGTGGACGACTTACCCGCGCCGTTGGGGCCGAGGAAGCCGAACGCCTCCCCCTGGGCGATCTTGACATCGATCGCATCGACGGCGACGCGGTCGCCGAACCGCTTGGTCAGCCCTTCAGCCTCGACGATGAGCTCAGACATTGCCCGCAACGTAGCAGCGCGTGCTCGGCCACATGGGCATACGCAGCGAGGGCGCATGGGGAGGCGTGGACACGTGATCAACGGATAGAGAACCGTCCGGCGCTAGGGTAGGAACCAGCCGGACCTCTGAGCACGGAGCAGCGCACCCCGTGGCGATCACGAAGTACCTGGGAACCGAAACCGAGTTCGGCATCTCGGTCGTGGGCCGGCCGGACTTCAACCCGGTGCTGGCCTCGAGCTTGGTTGTCAACGCCTATGCGGCCGAGGGTCGTCACGGCACCCGGTGGGACTACGAGGAGGAGAACCCTCTGCGTGACGCCCGCGGGTTCACGCAGCCGGGAGCGGCCGAGACCGCCCCCGAAGAGGACGTCGGTCTGGCCAATTCGATCCTGACCAACGGCGCGCGCTTCTACGTCGATCATGCCCACCCCGAGTACTCGTCTCCGGAGTGCTCCAACCCCCGCGATGCGGTGATCTGGGACAAGGCGGGGGAGCGGATCCTCGAGGTTGCAGCCGCCCGGGCTGCACGGTCGCTGCCGGTGGGCGACCCCGACTCGCCAAGCCGCGTGGTGATCACCAAGAACAACACCGACGGCAAAGGCGCTGCCTACGGGATGCACGAGAACTACATCGTGGACCGAGCGCTGCCGTTCGGCGAGCTAACCCGCCAGCTGATCCCGTACTTCGTCAGCCGGCAGGTGCTCGTGGGCTCCGGGCGGATCGGCAACGAGTACGGGCTGTCCGACGTGCCCTATCAGATCAGTCAGCGGGCCGACTTCTTCGAGGTCGAAGTTGGCTTGGAGACCACGCTGAAGCGCCCGATCATCAACACGCGCGACGAGCCCCACGCCGACCCGGAGCGTTACCGCCGCCTGCACGTCATCGTCGGCGACGCGAACATGATCGAGGTCTGCACCTACCTCAAGCTGGGGGCCACGGCCCTGGTGCTGGCGATGGCCGAGGACCGCGCGCTGCCGCCACCCCCCACGCTGGCCGAGCCGGTGCGGGCGATCCACGCAGTCAGCCACGACGTGAGCTGCACCCGCACGGTCACGCTCGAGGACGGGCGCGAGCTGCGGGCGGTCGACCTGCAGTGGCACTACCTGGAGCACGCCCGCAAGTACGCCGAGGAGGGCCGCGCTCCGGAGTGGGCCGACGACGTGCTGGCCACTTGGGAGCGGTTGCTGACCGCCATCGAGGACGACCCGCTGTCCCTAGACGGCGTCGTCGACTGGGTGACCAAGTACCAGGTCCTGCGCCGCTACGTGGAACGAGACGGACTGGACTGGGAGTCGTCGAAGCTCAAGCTCATCGACGTCCAGTACCACGACGTGCGCCAGGACAAGGGTCTGTACAACCGCCTGGCGGCCGCGGGGCGCGTGGAGCAGATCGTGACCGAGGAGGAGATCGCCCATGCGGTGCACAACCCGCCCAGCGACACGCGAGCGTACTTCCGCGGGCGCTGCCTCGAGAAGTACCGTGAGCAGGTCGCCGCGGCTGGTTGGGACGCGCTGATCTTCGACGTTGGCGCCGAGACGCTGCAGCGCGTGCCGATGATGGAGCCCGGCCGCGGCGGAGCCGACATGACCGCCGAGCTGATCGATCGGTCCGACACTGCCGAGGAGCTGTTGGCGGCGTTGCGCCGCTGATGGCTTGGACCCCGGAGCCGTACACTGGGCCCCAAGGCCAACCCAGGAGCGTGAGTCCATGAGCGACGGAGGACAGGTTCGAAAGAACCGCCCCAAGCAGGACGAGGAGACGCAGGAGGAGACGGCCGAGGGGACCGAGTCGGTTGACACCTCCGACGTCGACGATCTCCTCGACGAGATCGACGAGGTCCTCGAGGAGAACGCCGAGGAATTCGTCAAGAACTACGTCCAGAAGGGCGGTCAGTAGCGACCTGGGGCAACCCTCGGTCGCAGCCCGTACGCCGCGGTGGGGGAACGCGTTGACGCGGGCCCTCAAGATGCGGGCGCGCCCGCATTCCTGTTGAGGGGAGAAGGGCCAGGGCCAACGCCGACGTGGGGTGACGTGCGGCAACTCGCCGCCGGGCTGCTACGCGGTCGCAGCGAGCGTCCTCCACCGTCGAACCCCTAGTCGAGCTCGTTTCGGCATCGCCCCGTGGCGACGGCGATTCGCCCGAGGCCACTCCTCGTGGGTGGCGAATGCGGGCCGTTGACGATCGGTTGCGGTACAGTGACGCCCAGGAGGTGGCCGCGATGAGCACTGCTGAGTTGCTCGATCGTGACCCACGGGAGGTCGCCGACGAGCTCGTGGCCGCTGGTTCGGAGCGTCGCGACTGGCTCGACGCGTTCGCCACGGAGCTGGACCAGCGCGTGGCCCGGAGCCAGCTCGGGCGGGTCCTGGCCGTGTGGCAACTGTCGCAGGCGCAAGCCGGCGAGCTGTTTGGCGTGAGCCGCCAGGCAGTCAGCAAGTGGCTGCGCAGCGGCGTGCCGGCTGGGCGCATCTCCGCCGTGGCCGATCTGGCGGCGGCAACCGATCTGCTGGCGCGCTACCTGCAGCGCGATCGCATCCCCGCGGTGGTGCGTCGACCGGCCGACGCACTTGGCGGGCGGTCCCTCGTCGACCTCGTCGCAGAGGGGCGCACCGACGAGGTCTTGACCGCCTGCCGCACCATGTTCGACGTCCAGCGGGTGCACGGCTGATCGGTGCGCACCGAAGGGCTGCCTGACGGGCACGAGTGGCTCCGGGTGGCCGACCCCGCCTGGAGCGATCCGCTCGACCCTTCGTTCGCGGCGCGACGCGGGGGGCGCTGGAACCCACCCGGCAGCCATCCCACGCTGTATCTCAACGAGGACATCGCAACCGCCCGAGCTAACGTCGCGGCGTTCATCAGCGCGTGGCCCTACGAGCCCGAGGAGCTGCGCGACGAGGCTGCGCCCGTGCTGGTCAGCGCGACGCTCCCGCGCGGCCAGCAGGTCGCTGACGTGCACACCGGTGCCGGGGTGGCCGCCGTGGGGCTGCCGACCACCTACCCGCTCGACGCGGCCGGGACGATCGTCAGCCACGAGGCGTGCCAGCCGATCGGCGCGCAGGCCAAGGCCGCAGGTCTGCGCGGGGTGCGGTGCCGCTCGGCGCGCGTGGCCGCTGGGCCCGGCCGCGAGCTCGCGTGGTTCCCCGCGACGACCCGCAGCCGCGCCAGCCTGGTCGATGTCGCTGTCTTCTCGCAGTGGTTCTGGGCTTAGCGGCACCACCGGAGTCCGCGATCCGATCTCCAGGGCGCCTCGCAGTTCCGCGCCCTGCCCGAAGATTCGAGCGCCGAGTCCGCGACGGTGCAAGCCGGCCGATCCCTTGCAGCCTGCGCGCCCGATACGCAGTTCGCCTTCAGCCGCGGCCTGTTGGTCGTAGGGGTTGAAGCCGATTCTGCGCCAGCAGGCAGCGCCGGGCGAGCGAGGCTGAGGTTCCGCCGTTGGATGGGTCGGTCGCGTGTCGCTGTGGCGCCCGCTGAGGGTGGTGTTTGCGACAAGCCGGCCCGCCGGCGGCGCCTGCGTGTCGCAGTAACCCCCGCTGGGGGTGGTGTTTGCGACAAGCCAACCCGCGCGCAAAGCCCGCGAGCTGCGCGGCGCCGGGCGGGTGCGCGAGCCCGGGCTGCAGAAATCGACAGTCGCCGCCGCATGTGCTGGGGGCGGCTCCCGTCTGGCCCTACCGGGGGTCAGACGCTGACGCGCTTGGCGGAACCGGCCGTCGTCCGGCCGAACTGGTGTGGTCAGCTGTCCGCTTGGCGTGCTGCGAGGTCGGCGACGAGCAGCGCGACGTCGTCGCACAGGGGCTCGTCGCCGATGAGCTCGTCGAGCAGGTAGTCGCACCGCGCCGGCGGGGGTGTGGCATGCCCCTCGCAAGCCCGTCGCAGGTTCTCGAGGCCGAAATCGATGGGCGCGTCGCGACGTTCGATCAGGCCGTCGGTGTACAGCACGAGGGTGGACCCGTCGGCGATCGACGACGAGGCCTCCGTGTACGATATGTCGGGATCGACGCCGATCGGTGGCTGCAGCGCGTCCTTCAAGTAGCGCGTTCCTCCGCTGGGGTGGCAAACCAGTGGCGGGAGGTGGCCCGCGTTGGCGTACGTCACCGTCGCCCGCGCCGGGTCGAGGACGAGGTAGGCCACCGTGGCCATGTCATCGGGCAGGTAGGTGCAGACGAACCGGTTCAGGGCATCGAGGACCTCGGCGGGGCCGGCGATGGCGGTCGTAAGGGCGCGTAACCCATTGCGCATCGTGCCCATCGCGGTGGCCGCGGCGGGACCGTGGCCGGCGACGTCGCCGACGGCGAGGCCGACCCGTCCGTCGTCGAGGGGTGTCACCGCGTACCAGTCACCGCCGACGGCGTGCAGCTGTGAGGCAGGCCGGTAGCGCCCGGCGCAAATGACCCCCTCGGTGTGCGGGAAGCGGGAGGGCAGCATGCTGCGCTGGAGCGTCTCGGCGAACCGGCGCTCGCGGTCGTACAGGCGGGCGTTGTCGATGGCCAGCGCCGCGCGTGCGGCCAGGTCCTCGGCTGCCGCCAGGTGCGCTTCGCCCAGCGGGTTATCGGCGTCGTTGGACAGCAGCGTCAGGGTCCCGAGGGTGCGTCCGTGGGCGATCAGCGCGACGCACAGGCCGCTGGTCACACCGAGCTGCGACACCAGCTGCTGATGCTCGCCCCCGCCGGTGGAGCGCTCGAGGACCTCGTCGGTGATCGTCGGCAGGAGCAGGGACTCGCCGCTGGCCGCCACCTCGAGGATGTAGGGGTTGCGTGCCACCGGTTGCAGGGATACGAGCTCGTCGAGCTGCTGGCGTCGCTGGGGGTCGGCATGGGAAGCCGCCACGGTGCGCAGCTGCACTTCCTCGCTGGCTTCTTCAGCGAGGTGCAGGACACAGCCGTCGGCCAGGGTGGGCACCGCCAGATCCGCCACTTGTGACAGCAGGTCGTCGGAGTACAGGGTGCCGCTGAGAAGGAGGCTGGCTTCAGAAAGGAAGCGCTGCCAGCGATGCGCCCGCTGTTCTTCAGCGAGAAGTCGGGCTCGCAGCAGGGCCTGGGTGGCCTGATCAGCGGCGGCGCGGACGAACGTGCGGTCGGCCGTGTCGATCCGCCGGGCTTGTGCATACCCGAAAGCCAAGGCGCCGACTTCGTTGCCGTTGACGGCCATGGGAGCGACGACGTATGCCTGCGCGACCTCCGTGCCGCGCAGGGCCGGGTATGCCCGATCACGTTCGTCGAGGGACTCCCAGACCACGACGTCGTTGCGGTCCAGGGAGTCGCCGGCCGGAGTCGAGGCGTTGCGAGGGAACCGTCGCCAGGTCTCGACCGACTCCGACACTGCCGCGGTGGCGGCTACCACGTCGAAGAAGTCCCCGGTGGGATCGAGCAGGCACACCCAGGCTTCGTCGGCACGGAGCGCGGGCAGCCCGGTCTCGAGGACGGCGTCAGTGACGGCGCTCACGTCGCGAGCTTGCAGCAGGGCGCTGGTCAGCACCTGCAAGCCCGCGAGCCGGTCCGCGAGCAGGTCGGGGGGCAGGTCGACCGCCAGCTGTGAAGCGAGGAGTTCCGCGGCTTGCCCGCCGACGGCCCCACCCGTCCGATTGCTTGCCATGCCTGTGACGTCCTCCCTGGCCTGGGGCGACGACGTCGGGTTCCTTCGTCGCGCGTGTCCCGGGGGCACGGGGACCCTCTTGCCACAGCCACTGCCGTGAACACGCTCGGCCCGGAGCTGCGTTCCGCACCGACCGCGCTAGTCGGTATCTGGAGGTTATGTCACGACAGCGGCCCGGCATAGTCCCATTTGGGGCGGGTTATCGCCGGTAACCCAATGCGGGTGGGTCATGGCGGTGAACCAGGCCACGTGAGGACCCCTTCCATACGTCGCCCCCGACGTCAATCTGCGGGTACGTCCGGGAGGAGGCGGAAGGCCAGCATGGCCATGTCGTCGCGCTGGGCGGTCTGGAACGTCTCGACGGCCTCGTGCAGCTGTCGAACCACGGTCTCGGCGGGGGCGTCGGCGGTCGCGGTGAGCTGCTGCTCGATTCCCCTGCGACCGAAGAACGCGCCGTCCTGGCGGGCTTCGCTCACCCCGTCGGTGTAGAACAGCACACAGTCCCCCGGATGCACAATCGTGCGCACCGTGTCGTACTCGACACCCGGGAAGGCGCCGACGAGCATGCCGTGGGCGGGGACGAAGGCGACGTCGCCGTCGGCCCGCGCGATCGCCGGCTCGGGGTGGCCCCCGGAGGCCAGTTCCAAGATCGCGTGGTCGTCATCGATCGACACGCGCCCACACACCGCCGTGCAGAACGTCTCCGGAGACTGATCGGTCAAGAAGGCGTCGTTGAGCAGTGACAGGATCTCGGCTGGGGACAGGCCCCGCAACGCCCCACTGCGGGCGGTGTGGCGTGCCATCGCGCTCAACGTGGCGGCGTCGACGCCCTTGCCGCGCACGTCGCCCATGACCACCGTCCATGCGTTGCCCGCTCCGATCACGTCGTAGAAGTCGCCCCCGACCTGCATCGGAGCCGCCGAGTCGTAGTGGCTGGCCAGCTCGGCGCCGGGAACATCGGGCAACTCCGGGGGTAGCAACGTGCGCTGCAGCCGGTGCGCGGTCTCGGCCTGCTCCTGGTACAGCAGCGCCCGGTCGAGCGCTTGGGCGGTCTGGGTGGCCATGCTCAAGGCGAAGGAGCGCTCCTCTTCGTCGAACAGCCGAGCTCGGGAGAAGCTCAGGCGGAGCGTTCCCAGGCACTGTTCCCCGGCGACCAATGGAAGGGCGCACATCGACACCGTTCCCGGTTCGAGGTCGGCGAGGTCCGGGAAGCGCTCATCGCGCTGCTGCCGGGACTCGAGCCAGACGGCTTCGCCCGTGCGCGCTGCGTAGGCGGAGGGCAGCTCACCGTCGGTTCCATCAGCACGCAACCCAGCCACCACGGAGTCGTCATAGCCCACCGCGCCTGGCACGTCCCACGATGCATGATCGCTGGCCAGCATCAACCCCCCGCCCGACGCTCCCATGGCGGCGACGGCCGCTTCGAGGGCGTGCTCAGCCACCTGTTCGGGCGTTGCCGACCCAGCAAGGGCAGCCGCGAGCGCGTTCAGCCGGGCGCTGCGCTCGGCGGCCCGTTCGGCTTCGGCCATCGTGTCGATCTCGTCGAGCAGGCGTTGCTCGAACGGCTGTGGCCGGGGCCGCGGATGACCGGCGGCCGCGCCACGCAGCTGTGCGACGAGCTCCGCGACGTACCAGCGGCGAAACACGCGGTGTCGGGGGGCGGTCTCCAGCGTCAACAGGCGAGCCGCGCGGCAGTACGCGTCGATCTCGTCGAGCGCCCGCAGGTACTCCTCGGCGGCGTCAGCGGCGTCCGGCGTCAACGACAGCTCGAGGGTCACGTGCTCGTGACCCGCGTTGGCCGCGGCGAGCGCCTGCCGCTTGATCATCCGTCGGGGCTCGGCAAAACGGCCAACGACCGCCTCTAGAAGCTGCGTGAGATGCTGGGGAATCTCGGTGGTCGCGCCGGTCTGTGCACCCGCCGCGGCGAGCGCGAACTCGCGGATCACGTCGTCGACGTGGGCCTTGGCAGCGAGCAACAAGTCGGTCGGGACTGTGCCAAGGTGGACGACGAACCGTTGCGCGCTTTGGCCGGTGGCTGCTGCAGCCGCGTCCTCGGCGGCCCACATCTGCACGAGGTCCTCGACGGACTGTCCGGAGGCCTCCAGGTCGGCCGTCGACGCGCCCGCTTCGAGCTCCGCCCAGATGCTCTTGCCGAGCTCGAGACGCTCGACGCCCCAGTTGCGCGCCAAGCCTTCGACGATGCGCAGGCCCCGACCGGTCATCGCCTCGGCGCCATCACGCCCGCGCATCGGCGAACTCGGGCTGCGATCGTGCACTTCGACCCTGGCGCGAGGGGCGAGGACGCGCAGCCGCAGCTTGACCGGCGGCTCCGCGTGGAGCAACGCGTTGGACACCAGCTCACTGACGACCAGCTCCGCGTCGTCGCCGAGTTCGTCGAGACCAGCCTCGGCGAGACGCTCGCTCACCCAGTTGCGGGCACGTTGGGTCGTGTTGGACTCGTCGCCCAACACGAGCTCATGCACCGGCTGCCGCCAGCCTTCCCGCGCGACGCGGGACGCTGGGCGCTCCATCAGGCCTCCCCTTTGAGACAGCGACCGCATAGTAGGTGTCCGCGCAACCCCCACCATAAAACGCCGAGGCTTCGTCGCCTGGCAGGAGCCGCGCGACCTCATCCCGCCAGGCGCGTCACCCCTGTCGGATGGCGCGTCCTCGCCGATGGAGCCGGCGTACGCGCGCCACCGCTCGCGGCAATCGGGTACGTCGTCGTTCGCTCCCACCGGTGCGCTCGCCGGCGCCTGCGCCTTCCCCGCGCCCGGCGTGAAGAAGCGCCGGAGGTCTCACACGTGGTCGCGTGGGACCCGACGCCGCCAGTTGGCCGAATGCACTCGGTCGTCGCCCTCGAACGCGTCGAGGCGCGCGTGCACGACGAATGTGTCCTCGGTGCAGGTGATCCTGGTGCGGGTCACGACCTCGACGGCCCAGTCGCCGCGGCAGAACGACATGGTCCACTCCGTCTCGCCCATGGCGGAAGCGAACACGTTGGCGGTGGAGGTGTAGCGCTCCCACGCCCGCTGTGAGACCGCGAGGTCGATGTTGTCGATGCGCAACGTGCCCTCGTCGCGGAGGACCTCGAGGGCCGAGACGTGCTCGGCGAGGTCGCGGGTCACGTTCCACCGATGCTCGCCTGGACGGATTGTGGACACCGGGATCGGCTCGGCGCCCTCCGGCTCCCCGAGGGGGGCAAGCTGCGCGTCCTCGTCGGGTCGGGGCGCCCGCACCGGCATCTCGAGCGTGCTGGCCGCCGTGAACACCGTGAGCTGGCTGGGTCTCGGAGGTGGCCACGCCAGGGGCCAGTACGACGTTGACACCGAGATCCGGATGCGGTGGCCGGCGGGGAACGCCTGCGCGACCCCGTTCAACGGGACAGCGACGTGGAACCGCTCGGTCGTGTCCAGAGCCTGCGGCTCGCCGTGCCCCTCACGATGGGTGAGGTTGAGCAACCCGTAGCTCACCCGGGTGGCTTCGCCGTTGGGGGCCACGTCGGACAATCGAACGGCCACCATCGCCACCGGCTGGTTGCTGCGCAGCTCGAGGTGGACCACCGGGAGACCGAGGACCTCGAGGCGTTCCGCCAGAGGCGCGGAGTCGAACACCAGGGAGCCTCCGTCCTCCTCGCGCTGGTCGAAGGGGAGGTCCGGTGGCGCGTTGTAGGAGCACCACTTGCCGCCGAACAACCCGACCGACAGGGGCGATTCGATGGTCAAGCCCCGCTCGGCCACTTCCTCACCGGGATGCGCCAGGTGCCCGGCACCGAGTTGGCTGTGATCAGTCCGGATGTTTGGGGACGGCCACGAGGGCTCACCGACCCACCGGCCAGGCCGCGACTCGTACGAAGTGTCGGGCGGCATGCTCTCCTGCATCCACACGCGCAGGGCAGGCTCGTCGTCGATGCCGTTGTCGATGCCCTTCAGCCAACGGTCCCACCAGCGCACGACCTCCTGGAGGAACCCCACCGCCGGCCCCGGCTGGCCCACGTGGGGGTACGTGTGGCTCCACGGGCCGATAAGGCCTTTGCTGGGTCCGTCCAATCCTTCGAGCAGACGGAAGACGGCGTTGGAGTAGCCGTCCGCCCATCCGCTGACGCCCAGAACCGGGCAGCGCACCTGCGAGTAGTCGTCGCGGACCGACCCATGCGACCAGTAGTCGTCACGGCGCTGGTGCTCCAACCACGTGTCGACCCACGGGCCGGCGTGCTCGAGACGCTCGTGCCACATCGCCCGCCATCGGTCACCGACCAGGGCGGGATCGGGAGGCGTGCAGCTCATCGCGAACATCGTCGACGCCCAGGACAGGTTGTCGCCGAGCAGGCACCCGCCCATGTAGTGCACGTCGTCGGCGTAGCGGTCGTCGCTGGACGCCACGGCCACCACCGCCCGCAGCTGTGGAGGCTGCCGGGCGGCGATCTGCAACCCGTTGAACCCACCCCACGACTTGCCGATCATGCCGGCGGTGCCGTCGCACCACGGCTGGGCGGCGAGCCACTCGAGGGCCTCGCAGCCGTCCTGCAGTTCGATCTCGAGGTACTCGTCGGTGAGCACCCCTTCGGAATCACCGCTGCCGCGCAGGTCCACACGCGCGCACGCGTACCCGTGGCCCGCCACGTACGGGTGGATGATCGAATCGCGGTGCGCGGTCAGGTCACGCTTGCGGTAGGGGATGTACTCGAGGACGGCCGGGACCGGCTGGTCGTCCGACCACGTCGGGCGCCAGATGCGCCCGGCAAGCCGAACGCCGTCGCGCATCGGGATCCACACATGCTCGTCCTCGCGGACCTCGTGCGGGGTCGAAACGGTGCGCACCACGTACCTCGCTGGACGCTACGGGCGGATCTCGAACGGAAGCAGCTCGCGGCAGCGCTCGTACTTCGCGCGCAGCTCGCTCTCGTCGTCGGCACCGATACAGATCTGCGCGAGCTTGTAGCTGTAGCTGTCCTGATCGTGCAGCTCGGACAGGCGGTCGCCCTCGCCGACGATCACGTCGATGGAGACCCCGGGCACGGCTCGCTCTGCCTCGCCGCGCTCGTACTCGGTGGGCGCACGCGTGACCTGCCCGTCCTGTAGATGGCGAAGGAACCACTTGGCGGCGACCCGGTAGCGGCCACCGGTGCTCGACACGGTCGGGGTGCGGCCCAAGCCGAGGTCGACCATGTAGCGGTGGTTGGGTACGCCCTCGACGTACTCCAGCAGCTTGGCGTGCGATTGGGAGTGGCGCGGGTTGACCTCGAGCACGGTGAGCCGGTCGCTGGCGCGGTCCCAGAAGAACTCGACGTTGAACGTCGACCAGGCCAGGCCGATCTGCTTGATCACGCGGGACGCGACATCGGCCATGCGCTGCTGCACCGCTTCGGGCACCGCCGAGGGGTACTGGTACCGCTCGAAGCTGGGAACGTCGGGGTGCGGTAGCGAATCGACGGTCGCGTACACCACCGGGTCGGCGCCCGGCTCCGCGCGAAACCCCTCGACGGTGACCTGGTCGCCGACCGCCGCCTCTTCGGCGATGCACGCCCGGGCCCCGACCTGCTCGATCTCCGGGGGGAGGTCGATCAGCGACATGACGTAGTCGAACCCCTCTGCGACACGGCCGATCTGGGCCCGAATCTCCTCGAGGCAAGCGGGCAGCTCGTCTTGGTCGTCGATGCGAAACGCCAGCTCTGACGAGAACGCCTTGACGGGCTTGATCCAGTACGGAGGCTCGAGGTCCACGCTCGCAGGATCGTCCGGGTCGAGGTAGGCAAAGCGCGGGTACTCCTCGATGGCCTCTTGCTGTTCGAGGCGGGACCAGTACTTGTGCTCGCACGTCACGACGCTGCGCAGCGGCGCGCCTGGCACCCCGAAGCGCTCGGCCAGGATCGGCACCATCGAGCTGATGGGAAAGTCCCAGTACCCGACGATCGCGTCGATCCGGCCGTCGAAGTGCTCGAGCTCGGCGGTGGCCTTGCCCAGCAGCTCCGCGAACGGGATGTCGTGTCCCTCCTGGAGCTCCTCGATGCTGAGCAGTCGGTTGAAGCGGTACTCGTCCGACATCCCCAGCAGCGATTCCAAGTTCAGCAGGTCGAGGCCCAGCACGAAGACGTTGGCGGGCATCGCGGCTCCTGCGGGGTTGGTCGGGCGTCGGTCGACGCCCGGAGTTCCCACCTCCGGGCGGAACAACCGCCGCGCTGCCCGCCGAGAGGCCAAGTGTCGATCAGGTCGGGGCGGGTAGCCCGTCAGTCACGTCGAAGTTGGTGCGTCGGGCCGTTTTCGGATGAACGACCGCCGTCGTGGCGTACCAGCTTGTGGAGCTCGCTGACGACGACGACCGATGCGGCCACCGTGACCATCCGCAGCCACGCGCCGGCGTCGACGGGGGCGACCCGCAGCACGAACTGGGTCGGTTCCCACTGCAGCGCCAGCGCGTGGATGGTCAGGGCGCCGGCGGTGGCCGCCAGCAAGAACGGGTTGCGCAGCGGGTTCAGGGCGAAGAACGAACGGCGCTCGCTCCGAGCGTTGTATACGTGGAAGGCCATCGCGAGGACGAGTGTGGTCAGCGCCACGGTGCGCTGCTGGTCGAGGGTGAAGCCCTGATCGATGGCCCAGTGGTACAGCCACAGGGCACCAACGGCCATCGTCAGGCCCGTGAAGGCGGTGCGCTCCCACAGCAGCCGGGACACGATCGGCTCCTCACGCCGCCTCGGCGGCCGGTCGAGCACGTGGCGCTCACCGGGCTCGAACGCCAGCGCGACGTCCTGCAGGCCGTTGGTGACGACGTTGAGCCACAGCAGCTGCGCTGGCAGCAGCGGCAACGTCAGGCCGGCGCCCAGCGAGTACAGCAGCACCGCGATCGCCGCCACGCCGGTCGACAGCAGGAAGTAGGTGACCTTGCGGACGTTCTCGAAGACCACGCGGCCTTCCTCAACGGCGGCGTAGATGCTGACGAAGTTGTCGTCGGTCAGGACCATGTCGCTGGCCTCGCGCGCGACGTCGGTGCCCGACTGGCCCATCGCCACGCCGATGTCGGCGGCCTTGAGCGCGGGACCGTCGTTGACCCCGTCACCGGTCACCGCCGTGATGTCGCCGTGGTGCTGCAGCGCCTTGACGATGCGGTGCTTGTGCTCGGGGGCGACGCGGGCGAACACGTCCACGTGGCGGACCTTGTCCCGCAGCGTCGCGTCATCGATGGACTCCATGTCCCGGCCGGTCAGCACCGAGCCGTCACCGACCTCGCCGCGTGAGGATGTGATGCCGATGTCGTGGGCGATCGCACGGGCGGTAACGGCGTGGTCGCCGGTGATCATCACCACGCGCATGCCGGCCTCCCGACAGCCGGCGATGGCTTCCGGAACGCCTTGGCGCGCCGGGTCGAGCATGCCCTGCAAGCCCACGAGCACGAGATCGCTGGGTTCGGGCAGCCGCCCGTCGCGTGCGGCCGGGGCGTCGGGGCGCGCGGCGACCGCGAGCACCCGCAGTCCGGCATGCGCCATCGCCTCGGCGGCGGCCAGGACCTCGGCTTGGTCGAGGTCGATGTCGGTGCCGCCGCGTCGCATCCGGGTGCAGAAGTCCACGACGCGCTCCGGCGCTCCCTTGACCCACAGGGTCCGGACGTCCTCGTGAGTTCGCAGGCTGGCCGAGTACGCCAGCACGGATTCGAAGGGTTGCTCGGCCTCGGTCCGGTGGGCGTCCCGCAGGCTCACCGGGTCGATGCCGGCGGTCCACGCTGCCAGGAGCAGCGCGCCCTCGGTGGGTTCGCCGCGCACCTCAGGCTCGTCGCCGTTGGGCCACACCAGATCGGCTTCGTTGCTGAGCACCCCGCCGGCCAACGTCAGCGACCGGGCGTCGGCCCGGGCGTCGACCTCGGTGGCGATCTCGGTAGGAGCAAGCGGTGGCGCATCGTCCGTGGCGTCCTGTGGGCGCACCGCCCACAGCCCGTCGGGAGTCCACAGCCGAGTGACGGTCATGCGATTCTCGGTCAGCGTGCCGGTCTTGTCCGAGCCGATCACCTGGGTCGAACCCAGTGTCTCGACCGCCGGCAGGTTGCGGATAATCGCGTTGCGCTGCGCCATCCGCCGTACCCCGAGCGCCATCGCGACGGTCAGTGCGATCGGCAGCCCCTCGGGAACGATGGCCACGGCGAGGGCTACTGCGGTGAGGAACATCTCGCCGAGGGGCTCACCGACGGCGAGCCCGAGCGCGAAGGCGGCCACCGCGGCGCCGCCGACCGCCACGGCGATGATGTTCGCGAAGCGCCGCATGCGCCGGGTTAGGGGAGTCTCGGGTTCGATCTCGGTCCGGATGGATTCGGCGATCTGGCCGAGTTGGGTCCGCACGCCGGTGGCGACCACGACGCCTCGACCGCGACCACTGGCCACAGCGCTTCCCATGTGGGCCATGCACGTGCGGTCGGCGGCCAGAGCATCGGGTCGGACGGGCTCGACGGTCTTTCCCACCGGGCGCGACTCTCCCGTCAGGAGGGACTCGTCGACCTCCAGGGCCGTGGCTTCGACGATCCGCAGGTCGGCGGGGACCCGCACTCCGGACTCGAGGACGACGACGTCGCCCGGAACGAGATCCTCGCCGCGGACTTCGACTAGCCGTCCGCCGCGCCGCACGGTCGAGGTCGGCGCTGCCAACTGCATCAGCGCTCGCACGGATTTCTCGGCCTTGCGCTCCTGGGTGAACCCGATCGTCGCGTTCAACACGAGGACCGCGACGATCACCCCGGTGTCCACGTACTCGCCGATGGCGACGGTGACCACCGCTGCGACCAGCAGGATCCAGATCAACGGGCTGGCGAACTGGCGCACCAGCACCAGCCACGCGCTAGGCGGCTCGTCGCTGCCGACGGTGTTGGGACCGACCTCGGCGAGGCGTCGCGCCGCCTCGTCGGGGTCCAGCCCTCCGGGGGCCGTGTCGAGGCGTTCCCACACGGCATCGGCAGGGGCGG
>SLAO01000099.1 GCA_007126835.1 Nitriliruptorales bacterium | reverse complement strand
CGATGTCGGCCCACAGGGCGAACGTGAACCCCAGCGCGGCCACGACCCCAAGCAAACCGATCGGGTTGACGAAGCGCTTCGACGCGCCGTGCAGGCCGAGCTCGACCAGCAGGATCAGCAGTGCCGCGACGACGATCGACAGCTCGGGCGCGAGCGCGAAGAGATCGACGGTGGTCGGGTCGGACAGCAGGTCGGCCACGGCGCAGCCCCTAGCCGCCGAAGGCGGTCATGATCGCGTTCACGTCGGCGTCGGTGACCGCGGTGATGAGGAACGGCAGCGGCCCAAGCGCCACGGTCAGCACCACCAGCGGCGCCCAGGCGCCCCACTCGATCGAGCCCACGTCCTGTGGCTTGGCGTCCACCCAGCGCTGTGGTGGCTCGCCCATCAGCACCCGCTGCATCATCCACAAGAAGTAGCCCGCCGTCAGCACCGTCCCGATCGCCCCGAAGACCATCAGCACCCGGAACAGGGTCAGCCAGCCGGCCTCGACCAGCTCGGGGGCGGGGTTGAACGCCGCCAGCAGCGCGAGGATCTCGCCCCAGAACCCGGCGAGGCCGGGCAGGCCGAGGCTGGCGATCGCGGTCAAGCCCAGCAAGAACCCCAGCCGCGGGGTGGTCTTGAGCATGCCCCCGCCGAGCTCGGCGATGGTGCGGGTGTGGTACCGGTCCTTGATAGTGCCCGACAGGAAGAACAGCATCCCGGTGATCACGCCGTGAGCCACCATGCCGAAGATCGCCGCGTTGATGCCGATCGGCGTCAAGGTGGCGATGCCGAGCATCACGAACCCCATGTGACCCACCGAGCTAAAGGCGATCAGCCGCTTGAGGTCGGACTGGGCCAGGCAGCAAAGCGCCCCGTAGATGATCGCGATCACCGCCAGGATCCCGATCAGCGGCGCGTACTCCACCGCGGCGTCGGGCAGCACCGGCAGGGCGATCCGCACGAAGCCGTAGGTCCCCATCTTCAGCAGGATGCCGGCCAGCAGCACGCTGCCGACCGTCGGCGCCTCCGTGTGGGCGTCGGGCAGCCACGTGTGGAACGGCCACATCGGCACCTTGATCGCCAAGCCGAGGAAGATGCCAAGGAAGGCCCAGCGCTGGAAGCCGGCCGCGAACTCGCCCGCGGCGCCGAACTGCTGCAGCGCCACGATGTCGAACGTGCGCTCTGGGGCGGTGAAGTAGATCGCCAGGAACGCCACGAGCATGAACACACTGCCAAGCAGCGTGTACAGGAAGAACTTGATCGCCGCGTACTGCCGGTTGGGGCCGCCCCAGATGCCGATCATGAAGTACATCGGCACGAGCACGAGCTCCCAGAACACGAAGAACAGCACGAGGTCGAAGGCGATGAAGCAGCCCGCCATGCCCGTCTGCAGCAGCAGCATCAGCGACAGGAACGCCCTGGGTCGCCCCGGCTCCTCGATGTGGTGGAAGCTGTAGATCGCGCACAGCATGGTGAGCAGGTAGCTGAGCACGAACAGCGGCAGGCTGATGCCGTCGATGGCCACGTGGTAGTTGATGCCCGCCGCTTCGATCCATCCGACGTTGAGCTGGTACTGGAGCCCGCGGGCACCCCAGTCGTAGCCCACGAGGATCGCGAGCGACAGGGCGAAGCCGCCGATGGAGATCAGCAACGCGAGGGTCTTGGCGTAGTCCTCGTTGCGCTTGGGCACGAGCGCCACCGCCACCGCCCCCAAGAGGGGCAGCAGCACGGTCAGCGTGATCGCAGACTCCTCCCAGGTCACCGGCGCTCCTTGCCTCGCGTCGCTTGCTCGGTCTTGTTCGCCATCACGGCCTCTCCGGTCACTGCGCTCCCGCCTAGCCCGCCGCGAACACCACGGCGAGCACGACCACACCGGCGAGCATCGCGCCGGCGTACAACTGCACGTTGCCGCTTTGGGCCAGGCGCACCCGTGCGGTGGTCCACCACGTGCCCGTGGCCACCGCGTGCAAGGCCCCGTCGATGCCCTTCTGGTCGAAGATGTCGTACAGACGCTGGCCGAACCGGCCGGTTCCCGCGCCCACCCAGTACACGATCCGGTCGATGAACCGGTCGTTGACCGCCACCGCCACGGGGCCGGCGGTGTCGCGGACGATGTAGCGGGTGATCAAGTCGGTCCACAGATGGTCGAGGAAGTACCGCTCCTCGAGCACCCGGGTGGCTGGGCCGAGCTTGCGCATCGGATCGTCGGCGTCGAGGGGCTGGCTGCGGTACAGCGCGCGACCGGCCACGAACCCGGCCGCGGCCAACGCCACCGCGACGGCGGCCACGGGGAGGTTGAACTCGATCGGGTGCGTCTGCCAGTACTCCAGCGAGTGCATCGTCCAGGCGCTGAAGGCGTAGGGCTGGAACGCCGCCACGGGCAGGTTGGCCAGCCCGATCAGCGCGGAGGGCACCGCGAGCGCGAGCAGCGGCACGGTCATCGACGGCGGGCTCTCGTGAGGGTGTCCGTGACCGCGGAACTCGCCGGCGAAGACCAGGTAGAGCAGGCGGGTCATATAGAACACGGTGATCAGGCCACCGATGGCGCCGAGCACCAGCACCAGCGATCCGGTGTAACCCCCAGCGGCGGCGGCCTCGACGAGGATCTCGTCCTTGGACCAGAACCCCGCCAGCGGCGGCACGGCCATCAGCGCGAGGGTGCCGACCAGGAACGTGCCGAACGTGCGGGGCATGACTTTGGCCAGGCCGCCCATGTCGCGCATGTTGTTCGAGTGCGCGGCGTGGATGATCGATCCGGCGCCGAGGAACAGCAGCGCCTTGAAGAACCCGTGGGTGAACAGGTGGAAGATGCCCGCGGTGTAGCTAAAGCCCAGCGCGGCCACCATGTAGCCCAGCTGGGACACCGTCGAGTAGGCCAGAACCTTCTTGATGTCCTCCTGGACCAGCGCCAGCAGCCCGGCGGCCAGCAGCGTGATCGCCCCGATGACCGCCAGCGTCGCCTGGGCCGCCGGCGTCGCGGAGTACAGGGGGTACAGGCGCGCGACGAGGAACACCCCTGCGGTGACCATCGTGGCGGCGTGGATCAGCGCCGAGACCGGCGTCGGGCCCGCCATCGCGTCGGGCAGCCAGGTGTGCAGCGGGAACTGGGCCGACTTGCCGACCACCCCGAGGATCAGGGCGATGAGCGCGAACGACAGCAGCCCTTCCGACAGCGGGGCGCCGCCGGCCTGCACTCCCTCGTCGACCATCGCGAAGATGTCGGCGATGTTGAAGGTGCGAAACTGCCCGAACAGCGCGACCACGCCGACCATCAGCCCGACGTCGCCGGACTTGGTCGTGAGGAACGCCTTGATCGCCGCGTCGGAGTTGTGCTTGGACTCCCACCAGAAGCCGATCAGCAGGAAGGAGCACACGCCCACGAGCTCCCAGCCGATCAGCAGCAGCATCAAGTTGTCGGCGATGGACAGCAGCAGCATCGCCGCGGTGAACAAGCTGAGAACCGCGTAGTACCAGGTGAAGCGCTCCTCGCCGTGCATGTAGCCGAGGCTGTAGATGTGCACCATCAGGCTGACGAACGTGACCAGCAGGAACATCATCGCGGTCAGCCCGTCGACCCGGATTCCGGCGTCGATGGCGGCGCCCTCCCCGATCGGGGCAAGCTGGAACGCCGCGGTGTGCACGAACGCGGTTCCCTCGCCGGCGGTGGTCGCGCCGACGTTCGCGCCGAACACCTCGATGGCGACGCCGACCGCGAGCAGGAATGACACGACCAGCGACAAGATCCCGATCTCGGCCCCACCGCCGGGCATCTTGCGCCCCAGGGCCATGATCACCAGCGCGGACGCCGCGGGCAGCACCGGCACGAGCCACGCTGCGCCGCTCAACGCTCGTCTCCCACAGGTCCCTCTCCGCCCGGCATCGCCGCTAGTACCTCATCAGGTCGGCGTCGTCGATGTTGACCGAGGCCCGGTTGCGATAGATCAGCAAGATGATCGCGATCCCGACGCCGATCTCCGCCGCGCCGATCGCCATCACGAACAGGGCGAACACCTGGCCCGTCAGCAGCCCGTCGCCCGCGATCGCCCCGAACGTCACGAGGTTGATGGTCACCGCTGCGAGCATCAGCTCCAGCGACATCAGCACGAGCACCGCGTTGCGCCGCGACAGCAGCCCGTACGCGCCGATGCTGAACAGCAACGCGGCGAAGGTCAGGGGGTAGACGGCCTCCACTACGCCGACACCTCCCGTTCCCCGCTTGGAGCGGGCCGTCCGGGCACCGTCGAGACGTCCGACGGCGTCGGCTCGCGCAGCGCCGCGGCGTCGGAAGGCTCCTCGTCGGGTTCGGGCAGTGGGCCCTCGCCCTCCTCGCGACGGGCGATCACCACGGCGCCGATCAGCGCCAGGGTCAACAGCAGGCCCAGCGCCATGAACGGCAGTGCGAACGCGACGTAGAGCACCTCGCCGAGCGCTGCGGGACTGACGTGGGTCAGCGAGATGGTGGTGCCCGAGAACGACTGGAAGATCAGGGTGACCAGCACGGCGAACAGCGCGATCGACACCGCCAGCGGCAGGGCGCGGCCAAGCTCGTTGCCCTGGGCCATCGGGCCGATCGGCGCGCGGGTCAGCATGAGCCCGAACAGCAGCAAGACCACCACCGCGCCGACGTAGACCAGCACCTGCGCCCAGGCGACGAACTCGGCCCCGAGGGTCAAGAAGGCCCCGGCCACCGCCAGCAGGGCGACCACGAGGTACAGCGCGGAGTGGACGACGTTGCGCGAGGTCACCACCAGCAACGCCGCGGTGCCACCGAGGACGGTGACGAAGAGCATCATCACGTCGGGAACCGTCATCTCCGTCCCCCTTGGCGTGCCTGCGACGCAGGGCTCATGTCTGGCCTCCCGCTCGGCGCTTGCGCTCGGCCTTGACGTAGGCGGCCTTGGCCTTGGCCCGGGCCACCCGCTCGGATGCGCCCTCGGCTACCAGCCGGTCGAAGGCCTCCTGGTCGATCTCGGGTTCGATGTGCTCGTCCTCGGCGGGCTGCTCGCTGCCCATCGGCACTGCGGCCGGCTCGGAGGGCTCGGCGCGCGCCGCGGGCTCCTCCGGTGCGGGGTCAGCCGGGGCCGGTTGGGTGGGTGCCGCCTCGGTCTGCGCCGCCTGCTG
>SLAO01000164.1 GCA_007126835.1 Nitriliruptorales bacterium | reverse complement strand
GCGGCGCCGTCGCCGCCGACGCCAAGTCCGGCGACGGCGCGGGCCTGCTGCTGCCGCTGCCGCACCGCCTGCTCGCAGCCGAGGTCGATGCCGCCGGCCACGACGTGGACCCAGCGCGGATGGGCGTGGTGATGGCGTTCTTCGACCGCGAGGACGCGCCCCGGGCAGCCGCCCGTGCCCAGGTCGAGGAGGCATTGGCCTTCCAGGGGTTCACGCTGGTCACATGGCGCGAGGTGCCAGTTGAGCCCGGCGCCCTGGGCGCGACCGCGCAAGCGTCGATGCCCGCGATCGACCAGGCCATCTACACCTGGGACGCCGACTTCGACACCGACGCCGCCGAGCGGCGCTCGTACCTCGCCCGGCGCCGCGCTCGCGCGGCCTGCGACCGCGACGGCGTGCGGGCGTACTTCGCCTCCTGGAGCGCGCGCACGATCACCTACAAGGCGATGAGCGCCGCCGACCAGCTCGCCGAGTTCTACCCCGACCTCGGCGACCCGCGGTTCGAGGGGTGGTTCGGGATCTTCCATCAGCGCTACTCCACGAACACGCTGCCAAGCTGGGAGCGCGCACAGCCCTTCCGGATGCTGTGCCACAACGGTGAGATCAACACCGTGCAGGGCAACGAGAACCTGATGCGTGCCCGGTCCGGCCGGTTGGGTGCGGACTGGCCGGAGCTGCACGGCGACGGCGAGAAGGTCCTCGAGCCGCTGATCGACGCGGGAGCCTCGGACTCGGCCAAGCTTGACAGCGTCCTAGAGCTGCTGGTCCGCGGGGGTCGGCAGCTCGACCACGCCATGGCGATGCTCGTCCCGCAGGTGTGGGAGGGCCGCCGGGACCTGCACCCTGGCGTCCGGGACTTCTTCCGGTACCACGCTGCCCTCGTGGAGCCCTGGGACGGGCCCGCGGGACTGGTGTACACCGACGGGGTGCGCCTGGCCGCAAGCCTGGACCGCAACGGGCTGCGCCCGCTGCGCTACGCGGTGTGCTCCGACGGGTTCGTGGTCGCCTCCAGCGAGGTCGGCGCCGCACGCACCGACGGCCACGGCGAGGTTCGCCGCGAACGTCTCGGCCCGGGCGAGATGCTCGTCATCGACCCCGCCGCCGGGGGGCTGGTCGAGGACCGGGCGGTCAAGCGCCGGCTGGCCAACCGGCGCCCGTACGGCTCCTGGCTGCAGTCCCACCAGCGGGCGGTCGAACGCGGGATCCCGGTGGTCAACGAACCTGACCGCGATCTGACCGCCCGCCAGATCTGCGCCTCGTTCACCAAGGAGGAGCAGACCGCGATCCTGCGGCCGCTGGCCAACGACGCCAAGGAGCCGGTGTCGTCGATGGGCGACGACACGCCGCTGGCGCTGCTGTCCGACAAGCGGCGACCGGTCTACCACTACCTCAAGCAGCGCTTCGCCCAGGTGACGAACCCGCCGATCGACCACCTGCGCGAATGGCAGGTCATGAGCCTGCGGACGCAGCTTGGACCCCGGTCGCCGATCCTGTCGGAGACCCCTGAGGCCGCGCGCCTGCTCGAGCTCGACGGGTTCCTGCTGTATCCACAGGGCCTGCAGGAGCTCGTGATCAACCCGCCGATCGGCTTTCGTGCCGCCGGCCTAGACGCCACCTTCCCCGTGGCCGACGGGCCCGAGGGTCTGCAAGCACGGATCCGGAGCCTGGGTGACGAGGCCGTCGAATCGGTGCGCGACGGCGTCAGCCTGCTGGTCATCAGCGATCGCTCGGTCGACGCCGAGCGCGCCCCGGTGCCCGGGCTCCTCGCGACCGGCGCCGTGCACCACCGCCTCGTTGCCGCGGGCCTGCGCACCGCGGCCAGCATCGTGGTGGAGACCGACGACGCCCGGGAGACCCACACGTTCGCGACGCTGCTGGGCTACGGCGCGGACGCGATCTGCCCGAGGTTGGCGCTCGAGACCATCGCCGAGCTTGCTGACGGTGGGCGGCTCGGTCGTGACTCAGCCTCGGCGGGGGAGGCCCAGGAGGCCTACTTCCATGGGGTGGCCGACGGGGTGCTCAAGATCATGTCCAAGATGGGCATCTCCACCCTGGACAGCTACCGCTCCGCGCAGGTGTTCGAAGCGATCGGCCTCGGTGGCGACGTCATCTCCGAGTGCTTGACGGACACGCCCTCGGCCCTTGGTGGGCTTACGCTGGCCGAGCTGGGCGAAGACGTCATCGAGCGACACCGGCTGGCGTTCTCCGACGCTGCGGAGCTTTCGAGTCCCGGGTTCTTCAAGCATCGCAAGGGAGGGGAGTACCACGTCAACAACCCCGAGACCATCGGGGCGCTTCACAGCATGGTCGGCATCGAAGGCGACATGCCGCCGCTGGGTGCGCAGCGCGGGGCCGACCCGTCCCCCACCGGTGAGGGGCACGGTCCGCTGACCAGCCAAGGCCAGGCGGCCGACCTGCACGCCGCCCACCTGCTGGCCCAGGCCACCGCGGAGGGACGCTGGGACCGCTACGTTGCGTTCGCCAACCTGGTCAACGACCGCCCGGCGACTGAGCCCCGCGACCTGCTCGCCTTCGCTGAGGCCGAGCCCGTGCCACTCGACGAGGTCGAGCCCGCAACCTCGATCGCCCAGCGCTTTTTCACCGGCGCCATGTCGCTTGGGGCCCTCTCCCCGGAATCCCACGAGGACCTCGCCATCGCCCTGAACCTGATCGGGGGGGCGTCGAACACCGGCGAGGGCGGGGAGGACCCCCATCGCTTCGCCACCCGCGGCACCGCACGGGACCGCAACTCGCGGGCCAAGCAGGTGGCCTCCGGGCGGTTCGGGGTGACCCCGCAGTACCTGGCCTACGCGGACGAGCTGCAGATCAAGATGGCGCAGGGCTCCAAACCCGGCGAGGGAGGTCACCTGCCCGGGCACAAGGTCAGCGACATGATCGCCAGGCTGCGCCACACCCAGCCGGGGGTCGCGCTCATCAGCCCGCCGCCGCATCACGACATCTACTCGATCGAGGACCTCGCCCAGCTGATCTACGACCTCAAGCAGGTCAACCCGTACGCGAGCGTCAACGTCAAGCTCGTCGCGTCCGACGGTGTCGGCGTCGTCGCCGCGGGGGTGGTCAAGGGGCTCGCGGACGCGGTGCAGATCGCGGGCGCCGACGGCGGGACGGGCGCCAGCCCGCTGTCGTCGATCAAGCACGCGGGGCTGCCGTGGGAGATCGGCGTGGCCGACGCCCAACAGATGCTGGTCGCCAACGGGCTGCGAAGCCGCGTGCGACTCCAGGCCGACGGGGGGTTCCGCACCGGACGCGACGTCCTCGTCGCGGCCCTGCTGGGCGCAGACGAGTACGGCTTCGGCACGATCGCGCTGATCGCCCAGGGCTGCATCATGGCGCGCGCGTGCCACCGCGACACCTGCCCTGTCGGCATCGCCACCCAGCGCGACGACCTGCGGGCCAAGTACCAGGGCACCCCCGAGATGGTGGCGTCGTACCTGCTGTTCGTCGCCGAGGAGGTCCGCTTGGGGCTGGCCGCCCTGGGGGTGCGCTCGCTCGACGACGCCATCGGCCGCGTCGACCTGCTGCGCCCTACCGAGCGGTCCGAGCGCCATCCACGTGCCGCGCATCTCGACGTGGCTCCGCTGTTGGAGCTCGCGACGCCCCCGCCCGACGCCGAGCCCCAGCGACGCTACGTCGAGAGCCTGCCCATCCAGGCCCCGCGCTCCGAGTTGGGCGACCGCGTCTTCGACGACGCGTTCCCGGCGCTGTTCGACGGCACCATCCTGAGCCTCAAGTACCAGATCGGCAACGCCGACCGGACCGTCGGCGCGCGCCTGGGCGGCGCGATCGGTTTGGAGTTCGGTGACGCCGACGGCCGCGGCGAGCCCCTGGGGCAGGCCTCGATCCGCTTCGCCGGGGAAGCCGGCCAGAGCTTCGGCGCGTTCCTGGCCAGCGGCGTCGAGTTCATCCTCACCGGCGAAGCGAACGACTACGTCGGCAAGGGCATGGGAGGCGGGCGCATCGTGGTGCGTCCACCAGAGGATGACCAGGGCAACCCCGTCCTCGTCGGCAACACGGTGCTGTACGGCGCGACCGGAGGAGAGCTGTTCGTCGCCGGCCGCGCCGGCGAGCGCTTCGCGGTGCGCAACTCCGGCGCCGACGCGGTGGTCGAGGGCACCGGTGACCACGCCTGTGAGTACATGACCGGAGGCACCGTGGTGGTCCTGGGTTCGACCGGCTTCAACGTCGGCGCGGGGATGACCGGAGGGGAGTGCTTCGTGCTCGACTCCACCTCGGAGATCCTGGCGCGCATGAACGCCCAACTCGTGGACGCTCGGCGCGCCGAGGGTGGCGAGCTAGCCCGAGTCCGCGGCTTGGTGGAGCGCCACGTCGAGCTGACGCAATCCCACCTCGGTCAAGCGCTGCTCGACGAGTGGGACAATCGGTCCGGGCAGCTGTGGCGGATCGCGCCGCGCACGGAGATGTCGCGCAAGGAGCTGGCGAGCGAAGGCACGGTGGGCGCACCGGCCTGACGCACCCTGCGCATGCCCCCTGCGCCTGCCGAGACGAGCCCCACCGGACGGCCGTTCGGGCAATCACCCGCCGGAGGCCACCCGGCGGGGCAGGCCTGCGTCGAACGCGGTGGGGAAGGATCTTGCCGGGTCCGACGTTGGAGCCAGTTAGCGCGACGAGTACCTGGCAGGCCCCTGGCACCTCCCTGCGTGCTCGACAGGGCCCACACGCACCGCTCGAAGGAGATCACCGTTGTCGCAGGTAACCCTCTACTGGCGCCCGATGTGCGGCTACTGCTCGACGCTGAAGCATGAGCTCGACCGACGCGGCATTGCCTACGACTCGGTGGACATCTGGGCGGATCGCACCCAGGCTGCGGTAGTGGCAGAAGCCAACGGTGGCGACGAGCTGGTTCCCACCGTCCGGGTGGGTGACCAGTTTTTGGCCAACCCCGCGCTCGACGAGCTCCTCACAGCCATCGGAGGGTAGCCCGTGGCGTCGTTGGCCGAGCGCCGGGTGCGGCCGCTGCACCCACCCGGGCGGGGGTAGACGGCATGGTCCGCGCTCGATCCGGGAGCCAGGTCGGAGCCGGCGTCGCCGCGGTCGTCGTGGCGACCATCGGCTTCTCCACCGGTTTTCCGATCGTCAAGGGC
>SLAO01000172.1 GCA_007126835.1 Nitriliruptorales bacterium | reverse complement strand
GAGCTCGACTGGCGCCACGGCCCGACCCCGCCGATCACCCGCAGCGTCGAGACCTACGAGGGCAAGGTCGTCATCAAGTCCGAGACGCTGCCCGACGGGCGTCGCAAGATGATCTTGAAGGACGAGGACGCAGGCGAGTTCACCGACCGCGTCGTCAACGACTAACCCTCAAGTGGACGTAGAGGTTCTTGCTCCTGACGCGTGGGCGCTGGCGGTCGCGCAGCGCTGGCAGCAGCGCATGGTCGACCAGCCGGCGCTGCGCCAGTGCCTGCCGACCGGCGCGACGCCCGAGCCGCTGTACGCCGCGATGGTCGAGGTCGTGGCCGCCGGGCAGGTCAGTTTCTCCCGCTCGGACGTGTTTGGCCTTGACGAGTTCGGCGGGGTGCCCGCCGGTCATCCGGCGCGGTGCGACCACATGCTCGACCGCCAGCTGCTCAGCGGGATCGACCTGCCTGCCGCCTCGTGGCACCGGCTTGATCCCGAAGCTTCTGATCTCGACGCCGAGTGCGACCGGTTCGCCGGGTTGGTGGCCGCCGGCGGCCTCGACCTGGGCGTGCTGGGCCTGGGCGGCAACGGGCACCTGGGGCTCAACGAGCCAGGCTCGGTCCGGGAGGACGTCACCCGACGGGTCGAGTTGGCGCCGGCCACCATCGAGTCGGCGCGGCGCTACAGCGACGACGGCCTGGCGCCCACTTGGGGACTGACGTTGGGTCTGGCCGAGATCCTGGCCGCCGCCGAGGTGTGGTTGCTGGTGACGGGAGCGGCGAAGGCCGACGTGCTCGCAGCGGCGCTGCAGGGCCCGGTCGGGCCGGACATCCCGGCGAGCTACCTGCAGGAGCACCCGCGGTGCATGGTGTTCGCCGACAACGCGGCGGCGTCGAAACTGGCCACGGGCTGACAGGCCACCGCGGACTCGAAGCTGGCGAGGGGCTTGGGACCACTGCGGCTCGCAGTTGGTAAGAGCCAGAACCCTGAGGCTCGAGACCGCCCAGGATCGGCTGCCGTCGCGGGGGGGTCGTTGCGCCACCGTCCTCCCCCGGTGGGCGTCACAGGTCGGCGGTAATCTCGCGCTACGCACAGCCGACGTTGTGCGTGCGAGGCTGGGGCAGCCAAGCCGCAACGGGCGGTGACAGGGCGGGGCGGGGATGCACGAACGATCTGCAGGAGATCAGGACTCCGAGCGACCGGCAGGCGGGACGGGGCGACCCAGCGGCTGGTCATCGGGGGAACCGCCGGCGCGTGCGGTGCCTCCGGCGCCGAAGCCGACGGCGTCTTCGGTACCCCCACCACCAGAGGGGGCCAGGGTCGGCGCGGGGGGCCAGCAGGGCGCGGGGGCAAGCGGCGGAGCGGCTGGTCGAGGGCGCGGGCGCGCGGTCATGCTACTGGTCGTGGGCCTCGCGGTCGGGGTCGCCGCCTCGGCAGGGGTGGTCGCTGCGCTGACGGGATCCTCGAGTGAGGATGACGCTGAGACTGCGGCGGAGGCCGAGGTCGACGAGGTTCCGCTGGGTGGCGAGCCCAGCGGATCCGAGGAGCCCGAAGCTAAACCCGAACTCGAACCTTCGCCGGAAGCGCCGACGCCTGAGCCGGCGGCCGACTACGACGCTCAGGAGCTGGCCGAGCGTTTCGGTGACGCGGTCTGGCAGGTGGAGGCCGAGGGCTGCGACGCGGTGTTCACCGGGACCGCCTTCGCGGTCAGCGAAACGCAGCTGGTGACCAACTGGCACGTGACGTCGGTGACCGCCACCCCGACGCTGCGCTCGCGCGACGGTCAGCAGCAGATGGACGCCACCGTGGTCGGCTGGAGCGTCGACCCCGACGTCGCGCTCCTCGAGGTCGATGCGCCCCTCGACCTCTACCTGGACTGGATGGACGCTGACGAGCTCGCGTTCGGGCAGTCGCTGGTCGCACTTGGCTACCCCGCCCCCGACGGCGAGTTCACGGTCACACCCGCCACGATCATGAGCTTCCAGACCGACGGAGGTCGACGCGAGGCGATCCGCGCCGACGGCCTGCTCGACAAGGGCAACTCCGGCGGGCCGGCGCTGACCAGCAGCGGCCAAGTCGCCGGCGTGGCCACCGAGATGGAGTTCACCGGCGGCTTCCAGCTCATCCCCTTGATCTATACCCACGACCACCTGCGCGACGAACTGGCCTCGATCGAGGACGACGCCGCGGGCGTCGAGGTCGACTGCGCACAGGCAGGGCTGCTGCCCGAGCTGCCCGAGGACTGGGAGGCTTGGACTCCGCCCGAGCCTGAGGACCAGCCGTGGGGCTACGGCGACGATGCTGAGCTCGACGCCCTCTGGGATGCCTGCGCAGAGGGGGACTGGGTCGCCTGCGACGACCTGTACTGGCGCTCGGCTGTGGGCTCGGAGTACGAGGCGTTCGGCGGCAGCTGTGGTGAGCAGGCGGCGGCGTACGGCATCTGCGAATGGGTCATGGACGACGCCTACGGAGCCCCGGACGTGCCGCCGTCGACCCAGCCTGCCGGGCAGGCTCACACCTACGGCGACGACAGCGAGCTCGACGCGCTGTGGGACGCCTGCGCTGACGCGGACTGGGCCGCCTGCGACCAGCTGTGGGCCGTCTCCCCCTTCGACAGCGAGTACGAGCAGTTCGGCGCCACCTGCGGGCAACGCGACGAGCCGTCCTACGGTGCGTGCTGGCGACGCGACCAGGGGTCGTAGCGCCTGCCCGCGCTGGCTGGAGCGCGTGCTGCGACGAGCGCGGCGTGACCGGCCACGATCCGCACGCCTCCATGGGTAGCGGTTTAAGTCGTCACCGACGGTGGGCCGGCGATCATCGCCCGTGCTTCCGGATCATGGCCCTCATCGGTGCCCTGCTCGGCGGTGCCCTGCTCGGCCGGTGGCCTGCCCGGCGGTGGCCTGCCCGGCGGTGGCCTGCCCGGCGGTCACCTGCCCGGCGGTTGCGTGCGCACCCGCCCCGCCGGTCGAGCGAACGTACCGGGGCAATCGGGATGCGACTGGTGCAAATGCACGAGCAACCGTGCAGATGTACCAGTCGCGTCCGGTCTGTCCCCATTCGCGCTCGCGTGACGGCCGCGCGATCTGGCGCGCCGCAACCGGACCGGGGCCCAATGGCAGCCACGACGGATATCGCTCGCGCCGGCGGGTACATCGGATGCTCACCTGGCAGCGACCGCGTGCCGTGACCCGCCCGGCTGCGCGCGGAAGGGACAGCGATGGGCCAGCCAGCCAAGGTCGGACATTACGACCGCCTGTACGCCAGCGGCGGGTTCGGCTACGAGGCCAACCGGCCGCGCTGGCGGGCGTGGGTCGGTCAGCACTACATCGAAGCGTTCGGGCTCCAGGCCGGCGAGCGCCTGCTAGACATCCCCTGCGGCGACGGATTCTGGACGTCGGTGTTCGCCGAGCTCGGCTTCGACGCGTGCGGCGTCGACCTCAGCCCCGGCGGGATCGACACCGCCTGGCAGCGGTATCCCGGCATCGCGTTCGCCGTCGGCGACGCCGAGCAGGACTTGCCGTTCGCAAAGCGCAGCTTCGACGTGGTGTTCTCCCGTGGGATCACCCACCTGCACCGGCCCGAGCTGTTCAAGGACTCGTCGTTGCGCATGGCCCGCAACCTCATGGACTATGTCAGGCCGGGCGGGTTGTTGCTCGTCTCGTACTACACCAAGCGCGACGGCAGTCAGCCCGACCGTCATGCCCAGCACCCCGTCAGCGACCTGGTCGAGCTCTTCGAAACCGCCGGCGACGTGTTCAAGGTCGAGGTGATCGACAACTTCGTCCAGATCGGCGTGCAGCATCGCGACGCCCCGCGCACCCTCGATGTGTCCGCCGGCGATGGACTCGCTCGGCGCCTCCGCCGGGGCGTGAACTCGCGGATCCCCACCGCCGCCGGCATCGTACGGGGGCGCCTCCCCCTCAAGCGACGCTAACCCTCAAGTGGAGGTTGAGTGCACCGGGACGCCCGGCACTGGGGACGGCCGGCACCGGCGCCGGCGGCGTGCCCCGATCACCGGCTGCAGCGGGCACGCCCATGTGGGCACGGTGCCTCACGAATGGATCGTCCCCGAGCGGGCACTCCTGTGGCTGCACGGATCCCACGCTCGCTGCTCGCGGCGCCGGGCCGTCCGCACGCAACACGCGACCCCCAGCCGGAGGTGACCATGTCTCAGAACGCCACGCGCGGCCCATCCCGCCGAAGCTGGGTCGGCCTGCTGATCGGCGGGCTCGCGGTACTCGTTGTCGGCGGGGTCTTGGTCGCGTTCGGCGAGTCCAATCTGGGCCAGACGCTCCTGGGCGTGGGCGCCGGCATCATCGTGGCCTCGGCCGGCTTCGCGCTGTGGACCGCACGGCAGCAACCAGACAGCCGCTGAGCATGCCACAGCGCCGGCAACGCGATCTTCACCTCGCGACGGCCAGTCGGAACAGCCCCCAGCGCGTATCAGGAACTGCCCCGGCGCAATCGCGAGCGCTGCCGCGGCCCTACGGCGCTCCGCCCGGCCCCTGGGGGTAGGGCCAGGCGTTTGGCTCGCACCCGCCCGTGCCCATCGACTGCTGCACCATGACGGGAGCGTCTTGGCCCGGTCCGGGGCAGGCGTAGTGGCCATAGCCGAGGCCGTGGCCCACCTCGTGGTTGACGAGGTAGGCGCGGTAGGTCTCGATCGGCTCGTCGTCGAAGGCGGAGGCGCCGTCGCGCCAGCGCTCGGCGTTGAGCGCCGCGAAGTGCCCGTTCCAGCAGCTGTAGCGCCCGCGTGTGTCCAGTCCGGCCCGCGCGCAGAGCTCATCGGTGGTCGCCGGCGAGGCGAGCACCACCCGCACGTCAGCGTCGGCGGCTTCGACTCGCTGCAACCGGTAGCGGTCCTGCGCAGGCCAGCCGCGCTCCTCGTCGGACAGGATGTCGGTCGCGGCTTCAACAAACGCAGCGAGGTCGACGTCGGCGCCGGGTTCGACCTCGAGCGAGTAGGTCACCAGCCGGCCGTCATCGCCGGCCACGTCCTCTGTGCCGACGAGCGCCTCGAAGCCTTCCGGGGTGGTCTCGGTGTCGGGGAGGTCGGCAGCGTCGCGGTCCTCTGACCAGATGTCTGGCGTCGTATCCGCACCGCCTGGCGGGGGCATGCGGCGCTGCGGCGATCGTGGCGGGGGCACCACCTGGCCTCGCGCATCCAGCGGGGCGCGATGAGAGACCCCGCCTTCGGCCCCACGTGCGAGCCCGCGTTCGTCATCCGGGATCGCGACCTGGCTGAGACGTTGGCCTCCGTAACCCGCAGACCGATCATCGCCGCCCTCCCCGTGCGCATCCGCCGACGCAGCACCCTGCCCGTGGGGGTCTGGAGGAGCCGGCCGCTCGGGCTGCGACGACACCGAGGACCCGTCATCCCGGGCGTCGACAGCCGCAACGTCCACACCAGCTCCCAGCGGCCACCCCATCGCGACGGCCACAGCGATGAGCAGGCTGCCCGCCACGAGGAACCACCGGACAGCCCACCTGCGCGCATCGCGGTGCCGATCCACCGGGGCGGGCCGGCGCACGACATCCCTCCTTCAGGACACGGTTCGTGGGACGCAACGGACGAGCCTATGCCGCGCCTACTGTGACGCAACCCAAGGCCAGGGCGGCACTGTCCGGCCCGGCACCGCGTGGTGCTGCGACCGCCTCCGCATCGGTGTACGGCGACGAGCCGCGGCGGCACCAACGACGCGACCCTCATGCCCGGGTGCACCACCCGCGGCCCGGCTAGATCTCGTCGGGTCCGTCCTCGGCGAGGCGTTCAGCCATCGCCTCCATCTCCGACGGGATCAGCGGCCCGTCCATGCGGTCGATGACGACGCCGTCGCTGTCCACCGCGAACAACCAGGGCTCGGTGGGCAGGTTCCACTCCTCGACCCACGGGGCGACGGTCTGCCCGTCGTCGGTGAAGATCTCCAGATGCAAGAACTCGACGTCGCCCCAGTCGCGGGACAGGTGGATCTCCTCCAGCGACTCCACGGCGGGTCCGCACACCGCCGTCTGGCAGTACGCGGGCGTCGCGAACAAAACCATCGCCGGGCGGCCCTGCTCGAGGACCTCGTCGAGGCTGGTCTCGTGCATCGTGGTGGGTTCGCCAAGCGTCGAGATCTGCTCGATCCCCAGGTCGTCGTCGAAGGTCGGGGTCTCCACGGGGATGGCGTCGTCACCGGGCGCGGGCGCCTGGCTGTCCTCGGCGTCGACGATCTGCACCGCCGCCATCCCCCACTCGTCTCCGTCCACCACCACGACCTCGTGGGTGCCGGGGTCGGCGGACGGAAGCGAGGCGACGTACACGCCCGTCGGCGTCCCCGTGTCGTCCGGCGAGTGGAACTCGGGCTCGTGCGGACCGCTTAAGACCTCACCCTCGATCGTGCGCAGGTACACCTCGACATCGGCGTCGGTGCGCGGGACGTTGTCGGAATCCACCAGCCCGAACGGGATGCGAACGTCCTCTCCGGCCAGGGTCTCGAACGAGGCGTTGATGACGCTGAGGTCCGGTTCGCCGTCGGGGATCCCCTCCGAGTCCCCGGCGCAGGAAGCCAGCAACAGCATGCCCAGCAGGCCTAGCGCGAGGGCCGGCACCGAGCGGGGACGCGACTTGCGGACGGGCATTCTGCGGTCCTTGTGCAGGCGGGGTCGACTCTGGCCCGACAGTAGCAGCCGGCCCGTGGCATCTCCCCGAAAAAGCGCAGCGCGGCGCCGCTTTCGGGAGCAATCGCGAGCCGGTGGACTGGCGGGCAGCCACGCGTCCCGGTCTGGATCGAGGTTACCGGACCCCCCACATCCGCATCTTCGATCGGGTCGGTCACGCGCTCACCCTGAAGAGGCTCCCAGCGCTGCGTCAGGCGGCCCCGCGGCCGCGGCACGCTCGCCGGCGCGAGCGTCAGGCACAGTTGGCCGTAGCCTGCGCGAGCCCCACCAGGCGACCCCGACCACGACGAGGGTTTGGGCCAGGCTGGCCGCCACGAGCGCTCGGGCGAACGCGTCCGCGAACACGGTGGCCAGCTGGGAGGAAGTCAGCACCGGCAGCGACACGAGTCCCTGACCGACGCCGAGCAGCACCCCACCCGCTCCCATCGCGAACAGGTCTGCGTGGGTCCCCCGCCACCCGCGCCACGCCCCGTATCCACCAGCCGCCGTGAACAACGTCGTCAGCGCCGCCGCCAGCGCGGTCTCGGTGGCGGGCAAGGGAACCGCGACCACGTCGTCGATGATCCTCGAGACGTTGGCCGCAGCCACGACCCCCAGCACCACCGCGGCGGGGCGCGCCAGCCCTGGCCAGCGGCCGCCTTCGGGTCCTGGGGCCTCCAGCCGCGGATGGGTCTTCGCCCCAGCCAGCGCCGGGAGCACCAGTACGGCGCCGGCCGCCAACCAGGGCCACGGGGAGGGAGCCGGGACCCACGACAGCTCGCCTGCTACCACGTACTCCGTCTCACCATGGGCAAACGGCACCTCCCAGCGCTCGTAGCCGGGAACCACCTGCTCGACGTCGGGGTTCTCGTCGATGGCTGCTGGTCGCCGTGGCGCCATGAAGTGGATGCGGTGGTCGTGCCACGCATGCGACGCCTGGTCGCTGACACGGTCCCAGTCGGGCGGCGCGTCGGCATCGGCGTCGGGAGGCAAGGTGACCTGCCCGTAACGGTCCTCGTTGAGGTACGCCGCGGGCGACCGCTGGTTGCGCCACACCCCGTCCGGACCGATCCGGAGGTACGGCTCGCCGTCGTATCCGAAGACCGTCAGCGCGGTGTCGGTGGTGTTGGTCACCGACAGCAGCGCGTCACCGCCGTAGACCGCCCACTCGACTCCCTCCAGCGCCGGAGCCTCGGTCACGGTGCTGTCGTAGTTGGTGGCGTCCGTCGCCCGGCCGTGGGCATGCGCGGGGCCGGCCAGGGTGATCAGCGCGCCGGTGAGCGCGACGAGCACCACCGCGGCATGCCGCGCCGGTCGCATCTAGCGCGCCCTGGCCTCAGGCGCATGGCGCGCCTTCGCCTCACGCCGCACAGCGCGCCCTCGCGGCACACCCCAAGCGCGCCCCCGCGTCACACACCAGGTGCGCCCCCGGGTCACGCGCCATCGGGTGTCTGCCGTCGCCGTTGCGCAACGACCGTTCCCGCGGCGGCGAGCGCAGCGATCGCCGCCGCGCCGGCAAGCAGCCACACCAGCACCCCTCCCCCGCCGTCGTCGGCGTCAGACGAGGGCGGGCCGGCGTGCGCCTGCTCGAGGTCGTCGAGCTCGTCGGGCGACTCGGTGGGGGTCGGCTCGGGGGTGGGCGTGGGAGTGGGCTCGGCGTCTTCGTCTGCGGTCTCAGGCTCGACGTCGGTGACCTCAAAGGTGAACTCGCCGTCGATCGGGTGGTCGTCGGCCGACACCGCCCGCCACGTCACCGTGTGCTCACCATCCGACGTCAGCTCGTCGATGGGCATCACGACGCGCTCGCCGTCGATGTCGGCTTCGCCCTCAGCGACGGCCTGCCCGTCCGGCCCAGTGACCTCGACCGTCGCGGGGGGCTGCATCGGCTCGTTGAACATGAGCACGATCTCGTCGGGGGCCTTTTCGACATCGGCCCCGTCAGCGGGTTCGCTATCGAGCAGCGCCGCGTGGGCGCCCGCTGTCGCCGGGACCACGAGCAGCACCGCAGCGGCGACGAGCGTGACGAACGCCAGATGCCGCAGGCTTGCTACCGCCACGCTCACGCCACCTTGACCTTTCCGAGGGCCGGGACCGGTGCGAATGCGCGGTCAAGGCTACCGCTGGCGGCGGATCGACGCGGTGTCGGCTGCGAGCGGTGCCGGGTCATTGATGGTCCCACTCGTCTACCGCCGTGATCGGAATCGTCAGCGCGGCAGCGGCCTCGGGGTCGTCGGCATCGGCGATCAGCTCGAGGCGCCAGTCGCCCGACGTGGTGAACTCCGACCCGAGGTGGAGCCAGTGGCCCGGTCCGACCTGAGACGGGGTGACGTCCTGCGCGGCCTCCTCCTCGCCGGGGGGCACGAAGCCGAGGGCGACGTCGGTGAGCTCCTCGTCGATGCCGCCGCCATCCACGTAGACGTGGACCTCATTGGTGCCCGGGCGGGCCGGTTCGATGATCACGGTGGCCGTTCGTCCCGCTCCCAGTGGCGCCACGCGGACCACCTGGGCGTCCACGCCAGCGTCCACCCTCGCGGGCACGATGTCGACCAGCACGGCGGTGACGGCGAGCACCGCCACGAGCCCAGCGGCCTCCCAGCGCATGATCCGTGTCAGGCGGTCCCACTGCGCCAGGTCACCGCGGCGGATCGCGGGCACGAGTCGGCGGTTGTTGTAGCCCCCGAGGGCGGCGACCGCGGCGACCAACGCGATCTTGACGAGCAGAACGCTCCCGTAGGGGGTGGCCAGCGCAGCGAGGCTGCGCACCTCCACCCAGGCCAGCGCGAGGCCGCCCGCGCCGGCCGCGAGCACCGCCACGGTCGCCGCCGTCGAGAACCGTCCCACCAGCCGGCCGGCTCCGAGGAGGTCATCGGCGCGACGGCGCTCGGACAGCGCTAATGGCAGCAGGACCAGACCGCCGAGCCACACCGCCCCGGCGGCGGTGTGGGTCAGGTTCGCCGTCAGGGTCACCGCCTGCGGCTGGCTCACCGCCGTGTGGCCCGTCAACAAGAACGCCCCCAGGGTCAGCAAGCAGCCCGCGGCGCCGAGGCCCACGCCCGCCGCTGAGGGCGCCCGGGCCGAGGTGGGGGTGGAGGCCACGGCAGGCGTGAGGGCCACCGCCAGCGCCAGCAGTGCCAGACCGGTCACACCCACTCCGACGCTTTGCCCGAAGCCAGCCGACAGCACCGCCGTCACGACGGACCAGTCGACGGCACCCGTGAGCCGCCCGCTGACCAGCGCGGCCTGTACCGGCACGAGCGCGAGCGAGGCCGCCGCGGCAGCCGCTGCGGCAACCAGCGCCAGGCGCCGGTCCAACCCCTGCGCCGGCGACGAAGACGGGCGGACCGCCGCCAGGAACACGAACCCGCCTACGGCCATGAGCGAGCCTCCGTAGCGCACGAACCGCAGCAGCGCCGCAGGCACGCCGAGCGCGCCCTCGCCGCCGTGAGTCAGCGACAGCGTGACCGCGACGAACACCCCCACCGCGAGCACGGCCCCAGCCACCACCGCCGGCGCTCGCCACGCCGGCGCCCGGGCGGACCCTGCGGTGCTCGGTTCGGCGGTGCGCACGTGGCTCCTTTCTTATCGTGGCCCAACCTATCCCGACGGCAACCGGCCGATATTGAGCATCGAAGTCCGCCGTCGGCAGGTGTCACGGGTACTGGCAACGGGTGCGGACACGGCACAGGGCGTGACCCGCCGGGCACCGGGGGTCCCCTCGGCCGTCCGTCCGAGTCCGCCCCCGGCAATTGTGTGCGTCGCGGGTCGGCGGCACGGAGATCCTGACGAGTTAACACACATGGAGATGGGCACCGAGCTGTTCGGGATCGACTTCGAAGGGCTCTGGCGATTCGAGGAACCCACCCAGGCCGCGCTGATGCTCGACCCCGACGCCGCCGTCGACGATGTGGCCGGTGAGCTCGAGGACCGCGACGACGTCACCGCGGTCACGCAGCTCGATGAAGCCGAGGTGGATGACCGCGGCGAGCTCGAGCTGTTGCGACCCGCCGACGAGCCCGCGCCGGTCGTTCTCGAAGTCGAGGCCGAGGGTCAGGGCGCGGCCGCCGAGCTGGGCGAATTCGAAGAGCGCGCCGAGGTCGAGCACGCGTTTGCCCCGACGTGCGAGGCGTTGGCCGGAGCTGCGCGTCACCACGGCACCGAGCAGGTTCGGGATTGGCTGGACGACGCCGGCTGCGAGCACATCGCCATCATCGACGCTGAGGCGCAAGACGACCCGTCCTGGGTGACTGCTACCGGGGTCGAGGACGACCAGCTGTGCATCGGCACCGCGACCGTGCAGGCCGGCATGGGCACGTGCACCGAGAACGAGGCCGATCCGGGCATGCCGATCGGTTCGGGCGCCGGCGGGTTCGTCCACGGGTTCGTGCCGTTGGAGGCTGACCGGGTCGAGCTCGACGACGGCGACGAGACCGTGACCGTGGACGCCGTCAGCGTCGACGATGCCGAGGCCGCAGCCTACGCGGCGTACCTGCCCGACCCCGACGACGACCCCGAGATGGCCGGGGCTCGCGACACCGACGAGATCGACTGGCGCGTCCTCGACTCCGACGGCGAGGTCATCGACGAGGGGTAGCCGCGCACGACTCGCCGAACCACCTTGACTGCGTCCACGTACTGCGTCTGACGGTCTCGGGCAGCACCGAGCCCGCGGCCTACACCAGCACCAGGCAGAAGGGGTGCCCCGCAGGATCGAGGTACACCCGGAAGTTGGTGCCCGGCTGCACCTCGGCCTTGCGGGCCCCGAGCGCCAAGACCTGCGCCTCACCCGTGTCGAGGTCAGACACGTCGAAGTCGAGGTGGGCCTGCTGGGGCCGCTCGGCGCTGGGCCACTGCGGCGGCTGGAAGTCGGGCGAGCGTTGGAACGCGATCGTCGCCCCGGCATCGCTGCCCAACTGGACCCAGTCGCCTCCGTCGTGCGCGACCTCCCAGCCAGTGAGCGCGGCGTAGAAGTCCGCAAGTGACCGCGGGTCGGGACAGTCCAAAGCCACCAGTGTCCAGCGCGCGATCTCAGTCATAGCGGGGCACACTACCGCCCGAATCTGGGGGCGTCATCTTCCGATGCTGCTGGAGCGAGGCCACGCCCGGGCAGTGGCGGCCAGATTCACCCGACCGGCACCGCCCGAGCGGCAAACAGCCCTACCGTGCGCCGCGGGTCGGAACGCGCACGTCGACGGTCACCAGGCGGTGATCCGAGGACTCGACCAACTCGGCGTACTCGGGATCCTGCTCGGGCGTCGGCCAGAAGACGCTCGAGTCCACGATCTGCAGGTTGTTACTCGGCAGCGCGTAGTCGACCCGGATCGTGGTCCAACTGAACTCGGCGGTGTGGTACTGCGGCTGAGCCGGGCACTCCTCGGTGCCCTCCTCACCGTTCATGTCCTCGTAGCGCTCGGGACCACCCTCGCTGTCGGGCGGGTTGCGGTCGTTGATCCTGGGATTGTCCAGAAGCTGGTCGATCGCACCCGGGACCGAATCTGCGATGCACGGGTCGGCGTTGTAGTCGCCGAGGATCACGAACGACGCCCCGGGGTGGAGGCCGCCGCGCTCGCCCTGCTCGCCGTCACTGTGGTGGTAGGCGTCGTCGTAGAGGTAATCACCCCGGCCGGGGTGCACGTAGTCGGCCCAAAGCCGGATCTCGTCGTGGTTGCGCAGCACGTTGCGCTGCTCCTCGCCGTCGAACGCCGGCGGAGTCGGGTGGGCGCTCAGGGTGTGCACGACGTGGTTGCCGACTTGGATGGGAACGTCCCAGTGGGACTTGGACGACAGCCGGAACCCCTCGAGGATCTCGTCGGAGTACCAGTCACCCTCCTCATCGGTCTCGGGGTCGCTTGGCAGCAGGGCCCCTGGCATGTCGGCCCACCGGAAATACTGGAAGGTGCGGATGTCCTCCTCGACGATGGGGTACTTCGACAGCAGCAGCATCCCGTACTGCCCCTCGTAGAACCCGAAACCCCACGCGTCATCGGGCGTGCCGGTTTGGCCGTCGCGGTTGAGGTCGAAGCCCGAGTCGACCCCCGTGTTGGAAGGAGCGACGAACGCGTACTGGTACTCGATGGGCTCCTCGTCGCCCTGGGCGACCTCGAGGTAGTTCTCGCGGAACGCGTCCGCGGCGTCGTAGGTGTCTACCCCCTCGATGTGGCCGACGTAGTCGAACTCTCCCACCTGGAGCACGTCTGGCCGCTCGCGCTGGATGATCTGCGCGATGTCCTCCATCTGCTCGTGGTCACCGGACTGGAGGTCGGTGAGGAACTGGCTTTCGTCGTCGACGCGGTGCGGGTCGGAGAAGGCGGTGTTGTAGGTCCCGAACCTGACCGTCTCGGGGCCTCCTGGTGCGTCCTGACCGCCCGCGCGGGCGTGATCCGGTGGTCCGCCGCCTTGCGCATGCTCGGGTGGCCCGCCTTGAGCATGTCCGGGTGGTCCGCCGCCTTGAGCGTGTCCGGGTGGCCCGCCGCCTGGGTTGGCGCCTGCGGGGATCGTCATCGCCAGCAGCAGCCCGAGGGCCGCCAGCAACGTGAGGAGTCGCACCGTGGTCGCGCGCGAACTACTGGAAGGGCGCATCGTTGCTCCTTCGATCGGGGATGCAGGTGAGCCTCCCCTCGATGTGGGCGCCAAACCTGACCAATCGTGCATGCATTCACTGCTGCCCGCCGACGTGGCGAGATGTGCCGCTGAACTTGCCCGATTCGCCCCGAGAGCGACGATGTGCGCGCTGACAGTAGCTCCTTCGCACACACCCAGCGGAGCGCTTTGTCCGGGTTTGCGCGCGACGACTGGTACATCTGCACGAGAACTCGTGCAGATGTACCAGTCCGGTGAAGTTTGCCCGCATTTGTTCCGCCAGCATGAGCGCCACTCGATCGCCCACCATCCACCTGCGCGGTCCGGTGGCAACCCCTGCATCGGCGGCGGCGTGGACCCCAAGGAGCGCGGGTGCGGTTCACAGGTCATCGAGGCAGGCGCGTTGAACCTTGCCGTCACGCGGTCGGACTCGCCGACATGACGCCCAGCTGCGCGAGAGCGCGTTGGCGATCGTCCACGGGGTGCCCGAGTGGGTGGAACAAGAGCTCACAGGCGAGGACGCGATGCCCGACTGGGAAGCCGTCGCCGACTAGGGGGTAGGCAGCGATGCTCGAGTTCGTGCTGACCCCAGCCGGCCTCGGGGTGGCGGCCGCGGTGGCTCTGCTGGTGTTCTGGGGCTCGACGCGCAACCGGTTCGTGCGTCTGGAGACCGCGAGGGGGCTACATGACCCACGAGCGCGAGACCCTCGAGGCGCTCGTCGCCGCCCGCGAACGCGCCGCCGCCAACCACGGCGAGCATGACAGCCAGATCGCCGACGAGCACCGACTCGACCAGTGGATGGGCTCGTTCCTGGCCCGCGCCGAGGCCTACCCCGACCTCAAGGCCAACGAGCACTTCCTCGCCCTCCAGCACCAGCTGACGATGACCGAGGACCGCATCGCGGCGTCGCGACGGTTGCACAACCTCAACGTCCGCGCCTGGAACACCCTGGGTCAGACGATCCCGTGGCGGCTGATGCGGCCGGCACGCTGGGCCAAGGAGCCCTACTTCGAGGTCGGCGACTCGCAGGCCCGCCACCTGCAGGTGTGCAGTTCGGGCCGGCGCGGGGTTCGGTGGGGAGGGACCGACCGCACCCCGCGCCGGATCGTGGGTTTACTTGATCCAGGGAGACAGCACGTCTCTGGCGATCAAGAACCCGCGCTTGATCAGATCGTCGTCGCCTTCGAAGGCGCGGTCCTCGTGCTCGACGCAGATGACGCCGTCGTAGCCGACCCGGTACAGGCCGCTGAACACGCGCTGCCAGTCGATGTCGCCGAGGCCGGGCAGCCGCGGCACCTGCCAGCCGATGCCCGCCGACATGATCCCGTGCTCGTACAGACCTGCCTGGTCGATCTCGAGGTCCTTGGCGTGGAAGTGGTAGAAGCGCTCACCGAACTCCTCGATGGCCGCTTCGATGTCGATCATCTGCCACACGAGGTGGGAGGGGTCGAAGTTGAGCCCGAGGGTCTCGTCGAACTCCTCGAACATCGTCCGCCAGATCGCCGGGGAGTAGGCGAGGTTGTGCCCGCTGGGCCACTCGTCGTGGGAGAAGACCATCGGGCAGTTCTCGATGCCGATGCGCACGCCGGCGGCGCGGGCCCGCGCGACGATGTCGGGCCAGACCCGGCGGGCCTCCTCCCAGTTCTCGGCCTGGGTGCGGTGCTGGTCAGCGCCGATGAAGGTGTTCACCACGCCGACGCCGAGCTTGGGGGCGGCGTCGATGACCTTGGCGAGGTGGTCGAGCACAGCCCGGCGGTGCTCGTCGTCGGGGTGCAGCGGGTTGGGGTAGTAGCCCAGCCCCGAGATCGTGATGCCCCGGCTGGCAAGGTCTCCGGTGATCTCCGACGCGCGGGTCTCGGACAGATCGTCGACGTCGATGTGACAGATGCCCGCGTAGCGCCGGGTCGCACCGGCGTCGCTGGGCCAGCAGGCCACCTCGAGCATCTCGTAGCCGTTGCCCGCGGCCCAGTCGGCCACCTCGGTCAGCGGCGTGCTCGGAAACGGTGCGGTCAGCAGTCCAAGGCGCATCCCACGCTCCAGTCGTCGGTCATCGCTTCACGGGGGTCCAGCGTTGGTCCTGCGCGCTTGCGGCGACGGCCTCGGTGACGGCGACGACGTCGTGGCCGTCGGCGAACGTCGGGTACGCCGGCGCGCTCGACGGGGCACCCTTGGCGATGTCGGCGTACACCGCGGAGAACAGCCCCCGGAACGTGTCGGGGTAGCCCTCGACGTGGCCGCCCGGGTACACCGCGAGGTCCGCCGCCGGTGGCGCCAGCATGCCCGCGTCGCGGTGGAGGACCTCGTTGGCTTTGCCGCGATGGCCGATCCACATCCGGTCGGGGTCCTCGGAGAACCACGACAGGGAGGAGTGCTCGCCGTCGACCTCGATGTTGATCGAGTTCTTGCGTCCCGCCGACACCTGGGACACCGTCAACGCGCCGCGGGTGCCGTCGTCGAAGCGCAGCAGCATCGAGGCGGCGTCGTCGGAGGTGATGGACTCCTCGACCACCTCGTCGTCGGCCGCGGCGGCCGCGAACGTCTCCACGGATCCGGTGGGCCGCAGCCGCACGGGCAGGAACGTGTGCAGGTCGGCGAACACCTCGGTCACGCGACGCCCCGAGACGAACTCCGCGAGGTCGAGCCAGTGCGAGCCGATGTCGGCGACCGCCCGCAGTTGCCCGCCTGCGGCCGGGTCGATGCGCCAGTTCCAGTCGGTGGCCTGCAGCATCCAGTCCTGCAGGTAGGTGCCGGTGATCAGCCGCGGCGCGCCGATCTCGCCGGCGGCGACCATGGCGCGCATCTGGTGGCACAGCGGATAGAACCGGACGTTGAGGCACACCGCGTTAACCCGCCCGGAGTCCTGGGCGGCGGCCACCAGCCTTTCGGTCTGCTCGGTTGACAGCCCCAGCGGCTTCTCGCAGACCACGTGCTTGCCGGCCTCGAGTGCGGCCATGACCTGGTCGGCGTGGACGTAGTTGGGGCTGGCGACGTGCACGACGTCGATGCCCGGGTCGGCCAGCATCGCCTCGAGGTCGTGATGGACCCACGGCAGGCCGGCCTGCTCGGCCTTGGCGCGGGTGCGCTCAGGCGACGAGCCCACCACTCCCCCGACGGTCACGCCGATCCGACGCAACGCCTCGGCGTGGGCCACGCCGATGAAGCCGACCCCGACGATGCCGGCGGTGATGTCGCTGTGTGCCATGGGACCTCCGTCGAGGACGTGGCGGCCGGCGTCAGCCCTCGGCGCGCTGACGGTAGTCGTCGAGGATCGTGGCAGTGGCCGTGGCGCCGATCCTGGTCACGCCCAGGGACATGACCGCGAGCAGCGCGTCGAGGGTGCGCACACCACCGGCGGCTTTGACCTGGATGTGGGGCGACACCGTCTCGCGCATCAACCGTAGGTCGTCGTGGGTGGCGCCGCTAGGAGCGAAGCCGGTGGAGGTCTTGACGAAGTCGGCCCCCGCGGCCTCGGTCAACCGGCAGCCCAAGCGTTTCTGCTCCTCATCGAGGTAGGCGTTCTCGAGGATGACCTTGACCAGCGCGCCCGCACGATGCGCGACGTCGACCACCGCGCGGATGTCGGCTTCGACGGCGTCGGCCTCGCCAGATCGCAGCCAGCCGATGTTGCACACCATGTCCAGCTCGGTCGCGCCATCGGCGAGGGCTTGCTCGGCCTCGGCGACCTTGACCGCGGTGGCATTCGCCCCGTGCGGGAACCCCACCACCGTGCCGACCTCGACGGTCGAGTCGGTCAGCGCCTGCATCGCCCGGGGCACGTCGGCGGGGCGCACGCACACCGACGCCACCCGGTACCGCGCAGCCAGGGCGCAGCCGTCGAGGATCTCGCCGACGGTGAGCTCGGGCCGCAGCAGCGAGTGGTCGATCGTGCCGGCGAGCTGCTCGTACGTCACGTCCGCGACGGTCAGCTCCGCAGGTTGGGTGGACATGGTGTCGCCTCCTCGTGGCCTGCTGGTCGCCACATTGCGCCCGCCGGTGACAATCTAGATGTCTAGATGCCTGGAGTATACGCAGGGAGCGGGGGTGCGCCAAGCTGGCGGGGCGGGGCTCGCCGTGGACCCCACTGGCGACTCCGCCGTGGACCCCACTGGCGACTCCGCGGTGGACCCCACTGGCGACTCCGCGGTGGACCCTCCGGCCGTGGCACGCCCTTTGGCGGGTGACAATCCAGGAGGTTTCGGACGCGACTGGTACATCTGCACGAGCGCTCGTGCAGATGTACCAGTCG
>SLAO01000155.1 GCA_007126835.1 Nitriliruptorales bacterium | reverse complement strand
GACCGTCCGCGCCGCCTGCCGGTCGGCGACCGCGACGCGCTCGACGCCGTGCGCCTGCGCCTGGGCGACCACCGCAGCAGCGTTGCCGCCCGCGGCCAAGCCGACGACGCGAAAGCGCCCCGGCAGGGCGCGCACCACCTCGAGCGCCTGGGTGCCGATCGACCCCGTGGAGCCAAGGACCACCAGGTCGGTGGGTCTCACCGGTCCGCCCCCGCCACCCGGGCGGCCGCGCCGACGGCCATCGGCAGGATGCGGCCGCTTTCCATCGTGTACGACGCGTACAGCTGACCGCAGGCCGCGTCGATGTCGCCACCGCGGTTCGCCCGGATCGTGGCTGGCAGCCCGGCGTCGAGCAGGACGCGGGCGAAGGCCCGCTGGCGCTCGACCGGGGGGGCGGTCCACGACACACCCGGGGTGGGGTTCATCGGGATGAGGTTGACATGAGCGGCGCCTCGGCCGGTCAGCAGTCCCGCGAGGCGGGCAGCCTGGGCCGGGCTGTCGTTGACGCCGTCGATCAGCACGTACTCGAACGTGACTCGGCGGCCGGTCGCCTGGCGGTGCTCGTCAGCGGCCGCGAGCACGTCGGCGAGGGGATGCGACCGGTTGAGCGGCACGAGGTCGTCGCGCAGCGCGTCGTCGGGCGCATGCACGCTGACCGCGAGCCGCACCGGCAGCCCGAGCGCCGCCAGCCGGCGCATGCCGGGGACCACGCCGATCGTCGAGACGGTGATCGACCGCGCGGAGAGCCCGAAACCCCGCTCAGGGTCGGCGAGCCACCGCACGGCGTCGAGCGTGGCGTCGGCGTTGGCCAGCGGCTCGCCCATCCCCATGAACACGACGTTCGTGACGTGGTCGGGGGCGCCGTCGACCGCGATCTCCCCGGTGGCCAGGCGTCGCTGCACCACGGTGACCTGGCGCACGATCTCTCCCACCGACAGCTGCCCCCGAAGCCCCGCCTGGCCGGTGGCGCAGAACGGGCAGCCCATCGCGCAACCAGCCTGCGTCGAGACGCACACCGTGGCTCGCCCCCGCTCGCGCTCCTCGTCGCGGGGGTAGAGCATCAACACGGCTTCGATCGCCTCGCCGGAACGGGGCATCCGCAACAGCACCTTGCGCGTCAGCCCGTGGTCGGCGCTGGTCTCGGCCACGACCTCCGGGGGTGGGTCGAGCACCTCGCGGAGCCGGTCGCGCAGCGTGACGGGCAGGTCGGTCATCGCTGCGGGGTCGTCGACACCCCGCGCGAGCCAGGCGCGGATCTGGCGTACGCGGTAAGCCGGCTGGTCACCGAAGGCAGCGGCCCAGGTCGCGTCGTCTGCGGCGTAGGGGTCGATGGTCACCGGTCACACCCCGAGGGCGACGAGGAGCAAGTGGGCGGCGGGCAGCGTGAAGACGATGGAATCCACGCGGTCCATCATGCCGCCGTGGCCCGGCAGGATCCGCCCCAGGTCCTTGACGCCGAGGTCCCGCTTGACCAACGACTCCGCCAGATCCCCGGCGATGGCCGCGGGCACGACCGCAGCGCCCAGCAGCAGCGCGGTGGGCAGGTCGAAGCCGGGCAGTTGCGCGGTGATCAGCGCAGCCAGGACGAGGACGGTCGCCAGGCCCCCGGCGGCGCCTTCCCAGCTCTTGGCGGGGCTGATGCGAGGCGCGAGCTTGTGGCGTCCAAAGGCCCACCCGAAGCCGTAGGCGCCGATGTCGTTGGAAACCGTCAGCGCGATCACGGCCAAGACGATCCACTCGCCGTGGTCCCGGGCGATCAACAAGGCCAGGTGGCTGGCAAGAAACGGCACCCACAGCCCGATGAGCAGCGTGGCACCGACCGTGGCCAGCACCTGCTCGGGGCGGGTTCCCAGCACCGTCCACAGCACCGCGCCGAACACCAGCAAGATCAACCCCAGCAGCAGCGCGGCTGAGCCCCCGGCGTAGGCTCCGAACAGCATCACCAGGCCCGCTCCCGCGGCAACGGGGGTGGCGGGACGCACACCGGTCGACCGAAACGCGATGTCGAGTTCGAGCATGGCGACGACGATCACGGCCGCGACGAGCACGAGCACAGCGATCGGGTCCCACGCCAGGGAACCGAGCAGGATGCCGGCCAGCAGCACCCCCGAGGCGATGGCCAGGGGCAGGTTCCTGCCCGCGGGCTTGCGCCCGTTGGATGCGCGGCCACCCGCCGACGACGACCCGGCCCCGTCCGCGCTCGTGGCGCCGTCGCCCGCCGACGCCGGCGGCGGCTCGCCCGCCATGAAGATCAGACCTCCAGCAGATCCTTCTCCTTCGCAGCGACCAGGTCGTCGACCTCGCTGACGTGGCTGTCGGTCAGCTTCTGCAGACGCCCTTCGGCCCGGCGCAGCTCGTCTTCGGGGATCTCGCCCTCGTCGAAGAGGTCACCGAGGTCGCTCTTGGCCTGCCGCCGGATGTTGCGGATCGCGACGCGGCCCTCCTCCGCACGCTCCCGAGCAAGCTTGACGTACTCCTTGCGGCGTTCCTCGGTCAGCTCGGGGAAGACGACGCGGATCAGCTTGCCGTCGTTGGAGGGGTTCAGACCCAGGTCGGCGCCTTGGATGGCACGTTCGATCTCCTTTAGCGCTCCCTGGTCGAACGGGTTGACCAGCAGCATCCGCGGTTCGGGCACGCTGATGCCTGCGAGCTGCTGCAGCGGGGTCTTCGTCCCGTAGTAGTCGACGGGCAGGTCCTCGATCAGACCGGGGTTGGCCCTGCCGGTCCGGATCTTGGCCAGCTCGGCCCTGGTGTGGGCGACCGCGGAGGTCATCTTCTTCTTGGCTTCGGCAAAGATGTCGTCGATCACGGCTGCGCTCCTTCTTCGACGGGCGCGTGCACGAGCGTCCCGATGTCCTCTCCTTCGACGACTCGCCAGATGTTGCCTTCCCGCAACAGCTCGAACACGATGATCGGCAGGCGGTTGTCCATGCACAGGCTGATCGCGGTGGCGTCCATCACCTTGAGGCCCATGGACAGGACGTCGAGGTAGGTGAGGTCGGCGAACTTGATCGCTGCAGCGTCGCCACGCGGGTCCCGGTCGTAGACGCCGTCCACCCCGGTGCCCTTGAGGATCGCCTCCGCGCCGACCTCCAGCGCGCGCTGCGCGGCAGCGGTGTCGGTCGAGAAGTACGGCGCGCCGAGGCCGCCGGCGAAGATCACCAGCCGGCCCTTCTCCAGGTGCCGGATCGCGCGTCGCCGGATGTAGGGCTCGGCGAGCTCCTGCATGGAGACCGCTGATTGCACGCGCGTCTGCAGGCCCTGCTTCTCGACCGCGTCCTGCAGCGACAGCGCGTTGATGACCGTGGCGAGCATGCCCATCTGGTCGGCGCTGGAGCGGTCCATCCCGGCGGCTTGGGGGGCGGTGCCCCGGAAGATGTTGCCGCCGCCGCACACCACGCCGACCTGGACGCCCCGGTCGACGACCTCGGCCAGCTGCTTGGCGATGGAGTGCACGATCGCGGGGCTGATGCTCGACTCCGCGTCGGCGAACGCCTCGCCCGACAGCTTCAGCAGCACCCGCCGGTATCTCGGACCGCTGGACAAGACCGACCCCACTTCGTCACCGTCACCCGACGCGGCGCGTCTGCCACGGATCGTACTAGGCGCAGGCCAGCCGGCCGACGGCCTCGTGCTTTTGCGTCAGGCGCCGACTTGGAAACGGGCGAACCGCGCGACGACGATCTTCTCGCCGGTGGTGCGCTGGAGCTCCTCGACCAGGTCACCCACGGTGCGTGAGTCGTCCTTGACGAACGGCTGGTTGAGCAGGACCTTCTCCTTGTAGAAGGCCTTGATCTTGCCGTCCACGATCTTCTCGACGATGTGCTCGGGCTTGCCCTCCTCGAGCGCCTGCTTGCGAGCGAACTCGCGCTCGGTCTCGAGGATGGTTTCGTCGACCTCCTCCTCGCGCACGACCGCCGGGCGCATCGCGGCGATGTGGAGGGCCAAGTCGTTGGCGAGCTGCCCGAAGTCCGCGCCCTTGGCAACGAAGTCGGTCTCGCAGTTGAGCTCGAGGAGCACCCCGACCTTCGGAGGCATCCCCGGGGTGGGCCGGTGCAGGTAGCTGTGGATCACGCCTTCACTGGCGGTGCGCTGGCCGGCCCGGTCGGCCATCTTGGCCCCCGTGCGCTCGCGCACGAGCTCCGCGGCGCGGTCGAAGTCACCGTCGGCGTCGGTGAGGGCCCTCTTGCAGTCCATCATCCCGGCGCCGGTGGCGTCGCGGAGCCGCTTGACGTCGGCGGCGGTGAAGTCGGGCACGGCGGTTCCTCCTCGGGGTAGGGCGATGCGGGGTAGAGCGATGTGGGTGCGGCGCCGCGGTGATGCGGGGCGTCGCCGGACCGGCCGCGGGGGCCTGCCTAGGCTCCGGAGCCCTCCTCGGGCTGGTCCTCGTCGGCTGCGGGTGCGGGCGCGGGCTGGGGTTGCGTACCCGCTTCCTCGGACGGGGCGCCCTGGCGGGGCCGTTCCTCTTCGGACCCGCTGGCCTGCGCCGCAGCGGCGGCTGCCTCCTGCTGCTGCAAGGCGATCTCCCACTCGGCGAGCGGCTCAGCCTCGGGCTCGGCCGCCGACGGTGTCGTCGCGGCCGCCGCGGCTGCGGCTGCCTGCTCGGCGACGACGTCGTCGGGAGAGCGCGCCGCGCGAGCCTGATGGCCCTCCGCGACGGCGTCGGCGATGAGCTTGGTCAGCAGGGCGCCCGAGCGGATCGCGTCGTCGTTGCCGGGGATGACGTACTGGACGTCGTCGGGATCGCAGTTCGTGTCGACGACGGCGACGACGGGGATGCCAAGGCGGTTGGCCTCGCGCACCGCGATGTGCTCCTTGACCGTGTCCACGATCCACACCGCGCTGGGCAGCCGGGTCATGCCCCGGATCCCGCCGAGGTTCTGGTTGAGCTTGTCGTACTCGCGCTGGAGCTGCAGGCCCTCCTTTTTGGGAAGCCGCTCCATCGTCTCCGACCCGATCAGCTCCTCGAGCTCAGCGAGCCGGGCCAGGCGCGTCTTGATCGTCTCGAAGTTGGTCAGCATGCCACCGAGCCAGCGGTAGTTGACGTAGGGCATGGTGACGCGCTGCGCCTGGGTCTCGATGGCCTCTTGGGCCTGCTTCTTCGTCCCCACGAACAGCACGCTGCCGCCCTTGGCCACGGTGTCACGGACGAAGTGGTACGAGCTCTCCAGCATCGCGATCGTCTGCTGGATGTCGATGATGTAGATGCCGTTGCGCTCGGTGAGGATGAAGCGCTCCATCTTCGGGTTCCAGCGTCGTGTCTGGT
>SLAO01000175.1 GCA_007126835.1 Nitriliruptorales bacterium | reverse complement strand
GGCGGCGCCCGAACCGCTGCCCCCGCCGCCGCCGGTTCCCCAACGCCCGCCCCGCCGCGGGTTGCCCGCGCCGCGGGGTCGGACGTGGCTGGCCGGCGACCTCCACGCCCACACGGTGCACTCCGACGGCAGCGCGACGATCGACGAGCTCGCGGCGCTCGCGGTGGGCCGGGGCCTCGACTTCCTGGCGGTGACCGACCACAACACAGTCAGCCACCACCCGCACCTACCCGCCGCCGCGCAAAGGGCGGGGATCGACCTGCTTCCCGGCCAGGAGGTGACGATCGCGACCGCGCACGGCAACGCCCTGGGCGACGTCGGGTGGGTCGACTTCCGCGAGCCGACCGTGGACTGGGCGGCCCACGTGCACCGGGCCGGTGGGCTGCTCAGCGTCAACCACCCCGTCGGCGGTGATTGCGCTTGGCGCGAGGCGCTGCCCGAGGATCACAGCCATGTGGAGGCCTGGCACGGCTCGTGGGATCGGCGCGACCGCACGGCCCTGCGATGGTGGCGACGCCACGGGGGCGTGCCCGTGGGGGGCGGCGACCTGCACCACCCCGCACGTGGAGATCTCCCCGGGGCGCCGACGACGTGGGTCGCAACCGACGGCGACATCCTGAGCGCGATCGCCGACGGTTGGGTGGCGGTGGCCGAGGACCCGCTCGGGCCGGCGCTGGTTCGCGTTGACGGCAGCCTGGTGGCAGTCGACGCGGACGGCACGCGGTTGTACGCCGGGGATAGCTGGCTGGACGACGGTGCATCCGAGCACGGGGTGCTCGTGGGGTCAGGCCGGGTGGACCTGGGAGCGCGGCGCGGCTGGCACGTCCTGGTTGCCGAGGACGGCCGGGTGGTTGCGCTCAGCCCCTGACCCGGCCCGCCATCAGGGTGTGCTGTGCGCACCCGGGTGCGATCCCGCTCAGCGGGTCTCCGGCCCCCATAACCGCAGCGTCTGGATCTCCGCTGGCCCGAGATCGAGCAGCGCCGCACCGTGCTGCACCGTAACATCGCCGACGGTCTCGCCGAGCAGCGAGACCGTCTGAGCCCTGGCGAATCCGCCGGCAATACGGGCTTGGCGGGCGGAGTCGGCGTAGTTGACCACGCGGACCTCCAGCGCCTCATCGGCTCGCCGCAGTGCGGATAGCGCGACATCGTCGCCCTCGATCGCGAGCCCCGCGTTCGTCGCCGGGGGCGCAGCCGGCGAGGCGGTTCCCGGCTCGAGCAGCAACGGCAGCCGGTACGCCTCGGCGTCGGCGAGTACGTCGCCAAGGGCGTGCGTGTCCGCTGCTGGCCGTACCGCGAACGCCGCGCGGCACGGTCCGAGCATCTGGGCGGACTCGACAGCGAGCTGAGGACCGGCTGGCTCGGACCTGTACGGGTTGGTGTTGACGCTGACCCATCCGATCGAGCGCAGCAGGGTCAGGGCCAGCTCCTGGCCATCACCCGTGACCTCGTACTCCATGACGTGGGGCAGCAGCAGCGCGAGGCCGTCGACGGCCGCGAACGCGTGCGCCGGGAACGTCGCCAGGGGATGCTCGCCATGGCCGGCCTCGGTCGTCAGCCCACGTCGCACGGTGGCGAACTGCCCCTCGGCCACGGACGTGCTCACTGGCTCGCCCAGGGGGAAGTGCATCCGCAAGCGATGGTCCCGGGAGGGGTTGTCGAAACGCACCTGCACGCGGACGAAGCGCTCGTCGGTGCGAAGCTCGAGGTCGGTGACGACCTCGACGTCGAGGGTCTTCGCCGACCGGGCGGAGCGTTCAGCGGTCAGCCGGTCTGGCCAGGCGTACGTGCGGGTGATCCGCAAGGCTGCCGCCATCGGGCCGTCGGCGAGCGTGTCCACCATGACCGACTCGGGATGGTCGACGGCGACGTCGTGCTCCGGCGGGGCGTAGTTGTACGTGTCGCCGGCGTCGCCTGCGTCGACCAGCCTGCCAAGGCCCTGCAGCTCGACCCCGTCAGCCTCAACCGAGAACGTACCGTCGTCGGCGACCTCGACGTGGACCAACCCGTTGTCGAGCACGTGACCGTCGCGCCGTACCGGCGCCGTCAGGCCGGTCGTCGGGTCCTCGCCGGTGGGCTGGACCGTGGTCCACCCCAGTGGTGGCGCGGTCACCCGCGCGCGGACGGCGCGGCGGGGCCGCGAGACGATCATCACGCGCCAGCGGTCTGCGTCGACGGCTTCGACCTCGCGCGCGGCGGTCTCCACCATCCCGTCTACATCGAGCTCGGCGGGCTCGGGGACCGCATCGACGAGGATGCGCAGCTCGGGTTGGGCGCCGGCGCGGTGGATCTCGTAGCCCGACAGCAGCTGACCGAACAGTTCGCGGGCGTGACGGAGGCGGAACACGTCGAGCGCGCCGGCGGCGTCGGTGACACGGTCCAGCAGCACCTCGGGATGACGCTGTTGCTCTTGGACGGGCACGACCGTGCCGTCACCGCAGCGCAGGGCTTGGGGGGCGGGCTCGTCGGCGGGGACGTCGAGGGTGATCGTCTCGCTGCGGGGTCGCGGCAGCGGGTTCCAGGCGACTACCCCGTCGCGCGACGCGCCGCGCGCCGCCGGTGACAGTGCGCTGGAGGCCAGCGACTCGGCGATCTGCGCGGCCTCGGCGTAGCGCAGGTCGACTTGCGCGACCGTCTCGTCGTGGGAGCAGGCGCAGATCGAGTCGTGGGCGGAGTTCTCGATCAGGCGGGCCCACGCCATCGCGAGCTCGCGTTCGGGCCAGCGCTGACCGAGCAGCGCCTGCAGGGGCTCGGCATAGCGTTCGAGCCCGCGCTCGGCTCGGGAGGCGCTGGCCTTGACGTCGACTCGGGTCGACGTCACCCCCATCAGCACGTTCGCCCGAGCGGCCGAGCGCAGCTCCCCCTCGACGCGGTGTCCCACCCCACTGGGTCGCACGGCGTCGAGATACGCCGGGATGGTCGAGACGGCGACGTCGAACTCCTCCAGCGACGCGTCAGCTGCGGCCACGCGCTCGGCGAGCTCGGCGGGGGGCGCGGTGTGGTCGCCACCGTGGAGCATGAGCAGCTGCCCCTCCGGTGCGAAGCGCTCCATCCGACGGGCGAAGCGGTCGACGTCCTCGGCGAGACGGTCTTCGGCCTCGAACAGGTGCGCCGCGTGCCCGTAGCCGTCGACGAGGTACTCGGCTCGCACCTCGGAGCCGTCGGGCGCCACCCAGGTGAAGGCGTGGGCCTCGACGGCGGCGGGCACACCGCGCCACACGACGGCGTCGGCGAGTCCAGCACGCGCCAGGATCTGCGGCATCTGGGCGACGTGACCGAACATGTCCGGCAGGTACCCGACCGGCATCGGCCCTCCGAGGCGCTCGGCCACCGCCCAACCCGTCTCGAGGTTGCGCACCAGCGTCTCGCCCGACGGGAGGAACTCGTCGGACAGGATGCGCCACGGGCCGATCAGCAGCCGACCGGAGCGCACGTGCGCGCGGATGCGCTCCTCCTGTTCGGGCCGCAGCTCGAGGTAGTCCTCGACTGCGGCCGTCTGCCCGTCGAACGTGAACAGGAAGCCGTCGTCGCGCTCGAGCATGGCGAGGATGGCGTCGACGGCTTCGAGGAGCCGGAGCCGGAAGCTCTGGAACGGCTCGTACCACTCGCGGTCCCAGTGCGTGTGCGGGATGACATGCACCCTCGTCACGATGCGGCAGCCTCCCCGGAGATCGGCAGCCCCTTTGCCCCGGCGAGCGCGCTGGCGATGCGCTGGCACGTCAGCACGTCGGCGCGCCCCTCCGCCACGGAGCTGGCCGGCGCGGCGACCCCGCGCGCCATCTGCTCGAACGCGTCGAGCTGGCGGGCGAACGCCTCCCCGTAGCTGATCCGGCTGATCCGCTTCTCGTCGGGGCCGTCGGCGGCGGTCAGCTCGAACTGCGTGGGTGCGTGCAGTACGTACGGGGCGGGGAACTCCAAGCGGAGCGACCCGTGCTCGCCGTGTAGGCGCACCTCCTCCCGGTAGGAAGGGTGCTCGGGCAACAGGTGCCAGCGCATCGAGACCCGCACGTCGCCGGCGCGACCGTCGAACCCGACCGACAACCCGCTTGGGCCCTCCCAGTGCTCGGCGCGGTCAACCGCCTGTGGGTCGCCGATGAGTGACCGGAGCACAGCCAGGTCGTGCACGACGCTGCCGAGCAAGACGTTGGTGTAGATCGGCCCCAGCTGTTCAGCGGCTTCGGGACCGAGGGCGTCGGTCTGCAGCCGGGCGAGGTCGCGCGCCTGCGCAGGGTCGGCCGGCGGTGGAGGCGGGGGGTTCCACCCGAGGTGGTGGATCTGCCGCTCGTTGCTCGGGTGCAGCACGGTGACGTCGGCTGCACGCAGCGGCCCGAGCTGGTCGACAGCGGCGACCGCCGCCTGCACCGCCGGGTCGAACAGCTTCATGTAACCAAGCAGCAGACGGTCGGCACCCTGCGCCAGGGTGTCGACCTCAGCGAGGGTGTAGGCAAGCGGCTTTTCCACGAGCACCGGGACGCCGGCGTCGAGCAGGGCCCGAGAGGCGGGGGCGTGCGACCCGGACGTCAGAACCAGCGCCCCGTCGAGGTCGGTGCGCCGGGCGATCTCGTCTACTGTCGCGACCCGGTCCTGCGAGGCCACGCCGAGCTGGTCGCCCACCGCATCTCGGGCTGCGGCGTTCGGGTCGCACAGCGCGACGACGTGGAAGCGGTCGCGCCGGCGCTGCAACAGCGGGACGTACACGAGCTGGGCGACCATGCCCAAGCCGATCACGGCAACTCGAAGCGGCGGTACGGCGGAGCTCACCAGCCCACCTCGGCCAAGCGCTCGCGGTTCCGTGCCTGCGCGGCCAGCGCGTCTTGGGTTTCCTGCTCGCTGTGCACGGCACGGTCTTGCTCGATGACGACCCAGCCGGAGAAGTCAGCCAGGGCGGCGACCGCGGCGGCGAGGTCGAGGTCGCCGGTGCCGAGCTCGCAGAACACCCCGGAGTCCCAGGTGCGCTCCGTCGCGGCTTGCTCGTCGCGCAGCCTCGCTGCGATGTTCTCGTCGACGTCCTTTAGGTGCACATGGCTGATGCGGTCGCGCCATCGCGTCAGCAGCCCCAGCGGGTTGCCCCCGCCCAGCTGGACGTGGCCGGTGTCGAAGCAGAGCTCGACGTCGCTGCGCTCGAGCATGCGTGCGGTGTCCTCGGGCGTTTCGATCGTGGTGCCGACGTGCGGGTGGAGCACGGGCTCGTGGCCCCGCGCGCGGCACCGGGCGGCGAGGTCGTCCAGGGCGGCTGCGAGCTCATCCATGGCGGCGTCGTCGAGGCGGGTAGGCGCTCCGATGCGCGCGCGCGGAGCCGGGGGTGGCCCGATCGTGGGCCGCGGCGGCGGGTGGTCAGGAGCGGCGGCCAATGCGGCATCGCACGCGTCGAGCAGTCCCGCCAACGTCTCGAGGGTGTCGGGAACGCCGAGCTGCACCCATCCGCCAGCGAGCCCGAACCCGCGCGCCCGTAGCCGGTCGCCGAGCTCACCGGCGCCGGCGAGGTAGCCGGGCGGGCCGAGGTCAACCCCCACGTAGCCGGCCTGCTGCAAGGCGTCGAGGAGCACGTCGGACGGCGGTGCCGCGTTGGGGTCGGCAGCGACCCCCACGTTGCAAGGGGCGCCGGCTACGGCCACGGACATGGGATCTCCTCTGCTGGGGCCAGACCACGGTTGGCGCGTCTGCGCAGTCCGTGCTCGCGCAACGATGGAGCGTTCCACACCGCTGGTCACCGGCGCAAGCCGCCCCCGGCTCCCAGATACCGCGACCGATGGGTGTGCTTGCCGCTCACTGTGGCACCCGCTACGATGCTCATATGAGCGATCAGCTTCTCGTATGAGCACCACCATCCACGTGGTCGGCGGAACGACGTTCGACCTGCTCGCCGTCGGGCTGTCTGCGCTGCCCCGCAACGATGCAGGGGTCGACGAGTTCACCGAGTCGTCGTTGGCGCACCTTCCCCAGCCGTTCGTCCCCACCGTCGGGGGCAACGGGGGCAACATCGCGTTCACCGCAAGCCGGCTGGGGGCGAAGGTCGTGCTGGTCACTCCGCTCGGCGACGATCTGTTCGCCCAGTGGCTGCGGGGAGAGCTCGCCGGGGCCGGCGTCGAGGTCCGCGAGGTTTCGCCCGATGAGACCTCCGTCAACGTGGTCGCCACCGACCAGGCGGGTCGACGGTTGTCGCTGTTCCGGCCGGTCACGCCCAGCACGGAGAAGCTGCTGGAAGTCGCTCGGCACCACTGGATGGCCCCCGGGGACATGCTGGTCATGGCGGGCTACCCGCACCCGGCGCCGACCGCGCTGCGGGCGTGGGCCGAGGCTGCATCCGAGGCGGGGGCGCGGGTGGCGCTCGACATCGGGCCACCGACCGCTCACCTGCGCCGAGACCAGCTCCGCGGTGTGCTGCCCTTCGTTGATCTGCTGCTCGCCAACGAGGTCGAGCTTGGCGGGCTCGTCGACGCCGGAGAGCCACAGCTGCGCGAGATCACGGAGCAGCTGGTGGCCGACTTCGGCCTTGCCGTGGTCGTCAAGCGGGGCGGGCGTGGCGCGGTCCACGTCGACGCCTCAGAGGTGCTCGAAGTCCCCGCGTTCGAGGTGGCACCTGGGTCGACCGTGGGGGCGGGCGACGCCTTTGATGCGGGGTTGGTCCACGCTGTGACGCAGGACCTTCCGGCGCGTCGAGCGGTGGCCTTCGGCGCGGCCACCGCAGCGCTGGTGCTGGACCGGGGCCGCGGTGTGCTCGGTGCGCCCGTGGCCGCCGAGGTCCACCAGTTCCTTGCAAGCAACCCTGAACCCGACGAAGGAGCATCACATGGATAAGCTGCCCCGCTGGGCGACGCAGCTGATGGAGCGCCACCCCGGCGCCGAGATCCCCACCCGCGAGCACCCGATCCCGGACTGGCTGGGGCAAGAAGCGGCCCGTCGGCCGCTGTGGTACACGATCCGTGAAGCCAGCGAGGTCCGCACAGAGCACCCCTTCCTGCTCCACGACGAGATCCACAAGCAGCCCCGACAGTGGACCGACATCGTGGAGCACTACGCCGAGCGTGTCGACCGGCTCGCCGACGACCTGCACGCCAAGGGCATCGACCGGATCATCTTCACCGGGTGCGGGTCGGCGTTCTTCACCGACATCCACGGCGCGTTCGTGTTCGAGCGGCTCGCCGGTCTGCGGACTGACGCCGTCGAGTCCTACGAGCTGGTGCACTACTTCCCACCCGCGGATCCGGCGCGGACGCTGGTGGTGGGGCACTCCGGGACCGGTGGCAGCATCGAGACGGTCCAGGCGATGCAGGCCGCCGACGAGCGCGGCTTCGCGACGCTGGCCATCACCAACACCGAGGACACCCCGGTCACCCGGGCGAGCCAGCAGTCCTTGACGTACGTGACCAGTCAGGGCACCGGTCCGTGCACCTCGGTGATCAGCACCCGGGTCCTGCTCCAGACGATGCTCGCTGTCGCCCTCGGCCGGCGTCGTGGGGTCGACGACGACCTCCTCGACCCGGTCGCCGAGGCCTTGCCCGAGGCCGCCGCAGCCGGCCGCGACTTCCTCGAGCAGCAAGAAGGCACGATCCGAGACCTCGCCCTCCGCTACGCCGACGCCACCTCGTGGATGCTCGTCGGCTCCGGTCCCCACTACTACTCCGCCCGCGAGGGCGTCTTGAAGATCGAGGAGCAGGCGATCTTGGTAGCGAAGGCCTACCGCACCGGGGACTTCCACCACGACGCGCTGTCGGTGCTGGCCCCCGAGCGTCCCGTTGTCGCCATCGAGGCCGAAGGGGCAGCCAACGAACGCGTCGTCGACGCTCTGCGTGCGGCCCGCGAGGCCCACGCCCCCACCATCGCGGTCACATGGTCCGGTGGCTCCACCGCCCGCGAGCTCGCCGCGCACGCCGATGTGTCGATCCCGGTGGGTCCGGCCTCTGAGCTCGTGTCGGTGGTGCCGATGACGGTCGTGTTCCAGCTCCTCGGATACCACCTCGGCGTGGCTCGGGGTTTCAACCCCGATACCTTGCGTACCGACCACGAACCCAACGCCCGCGCATGGCTGACGGCGTTTCCGCTGGGCACCCACTGACACGGCCCGTCCCATGACGGCAGGGCGAGCCGGCCGGGGTGGCGGTGGCGACGACGCGGCGGACCTGCCGCTGGCGGCCACCGTCGCCCAGCGCTTCTACGTCGACGAGCGCAACAAGCAGAGCATCGCCGAGGAACTGGGGATCTCCCGGTTCAAGGTGGCCCGCCTGCTCGCGCTCGCGAAGGAGGCGGGCCTGGTGACCATCGAGATCCACCCGCCCTTGGGCCTCGACGTCGCCGCCGGCGACGAGCTCCGGCGCCGATACGGCCTCGCCGAAGCGTGGGTGCTGGGCCGCGAACTCTCCGACGACGACGCGCTGCGCACCCAGCTCGGTCAGCTCGGCGCGCGGTGGCTGCGGGGAGCGACCCCCACCGACGGCGCGATCGGCCTGTCATGGGGCCGCACGATGGCCGCCGTCGTCGACGCTGTCGACGTGCTCCCGCGCTGCCAGGTCGTCCAGGTCGCCGGCGGTCTGCCGTCGGCCTTCGACGATGGGGCCAGTCGACTGGTCCACCGGTTGGCTGCGCGCAGCGGCGGCCAGGTGTCGTCGCTGCACGCACCGCTCCTCACGAGCGATGCGCGTGTCGCCGACAGCCTCCTGGCTGATCCGGCCAACGCCGCGACCGTCACGGCCTTTTCGAATCTCGATCTGGTCATGCTCGGTGTCGGTAGCTGGCCGGGCGCGTCCCCACTGCGACCTGCCCTGCACGACGACGACGTGGCGGCGCTCGCGCGGCGGGGCGCCGTTGCTGAGATCTGCGGCATGTTCCTCGACACCTCGGGCTCCATCGTCGACGAGGGCCTGCGTGACCGCACGATCGCGATCGGGCCCGCCGCGCTGGCGCAGGTCCCCAGCGTCATCGCGGTCGCCGGTGGGCGGTCCAAGGCCGCGGCGATCGGCGCGCTGCTGCGCTCGGGCGTCTGCACGCACCTGATCACCGATATCGGGGCGGTCCGCGCGCTCGACCAGGGGGCCTGACGATGCCCGGACCCCCGACGGCGGTGATCTTCGACTGCGACGGCGTCCTCGTCGATTCCGAAGAGCTGGCGTGGTCCGCCTGGCGCGACGCCCTTGCCCCGCATGGCGTGGAGGTCACGCAGGCAGACGTCCGCGACCTGACCGGTCGCTCCGAGGCCGAGGTGTACGCCGCCTTTGGCGCTCGCGCCAGCCTGCCTCCGCGCCACGAGCTCATGGAAACCGTGCAGTCCGCGACCCTGGACCGGTTCGCCGAACTGCCCCGGTTCGAGGACGCGTGCGGGGCAGCCCATGAGCTTGCCTCGGCTGGCACGCCCCTCGGCGTTGCCTCGTCCAGCCCTCGGCGGCGACTGTCGGCAACCTTGGACGCGGTCGGGCTCGGCGGGATGTTCGACGCGGTAGTCGCAGGCGACGAGGTGCGCCACGGCAAACCCGCGCCGGACGTCTACGTGCGGGCCGCCGAGGCGCTCGGGGTCGATCCACGCCGGTGCCTGGCGGTGGAAGACACGTCGATCGGCGTCGCCGCCGCCCTGGCCGCGGGGATGCAGGTGGTCGCCGTGCGGCGTGGCCACGTCGATCCGTCCTCTCTGGGTGCGGCCACGCTCGTGGTCGACCGCGTCACCGCGTCGACGTTGCGTCGCGGCGTGGAGTAGCGCCGGCGGGTCGAGGTTGCGGGACGTGAGCCACGGCCGCCCGAGCGCCGCGCGCTCGCCCTCGGCGCCGGCGCGGACTATCCTGCAGGGCTGTCGCGGTGCCCAAATAGCTGGAGCAAACCCATGGCGGTCATCAAGACCATCGACCTGGTCGGCGTCTCTGAGGATTCATGGCGCGACGCCGCGCACAAGGCGCTCGAGGAGGCGTCGAAGACGCTGCGTGGCATCGAGGGCTTCGACGTGCTCGAGACCTCGGCTACCGTCGAGAACAACGAGGTCGCCGAGTACCACACGCACGTGCGCATCCGCTTCCGCCTGGACCGTTAGCCGCCAGCCGAAGGGCCTGTCATGGGCGCGATCATCCTCGTCGGCACCCAGTGGGGTGACGAGGGCAAGGGCAAGGCCACCGACCTGCTCGCCGACGACGTCGACTACGTCGTCCGTTACCAGGGCGGCAACAACGCCGGGCACACGATCATCGTCGGCGACGTCACCTTGAAGCTGCACCTGGTGCCCTCGGGGGTGATGTACGACAGCGTCACGCCGGTGATCGGCGACGGGGTGGTCCTCGACCCGGGCGTGCTGCTGACTGAGCTCGACGAGCTGGTCGAGAAGGGGCTCGACGTCAGCGACCTGAAGATCAGCGGCAACGCGCACCTGATCATGCCCTACCACCGCGAGCTCGACGCGGTCACCGAGCGCTACCTCGGTCGTCAGCGGCTCGGGACGACCAAGCGGGGCATCGGGCCGACGTACGCCGACAAGGCCGCTCGTGTCGGGCTGCGCGTGCAGGACCTGTACGACATGAAGATCTTCCGTCAGAAGCTCGACGCGGTGCTCAAGGAGAAAAACGCCGTCCTGTCGCGCGTGTACAACCGCCTGCCGATGAAGGGCGCCGACATCGAGACGGAGTACGCCGTCTACGCCGAGCGCCTGCGGCCCTACATCGCCGACACGGTCACGTTGCTCCACGACGCGCTCGAACGCGGCAAGACCATCCTGCTCGAGGGCGCCCAGGGCACGCTGCTCGACCTCGACCACGGCACCTATCCCTTCGTGACGTCGTCGAACCCGGTGGCGGGAGGTGCGCTGACCGGCGCGGGGCTCGGTCCCAAGGACGTCGATCAGGTCATCGGCGTGACCAAGGCCTACGTCACGCGCGTGGGCACCGGGCCGTTTCCCACCGAGCTGCACGGAGCCGAGGGCGACCGGCTCATCGACCTCGGCGGCGAGTTCGGCGTCACCACGGGGCGCCGGCGCCGCGTGGGCTGGTTCGACGCGGTGCTGGCCCGCTACGCCGCGCGGGTCAACGGGCTGACCGAGCACTTCCTGACGAAGCTCGACGTCCTCGGCGACTTCGACACGGTCAAGCTGTGCCGGGCGTACCGCTATCAGGGCGACGAGTACGACCACTTCCCGCCTCACCAGTCGATCTTCCACCACGCCGAGCCGGTGTACGAGGAGCACCCTGGCTGGCGGACCGATCTGTCGCAGGTGACCCGCTACGCCGATCTGCCAAAGCAGGCGCAGGCCTACGTCGACCGCCTGGAGGAGCTGTCGGGGGTGCCGATCCGGTGGGTCTCGGTCGGGCCCGCGCGGGTCCAGACCCTCGACCGGGAGTGATGGCGTGCGGGTCCTGGTGATCGGAGGCGGCGGCCGCGAGCACGCGCTGGCCTGGGCCCTGACGCGGTCGCCGTCGGTCGACGATGTCGTCTGCGCGCCGGGCAACCCGGGGATCGCCGACGTCGCCGACGTCGCCGAGGCCGACGCGGCAGACCCGGCCGCGGTCACCGCGCTGGCCCGCAGGGTCGCTGCCGACCTGGTCGTCATCGGCCCCGAGAAGCCGCTCGTCGCCGGGGTCGCCGACGCGCTCGGGGCTGCCGGGGTAGCCGTGTTCGGCCCGACTGCCGCCGCCGCCCGGCTGGAGGGGTCCAAGGCGTTCTCCAAGGACGTGATGGCCGCCGCTGGTGTGCCCACCGGCGCGCATTGGACCGGGACCGACCCCGACCTGGCCGTCGATGCCCTCGACGACTTCAAGCCGCCCTATGTCGTCAAGGCCGACGGGCTGGCCGCCGGCAAGGGCGTGCGCATCTGCGCCGACCGCGTCGAGGCCGAGGAGGCGGTGCGTGCGGCCATGGTCGAGCGTGCCTTCGGAGCCGCCGGGGAGCAGGTCGTGCTGGAGGAGTTCCTGCCCGGCCCAGAGGTCAGCCTCTTCGGGCTCGCCGACGGGCAAGTGGCCCGCGCCCTGGCCACGGCGCAGGACTTCAAGCGCGCTCTCGACGGCGACGCCGGGCCCAACACCGGCGGGATGGGGGCGTACTCCCCGGTCGACGCCGTCGATGACGATCTGCGCGACGCGCTGGCCGGCGACGTGCTGGCGCCGGTGGTCGCCGAGCTCGCGCGTCGGGGCGCGCCCTACACCGGGGTGCTGTACGCCGGTCTGGTGATGAGCCCCGAGGGGCCCCGCGTGCTGGAGTTCAACGCGCGGTTCGGTGATCCCGAAGCCCAGGTCGTCCTGCCGCGTCTGTCCTCGGACCTCGGCGCGCTGCTGGCCGCCTGTGCCCACGGTGACCTTGCCTCAGCGCCCGAACCGACCTGGGACGAGCGCGCGTGCGTCACCGTCGTCCTGGCCTCCGGCGGGTACCCCGGTTCGTACACCACCGGTGTCCCGATCGAGGGTCTCGACACCGCGGCGAAGGTGCCGGGTGCGCTGGTGTTCCACGCCGGCACCCGCGTCGAGGACGGCCAGGTAGTCACCGCCGGCGGCCGGGTGCTGACCGTGTCTGGGCTTGCGCCCACCGTTGCCCAGGCCAGGGCGACCGCGTACCAGGCCGCCGACGCCATCTGGTTCGAGGGTCAGCACCGGCGCGAGGACATCGCGGCGGACCCGGCGACCGGCTGACCGCCGCGGTCTGCTCGACCGCCGCGGCGTTCCCGCGGCCTACTCGACCGCCACGGCGCCGCGATCCGCTCGGCCACGCCGCGGTGCCCGACGCCGCCATCCGGCGCGGCACGGCCCTCGCGTCGCGACGTAGGCTGCCTGGCGATGGAGACGACCACCCCCACGATCGAACTGGCCGCGCTGACGCCCGACGACGCGGTCGCGGCCAGCGACCTGTCCGACCGGGTCTGGCGCGCCTACGACGCCGCACTGGGCCAACCCGAGCGTCCACCCCACAGCGACGACGAGGTCGCACGAAGCCGCCGCCGGTTCGCGCATCAGGCCCAGAACGACCCCGACGACTCGCACGCGGCGTGGCAGGGCGACCGCCTGGTCGGCGTCGGCCTGGCCCGGCGCCGGGAGGCGTTCTGGGGCTTGTCGCTGCTGATCGTCGATCCCGACGTGCAGGGGCAGGGCGTCGGCCGGCGGTTGCTCGACGCTGCGCTGGGATCGGTCGAGGGCGCCGCGGTGGCCATGATCGCCTCCAGCCGGGATCCTCGGGCGATGGCACGCTACCGGCTGGCGGGGTTCCGCCTGCATCCGGCGCTGCGCGCCGGCGGGCGCCTGGACCGCTCGGCGCTGCCCGCGGTCGCTGGTGTGCGCGACGGCCACGACGGTGACCACCCCAGGATCGACACGGTCGGTCGGCAGCTGCGGCGTGGCGGGTACGGACCGGACCTGCGGCTGTTCGCCGAGGACGCGCACCTGCTCGTCGTCGAGCGCGGGCGTCGCTTCGCGTGGGCGTTCGTGTCGGGAGCCGACGTCGCGCAGGTCGGCGGCACCGACGAGGAGGTCGCCCGTGACGCGCTTGTGGCCGGCTTGGCCTCGGCCGAGCCCGAGCCCGGTCCCGCCGGCGACAGCCAGCCCGAGGGCGACAGCGAGCCCGGCGACAGCGAGCCCGGCGCCGGCGACAGCCAGCCAGGCGACGACGCGACCGTCCGGCACCTGACCGCTGAGCAGGACTGGGCTGTCGAGGCGGTCCTGTCGGCCGGCCTGCGGCTCGACACCTCCGGTCCGATCTGCCTGCGCGGGGCCGCGCCGCCAACTCCGTACGTGCTCAACGGCATGATCTTCTGACACCGTGTCCGGCGAGACGCCAGCGCATCCCCGAACAGACCCTGCCTGCGCCGTGACGAGGAGGCCTCCGTGATCCCCCGCTACACCCTTCCCGAGATGGGGGCGCTTTGGACCGATGAGGCCAAGCTGGCCACGTGGGTTGAGGTGGAGATCTTGGCGTGCGAGGCGCAGCACGAGCTCGGCGTCGTCCCGGCCGAGGACCTCGCCGCGATCCGACAGGGCGTGGCCCCGACCCCGCAGCGCGTCGCGGAGATCGAGGCGACCACCGACCACGACGTGATCGCGTTCCTCAGCGCGTTCGCCGAGACCGTCCCCGACCCCCAGGCCACGAACCCGGCGCGGTGGGTGCACCACGGGATGACCTCCTCCGACCTGCTCGACACCGCGCTGGGCGCGACGCTTGCCCGCGCCACCGACCTGGTGCTGGCCAAGGCCGACGCGCTGGTGGCGACGTTGAAGGCGCGGGCGCTCGAGCATTGGGACGACGTCTGCGCGGGACGGACCCACGGGGTGCAGGCCGAGCCCACCACGTTCGGGCACAAGCTCGCGACGTTCGCGTTCGCGGTCGACCGGGGACGCGTGCGGCTGCGCGCGGCCCGGGCGGCGATCGCGGTCGGCTCGATCTCGGGGGCGGTGGGCACCTACTCCAACCTCGACCCCTTCGTGGAGTCGTACGTGTGCGAGCACCTCGGCCTGTCGGTCGAGCCGGCCGCAACCCAGGTCGTCGCGCGGGACCGCCACGCCGAGCTGCTGTCGGCGCTGGCGGTGCTCGGCGCGTCGGTCGAGCAGCTGGGCACCGAGATCCGCCACCTGCAGCGCACTGAGGTCCGCGAGGTCGAGGAGCCCTTCGGGCACGGGCAGCGCGGTTCCAGCGCGATGCCGCACAAGCGCAACCCGATCAAGGCCGAGCGGCTCTGCGGCATCGCGCGGCTGCTACGAGCCAACGTCATCGCGGCCATCGAGGACGTGGCGCTGTGGCACGAGCGCGACATCACCCACTCGTCGACTGAACGGGTGATCCTGCCCGACTCGCTGATCGCGGCGGACTACCAGCTCGACCTGGCGCGCAGGGTCATCGAGGGCCTGCGCGTCTTCCCCGACCAGATGCGGCGCAACCTCGACGCCACCGGCGGGCTGTTGTGGTCCAGCAAGGTGCTGCTTTCCCTCATCGAGGACGAGGGGATGGCTCGCGACGAGGCCTACGAGGCCGTCCAGACCGCCGCGATGCGCACGTGGCACACCGGCCGGCCGTTCCGCGAGACTTTGGCCGAGATCGGCCTTGAGGTCGACGCCGACTTCTTCGAGCCCGAGCGCTTCCTCCAGCGCCACCACACCGTGCGCGAACGACTCGAGGCGCTCGAGCCCTGAGCCCGGCGCCAGGCTGCGACCGACGGTCCGAGAGACCGTGCGAAATACGGCCGGATGGGCGTATCCCGCTGGCGCCAGCCCCCGATATCCTGACCCTGCATCCGGAAAACAGGGGATGCAATCGGGACACGGGGGAGTTGAGCATGCGCCAGGAGACGTCACCGCAGGCGGGGACGCGCTCTGCGTCCGACAAGCGGGGCCGTGTCGGCTCGGTGCTCGCGGGGCTAGCGCTCATCGTCGTGGGCGGGCTGCTGCTGGCCGACCAGTTCGGTGTGATGACCGTCGACGTCTGGCGGCTGGTGGGCGACTGGTGGCCGGTTGCGCTGCTGGTGGTCGCGGGGTTCGCTCTCGCCGACCGTCGCTGGATCGAGGGCGGCACGGTCGGGGTCATCGGCTTGCTGCTGCTGGGCAGGACCACGGGCTACGGGCCCGAGGTCGGCTTCGGGGTGATCGGCCCGGTCATCCTCGTCGCCGTCGGCCTGGCGGTGCTGACCGCGGGCACGGGCTCGCGCGGAGGTGAGGGCGTGGGCTTCGCCCTCTTCAGCGGGCTGGAGGGCGAGGTCGACCCCTCGGAGGGACGCGCGGTGCAGAGCACGGCGATGTTCGGCGGGGTCGAGCTTCGGGTGACCGAGGCCCCGCCCGCGGAGGGAGCGCGGATCTCCGTCCTCGCGCTGTTCGGCGGTGCGGAGATCCGAGTGCCCCCGTCGGTGCCCGTGCGCGTCCGGCGTCGCGCGCTGTTCGGCGGCGTCGAGGTCGAGATAGCCGAGGCGCCGCGGGACCACGTGGCGCTGGAGATCGAGGCCACCGCGCTGTTCGGCGGGGTCGAGATCAAACCTCGGTGAGGAGCGTGACATGACGACGATCAACCGCCAGGCAGGCGCCCGGCTCGAAGGCGGCTTGTCCGTCCTCGGGGTGAGTCTGGTCGCCCTCGGTGGCTTGCTGCTGCTCGACCGCCTCGGTCTCGAGGTGGCGGGGATCGGGGTGGGGGCGTTCTGGCCTGTCGTGCCGCTGGCGCTGGGCGTGCGGTGGCTGTGGCGCCGCCAAGTGCTCGCCGGCGCGCTGTTCACCATCGGTGGGGGTCTGCTGCTCGCCGCCACCACCGGTGCCCTGCGCGCCGATCCGGCCGCGGTCGTGTTCCCGTTGGTGCTCGTGCTCATCGGGATCGTCCTGCTGTTCGGCAACGCGAAGGCGCGGTCGTTCCCGCCGCCGATCGACACTGGTGACGCCTCCGTCGCCCTGCTGTCCTCGCGCAAGTGGAGCGCCGCGGCCGTCGACCTGGATGGCAGGACCCTGGTGTCGGTGCTCGGCGACGTCGACGTCACAGTGACCGCCGGCGAACCGTCGCTCGAGCCGATCACCGTGTCCACGGTGACCCTCCTGGGCGACACCGACATCGTGGTCCCGGAAGGCTGGAAGGTCACCAGCGGCGTCGTCGCGCTGCTGGGGGACCTGACGCTGCCGCCCGAGCAGTCGCTTGACCCGTCGGCGCCGGTGCTGCACCTGTCCGGCGTCGTGGTGCTCGGCGACTGCACGGTCCGCCGGGCCTAGCCCGCGCGAGGTCGCCGGCCCCGCGCGGCCTACCCGTCCGTTTCGACGTCGCCGGCCCCGCGCGGCCTACCCGTCCGTCTCGACGTCGACCTCGATCGTCAGGCCGTCGGTGATGACCTGCTCGGCGGGATCGACCGGCGTGCCGTCGGCGGTGACGGACACCGCAGTCGCTGCATCGGCCGCGTCGTAGGTGGTGCCGTCCACGGTGAAGGTGGTCTCGGTCGCCTCCATGCCGAGCGCCTCGAACGCCTCGGTCAGGGTCATCGGCTCGAAGTTCAGTGTGGAGTTCACGTCGTATGGGTGGTGGTGCCACAGGTTCCCGCTGCCCTCGTGCACGTGGAACTGCGGATGCAGGTCGTGGTAGCGGGGCTGGTCGAGGTCGATGGTCTCCCCGTCGATCGTGATGTCGAGATGGCCGTGGTCGTGCGCCGCGATCGCGGTGATGGCCGCGTTGGCCCCCAGCGGGACGAGCGCGGCCGCGAGCGCGAGCACCGCGACCACCGTCACGCCAATCCGCGCGGCGCGGCGGCCGGTCGAGGGCTGCTGCTCCTGCGCGACGTCGGTCCGATCGATGGTGGTGGCGGTCATGGCGTTCCTCCTTGCGTCGTGCTTTGGTGCGTTGCCTGGTACGGGTCTCACGTTGCCCCGACCCCCTGTGGCGTGGCTGCGGTCGCGCTGTCGTGGGTCTGCGTTCGCGCTGGCTGTGCGTGCTGGGTAGGTGGTAGCGAACGATGCATCACGATGCGGACACATCGGGTGATACGTCGCTGGCTGTCCGGCCTAGCGCCGGCGGAGTCGGGCATATCGGGCGCGACCACCTGCCCGCCGGTCGATCAAGCGGGCATATCGGGCGGGAATCAGCGCTGTAGTCGGAACAAATGGGACGCGACTGGTACATCTGCACGAG
>SLAO01000110.1 GCA_007126835.1 Nitriliruptorales bacterium | reverse complement strand
GGAGGCGGAGGCGGAGGCGGAACGCCACCCGGTGCGGCGCCTGGTGGCGGGTCCGATGCTGGGGGCTGGGCCCGCCTGCGCCCGCTCAACGTCGGCGACGTCCTCGATGGCATGTTCCGGCTGTTCTTGCGCCATTGGCGGCAGTACCTCCTGGCGGTGGCGGTCATCCTCGTGCCGCTGAACCTCGTGACCAGCTGGTTGCAGCGCGACTTGTTCGCCGGCGCCGGGCTGCTGGAGATGTTCGGCGACCCCACGGTGGCCCAGGGCATGGCAGCCGAGGGCCCGCCCGGCGCCCAGATCTTCGCCGGGTTCGGCGTGCAGGGTGTCGCCGCGCTGGTCGTGACGCCGTTCGTCACCGGGGTGGTCACCGTCCTGGCCGCCCGTGCCCATCTGGGGCAGCCGGTCTCGGCAGCTGACGGTCTGCGCACCGCGGGCCGCCGCTACTTCGCCCTGGTCATCGCCAATTTCCTCGTGTACCTGGCCGTTGGAGGCCTCGCAGCTGCGCTGCTGGTCCCGGTGATCGCTGTGTTCGTGGTTGGTGCCGCGACCGAGCCCGTCATCGGCATCCTGCTGGGGATCACGCTGACGCTGCTGGCCGTGGTCGCAGGCGCCGTCCTGATCGTGCTGTTCCTCGTTGCCACCCCCGCCATCGTGATCGAGCAGCGCGGCCCGCTCTCCGCGCTCGGGCGCTCTGCCTCGCTCGTGCGGCGCCGCTTCTGGCCCGTGGTCGGGGTCGGGTTGCTGACGTGGCTGATCTCCACGCTGATCGCCAGCGTGTTCGTCTGGCCTTTCCAGATCCCCGCCATGCTCGTGGGGGGCCAGGTCGCGTTCGTGCTGACGACCCTCGGCACCATCGTGGGCACGGTGCTTGTCACCCCGCTGCTGCCCAACGCCCACACCCTCATCTACTACGACCTGCGCGTTCGCGCGGAGGCCCTCGACCTCGAGCACATGGCCGCGGCCCTCGACGACCCCCCGGGTGGTCACGCTGCCTGACCTGCCCGTTCCGGAGCCTGACGCCGGCGACGTACGCGACACCGTGCGCGAGGTCCTGGCCCAGGAGGCGTACGAGGACTTGCAGCCCACCTTGCTCGACCGGCTGTGGGAGCTCGTCCGCAACGGGATCGGTCGCTTCCTCGAACTGCTGGAGGCCACCGGAACCGGCGGCATGCTCGGCATGGTCGTCATCGTGATGGCGGCGCTCGTGCTGCTCCTGTTGACCGTCCAGGGGCTGCGCCGCATGCGGCGCACGCCCACGGTCGACGAACCGCTCGTCGGGGTGGCTGGCCGCACCGGTGACGACTGGCGCGCCGACGCTGCCGCCGCTGAGGCCGCCGGGCGCCACCGGGACGCGGTGCGATGCCGCTACCGTGCGCTGGTTGCCGACTTCGCTGCGGCAGGGCTCGTTGAGGAGGTGCCCGGACGGACCGTCGGTGAGTACCGCAGCGCGGTGGCACGGTCCGCGCCAGCCGCGGCGCCGGCGTTCGACCGGGCCAGCGAGGTGTTCGAGCGGGCCTGGTACGCCGACCTTCCCGTCACCGCCGACGACGCTGCCGAGCTGGCCACAGCGATCGACGAAGCTTCCAAGGCCGCCGAGGGGCGCCGGCTGACCGGTGCGGGGAGCGGGGCGTGAGCACCCTGCGGGCGCGCCTGCGCGTGGTGGCGCTGGTTGTCTTGCTGGTCGCGGGTGCGGTGCTCGCGGCTTTGTTGGCGGCGTCGGGACCCGAGGAGGGCTTGCCCCTGTCACCCGACTCGACGGCGGGCGACGGCACTCGCGCGCTGACCGAGGTCTTGGACCGGCTGGGCGCCGAGGTGGTGGTCGACAGCGAGCCGCCCGACGACGCCGACAGCGTGCTGCTGCTCGTCGACAACCTCGCCGATGAGCAGCGTGACGCCTTGGAGCGGCAAGCCGACGGCGGCGCCACCTTGGTGGTGGTCGACGCGGGCAGCCCCCTGGCCCCCGAGCCGGTGGGCTCGGCAGACCTGGGCCTGTTCGCCACGCCGATCAGCCGCGACTGCGACCTTGCCGCCCTCGCCGACGTCGAGCGCGTCGGCCCTGGCAGCGACTTCCTCTTCGAGCCGGGCACCGACGCGGTCGGCTGCTTCTCACGGGGGGCGGGATCGTGGCTCGTGGCCGAGCCCCGCGGCGAGGGAGCGCTGGTGGTCACCGGCGGCCCGCGCTGGGTCACCAACGACGGGCTCGACGACGTGGACAACGCCGTGCTGGCCGTGGCGCTGCTGGCACCCGGTGGCGCCGGCGACGTCGTCGCCATCGTGCCGCCCCAGGTCACCGCCCCCGGAGAGGGGGACATGGATCCGCTGGCCCTCGTGCCAGGTTGGGTGTGGGCGGCGGCGGCCCAGCTCGCCGTGGCCGGCCTGCTGCTGGTGTGGTGGCGATCCCGCCGGCTCGGCGCACCCGTCGTGGAGGACCAGCCGGTGCGACTGCCGGGCTCGGAGCTCGTGCTCGCCCTCGGCGGCCTGCACGCCGCACGCGCAGACGCGGGCCACGCTGGGACGGCGATCCGGGAGGGCGTGCGCCGCGACGTCGCACGACGGACAGGGCTGCCAGCCGACGCGGACTCCGAATCCGTGGCGCAGTCGGCGGTTGAGGCCGGCGCGGACCCGGACCTCGTCGACGCGGCGCTGCGGGTCCCACTGCCAACCAACGACGACGCCCTCGTGACGCTGGCGCGGGCTGTCGAGGACCTGCGCGCTGAGCTGTCCCACGCGGCCGTGGGCGCTCACGGCGCCGAGCCCGGCGACGCCCGCAACGGCCGTGACGCCCGCGACACTCCGACGCCGGATGTGCCCCCCGACCCGCCCGATCCAACGCGAGGAGCAACCCGTGTCTGACCCGCCCGCTGCCCACGCCCCGATCGCGCGCGTGCGCGACGAGATCGCCAAGGCGGTCGTCGGCCAAGACGGCGTCGTCACCGGCCTGATCGCCGCGCTGCTCGTGCGGGGCCACGTCCTGCTGGAAGGGGTGCCGGGGACCGCCAAGACGTTGCTGGTCAAATCGGTCGCGGGCGCACTGGACTTGGCGCACGCTCGGGTGCAGTTCACCCCGGACCTGATGCCGTCGGACGTCACGGGCCAGACCGTGTACCTCCAGGAGACCGCGGAGTTCGAATTCCGGCAGGGCCCGGTGTTCACCAACCTGCTGCTCGCCGACGAGATCAACCGGACGCCCCCCAAGACCCAGGCGGCGCTGCTCGAGGCCATGGAGGAGCGTCAAGTCACCGTGGAAGGTGCAGCCCGGCGCCTGCCCGACCCGTTCGGGGTGGTGGCGACCCAGAACCCCATCGAGTACGAGGGGACCTACCCGCTGCCCGAGGCGCAGCTCGATCGGTTCCTCTTCAAGCTCACCGTGGGATACCCCGACGTCGCTCAGGAGCGCGACGTGGTCACGCGCCACCATCACGGGATGGACCCCCACGACCTCGACGCCCTCGGGCTCGAGGCCGTGGCCACCGCTGAAGACCTGCTGGCCGCACGGCGCGCGGTGGACGGCATCGAGGTCGAGGAGCGGGTGATCGGCTACCTCGTCGATCTGGTCCGGGCGACCAGGGAGTCCCCGTCGGTGGTGCTGGGGGTCAGCCCGAGGGGGGCCACGATGCTCCTGCGCGCCGCGAAGGCGTGGGCGTTCCTGGCCGGTCGCACGTTCGTCACCCCCGACGAGGTCAAGGCGGTGGCCCTTCCCACGCTGCGCCATCGACTCCAGCTCAGGCCCGAGGTCGAGTTGGAGGGGGGCACCAGCGACGGCGTGCTGCGTGGCCTGCTAGACAGCGTCGCGGTCCCACGTTGACCGTGGCCGGCTCCTCGTCCTCCCCGGTCGCCCGTGCCGTGGGGTGGCTGCCGGTGCCGACGTGGCGCCTGGGTGCGGCCGCTGTCGTGCTCGCACCAGTGGCGGCGGTCCTGCCCACCGGCTTGTGGGCCGCGTTGGCTCTGGTCAACGGTGTGCTGCTGGCCGTGGCCGTCGTCGACGCCGCGTTGGCTCCGGCGGTGCGGACGCTGACGGTCGAGCGCGACATGCCCGCCGCGCTGACGTTGGATGGGCAGACCACCGTCCGGTGGCACGTCGCCAACCCCGGCCGACGGCGGCTCCGGGTCCGCCTCGCCGATCAGATGGCGCCCTCGCTGCGGGCCGATGACCGTCGTGCTCGGCTGGTCGTGCCCCCCGGCGGCCGCGCGACGGCCTCGACTCGGATCCATCCGTCCCGCCGCGGGCGCTTTTCGCTTGCCGGGGTGACGTTGCGCGTGGAGGGCCCCGTGGGCCTGGCCGCTCGCCAGGGTGACGTGGCCGTGCCTGGCGCGATCCGGGTGCTGCCCCGGTTCCGGTCCCGGCAGGAGGCGGAGCTGCGCGTCGAGCGCGCCCAGGTCCTCCAGGCCGGGCTCAGGCTGGCGCAGGGCCACGGTGGAGGCACCGAGTTCGACCGCCTGCGGGAGTACGAGCTCGATGACGAGTTCCGCCACATCGACTGGCGCGCGACCGCGCGGGCGGGCAAGCCGATCGTGCGCACCTACCGGGCCGAGCGGAACCAGACGGTGTTGGCCCTGCTCGACAGCGGCCGGACGATGGCTGGGCAGGTGGCTCTGGAGGGTGGTCGGGCTCGAGCCGGCTACGCCGACGAGACCTGGACCGTACCCCGGCTCGACCACGGCATGGACGCGGTGCTCGCGCTGACCGTCGTGGCCACCGGCTTGGGTGACGCCACCGGCTTGGTGGCGTTCGCTGACAACGTCCGTGCGGTCGTGCCCCCGCGCGGGCGCCCGGGCCAGCTGTCGCGGGTCAGCGAGGCACTGACACCCATCGAGCCGGTGCTGGTCGAGAGCGACTATCGCCGTGCGTTCGCCGAGACCCTCACCCGGTTCCGGCGGCGGGCCCTGCTCGTGGTCATCACCGAGCTGTCGCCTGAGCCGATCTCCGAGACGCTGCTGCCCGCGCTGCCGCTGGTCCTGCGCGACCACCTCGTCGTGGTGGCCGGCCTGCGCGACCCCGAGGTCGACCGGTGGGCGCACGGCACGCCCGAGGATGCCGACGCCGCGTACCGCAAGGCGGCGGCGCTGGCGGCCCTCGACGGCAGGGCGCGCGCTGCGGCGCGATTGCGTGGGCTGGGCGCCACGGTCATCGACGAGGTGCCGGCCCGGTTGCCGGGCGCACTCGCCGACGCGTATCTGGACGTCAAGTCGACCGGGCGGCTGTGAGGCCGGGGTCGCCCGCCGGCGCCTCAGGGGATGGCGGCTGCGCAGGCGAGGCCCAGCCGCGGTCGGCGCCCTCACCGATCGCCCCGGTCATCCCCCTGGCGGTGGCTCTGCG
>SLAO01000109.1 GCA_007126835.1 Nitriliruptorales bacterium | reverse complement strand
GCACGAGCGCTCGTGCAGATGTACCACCCGCATCCGATTTGCCCGAGATAAGTGGCCGCTCTTGTCCGGGCAACCTGTCCGGTGTGGAACAGCGGTTCCAGGCCGGGGGCCCGGGCAATGATGACGTGGACGGTCACGTTTTCGTCGTGGCGGCGGTCCCCGCCAACTCGGCGTGGCTGCGGGGGGCCACTCACCCCCGCGGACCAGCGAAGGCGCGGCACTCCCCGCGGCATTCCTCAGGCGGCCGACCCATATTCTGGCCAGAGGTCCTGTCAATCCCGAAACCGCGGCGTTCTCGGCCGCTGGGGCTCGGGATCGTTAGACTCCGCGCACCTCAAAGGAGAGGAGCACGCGTGTCCTCGCTGGCCGTCACCGCCATCGGCGTGGATCAACCCGGAATCATCGCTCGGGTCACCGGCGTGCTCTACAAGCACGGCGGCAACCTGACCGATTCATCGATGACCATCCTCGGTGGCCATTTCGCGATCATGCTGCTCGTCGACTGTGGCACGGCACCCGACGAGCTCGAGACCGCCCTGACTGAGTCCACCCGGGACCTCGGGTTGATCGTCCGGGTCGCCGAAGTCGGTGAAGGCCACGAGTCGGCTCCGGCCAGCCACGTGCTGACCGTCTACGGCACCGATCGGCCCGGGATCGTGCACGCCGCGTCCCGGACGCTGGCCGACGCGGGGGTCAACGTCACGGACCTGACCACCCGCGTGCTGGCCGGCGAGCAGCCCGTGTACGCCTGCGTCATGGAGGTCGCGGTGCCCGCCGCCACCGACGAGGAAGCGCTTGCGGCGTTGGTACGCGACGGAGTCGGGGGGGTCGAGGTCAGCGTCCAGCCCATCGACGCCGAGACCCTCTGAATGGGCGAGCGCGTCGTCGTCACCGTGCCCAACGCGGTGCTCAAGACCCCCGCGGTGCGCTGCGCCGGCCCGGACCCGCAGCTGGCTGCCGACCTCGTCGACACGATGCGGGTGTCGCCGGGCTGCGTCGGGCTGGCGGCACCCCAGATCGGCGTGTCCCGCCGGGCGTTCTGCGTGGACGTGTCGAACCACCCCAAGGCCAAGGACGCCAACCACGGGTTGGTGGTGCTGTTCGATCCCGAGCTGGTTCTGGCTCACGGCGGCGAGGTGCGCCGCGAGGGCTGCATGAGCGTGCCCGACTGGACGGCCAACGTCCGCCGCGCGGTGCGGATCGTCATCCGCGGGACCGGCCCCGACGGCGACGAGCAGGTCATCGAGACCCACGGCTTCGAGGCACGCGCGTTCCAGCACGAGCTCGACCACCTTGACGGACGGCTCATCCTTGACCGCGTGACATCAACGCGCACCGACGTGTTCCGCCGCAAGGTCTACGAACCCAAGCGCGGCTGATGCGACGACGGTCGCTTTGGCAGGGCACAACCCGTTAGTTACCGTTAAGTAACCGCTTGTAGGTGGCAGACCAAGGGGTGGCCATGGACACGCTCGACATCGTCCGGCTGGTGGCCGGGGTCACCGTGCTCGCCGGCGGGTTGTACCTCGTGGGCCGGCGCCTCGTCTTCCTCGTCCGCCTCCTGCTCGCGGCCGAGCGCATGCCCGACCGCATGGGGCAGTGGAGCACCAAGCTGCGCCTGCTGGGCCGCCACGTGTTCGGCCAGGAGAAGATCCTGCAGTGGAGCGGCACCGGCGTGCTGCACTTCCTGATCTTTTGGGGTTTCTTGTTCCTGCAGACCCACACGCTCGAGGCCGTCGGCGAGATCTTCGATCTGGAGTTCCACATCCCGGGCTTCCCGCCCGGCGAGACCCGCACCGAGGTGCTGGGCTTCACGCAGGACCTGTTCACGGTGCTCGTCCTCGTCGCGGTGATCGGCTTCGCGGCGATCCGCCTGAGCCAGGCCCCGGCCCGGCGGGGGCGCGACTCGCGGTTCGCCGGCTCCCGGCTCGACGAGGGCTGGTACGTGCTGCTGGCCGAGTTCGCGCTGCTGTACACCGCGCTTGTGCTGCGCGGCGCCCGGGCCGCCAAGGACACGCTGCCCTACCCCGACGGCGCGTTCGTGTCGTCGTGGTTCGGCGACCTCATGGGCGGTATCGACCAAACAGGCCTGGAGCTGCTGGGCACGGTGTTCCTGCTCGCCCACCTGGTGGTGTTCCTCGGCTTCTTCTTGTTCACCGTGCACTCCAAGCACCTCCACGTGCTGTCGATCTGGCCCAGCGTGCTGTTCAGCCGGTGGCCCAAGGCGCTGGGGCGCCTCGAGGCCCCCAAGATCGACGTGGAGGAGATGGACGAGGACGACGTCCTCGGCGTCGGCGAGATCGAGCACTTCGGCTTCAAGCGCCTGCTCGACATGTACTCGTGCACCGAGTGCGGGCGGTGCCAGAGTCAATGCCCAGCATGGAACACCGGCAAGCCGCTGTCGCCCAAGCTGTTGATCATGGACCTGCGCGACCACCTCTACGCCAAGGGCCCCTACATCCTCGACGAGGACAAGCGCGGCGCCAACGGTGATGTCGAGGTGCTCAACCAGGCGCTCGTCAGCGACGAGCCTGGTCAAGCCGGCGCCGTCATCGACTACGACGTGCTGTGGTCGTGCACGATGTGCGGCGCCTGCGTGCAGGAGTGCCCCGTCGACATCGAGCACGTCGATCACATCGCCGACCTGCGCCGCTACAAGGTGATGATGGAATCGAGCTTCCCGGCCGAGGCCGGGGCGATGCTGCGCAACCTCGAGAACTCCGGGGATCCGTGGGGCGCGGGGGCGTCCAAGCGCCTCGACTGGGTCGGCGACCGCGACGTGAAGGTCGTGGACGGGCCGATGGGCGACGACATCGAGTACCTGTTCTGGGTGGGTTGCGCCGGCGCGTTCGAGGACCGGGCGAAGAAGACCACGCAGACCGTCGCGGACCTGCTCGACGCGGCCGGGGTCTCGTGGGCGGTGCTGGGACCCGGGGAGGCGTGCACCGGCGACCCGGCCCGGCGCATCGGCATGGAGTACCTCTTCCAGATGATGGCCGAGACCAACATCGAGACCTTAAACGAGGTCGGCGCCCGCAAGATCGTCGCGACATGCCCGCACTGCTTCAACGCGATCGGCAACGAGTACCCCGCCTTCGGCGGGCACTTCGAGGTCATCCACCACTCGCAACTGCTCGCGCGTCTGGTGGAGGAAGGGCGGCTGACGCCGCAGTCGGAGGTCGCCAAGCGGGTGACCTACCACGACCCGTGCTTCCTCGGTCGGCACAACGACGTGTACGACCCCCCGCGCGCGGTGGTCGACGGGGTGGCGGGGCTCGAGAAGGTCGAGATGCCTCGGTGCCGCAACCACGGCTTCTGCTGCGGCGCGGGAGGTGCGCGCTTCTTCATGGAGGAGGACATCGGCAAGCGGGTCAACCACGAGCGGATCGACGAAGCGCTCGAGCTCGAACCCGACCTGGTGTCCACCGCGTGCCCGTTCTGCATGGTGATGCTCGACGACGCGGTCGCCGACAAGACCGGCAAGGGTGGGCTTGCCGAGGGGCAGGTGCGTGTCGTCGACATCGCGCAGATCCTGTCCGACTCGCTGCTGCCGGTTGCGAGTGTCAACGGGAACGAATCCCACCCCTCGGTGACCAGCGACGATGAGCCCGCTGGGCAAGAGGCTGGGGCGGACCCGCACGCCTGACCCGGGGGGCCAAGCCCTCCACGGCCGGAGTCCAGCTCCCGCGTGCCGAAGGGTCAACAGGCCTGCGGAGCAGTGCCGAACGCCCGGACTCACGTCACACCACATGACGGTACGTTCTCCGAGAGGTAACTGACTGCGGCGCCGGGCGCCGTGACCCCGCGACCGGGGTGTGCTTCCACCGTCCGCAATGGGGCGGGCGGTAGGGCCGAGGAAGGCCAGCCGTGGGCGAGGGGCGGGTCCTCGAGGCGTTGGGGGCGCTGGCGCACGCGGTTGCCGAGCAACCCCGCGTCGATGAGTTGCTCGCCAACGTGCTGTGGCACGCAACGGTCGTGCTCGACGTGCCGGACGCGATGATCTCGCTCGCCGAGGATGGTGGACTCACTCCCGTTGCCGTGTCGGGTGCGCAGGCGCGGTGGCTGGTCGGCGCGGACAGCCCCGTTGTCGGGATCAGCGAGCGCAGCTGGAGGACCGCGAAGCCGGTGGCGTCGTACGTCGCCGCCGAGGCACCTGCCACGTGGCGCGCGGTGCTGGCTGTGCCGATCGTTTCTCCCGGACGCGACCCCACGGGAGCCTTGACCGTTGCCGACGCCGGGGCCCGCCCCTGGACGCCGGAGGAAGTCACCACCTTGCGCCTGCTGGGCGAGGTCGCCGCGAGCCACACCCGGACCGTCAAAGCCCTGGACGCCAGCCGAACGCGCGTCGAGCAGCTCCAGCACGCCCTCGATCACCGGGTCGAGGTCGAACAGGCCAAGGGCTTCCTGATGGCTCGCGACGGCATTGATGCGGGCACTGCCTTCGAGCGGATCAGGGCGCAGGCAAGGGCCCGCAGGGTCACCGCGCACAGGGTGGCGCAAGAGATCCTTCGGGCAGGCGCCGACCCTTGAAGAGGTGCGGGTCGCCATCGCCGCCGGTGTGCTCCGGGCCTAGCCGGCCCGCCCGGGTGCTCCGGGCGTGCCCGGCCCACCCGGTGTGCTCCGGGCCTACCCGCCTCGCCCCTCGAAGTTCTCGAAGTAGCGGCTGGCCGTCGGGCCCTCTTGCCCCTGGTACTTGCTGCGCAGCACCTCGGACCCGTAGGGGACCTCGGCCGGGGAGGACAGGCGGAACAGGGCCAGTTGACCGATCTTCATCGAGGGGTAGATCGCGATCGGCAACGTCGCGACGTTGGACAGCTCGAGGGTGAGCCAGCCGTCCCACCCCGCGTCGACGAAGCCTGCGGTCGAGTGAATCAGCAAGCCCAGACGGCCCAGGCTCGACTTGCCCTCGAGGCGGGCAACGAGGTCGTCGGGCAACGCCACCCGTTCGAGAGTCGCGCCCAGCACGAACTCGCCGGGGTGCAGCACGAACGGCTCGCCGTCGGCGACCTCAACCAGCTCAGTCAGATCGGGCTGGGGAGCCCGCGTGTCGATGTAGGGGTACCGGTGGTTGGCGAAGACGCGGAAGCGGTGGTCCACCCGCAAGTCGATCGATGACGGCTGCACCGCCTCGTCGCCGATGGGGTCCACCACGACGCGCCCAGCGTCGAGCTCGGCGCGGATGTCCCGGTCGGACAGGATCATGAGCGGCCTCGATTGCACGGTGTCGAACGGCGGCCGTATCATGCCTTCCCAGCCCGCGGGTGTAGTTCAATGGTAGAACACGAGCTTCCCAAGCTCGCAACGGGGGTTCGATTCCCCTCACCCGCTCCACG
>SLAO01000050.1 GCA_007126835.1 Nitriliruptorales bacterium | reverse complement strand
GAGCTGCCGCTGACCCCACCAGAGCGGGTCGAGCACGCCCGAACGCTGCGGCTGGCACGCCAGGCGTTGGGCGGCAGCGCGGCCGACGCGGCGTACGATCGCGGCCGCGCCCTGTCCGCCGAGCTGACTGTCCGCGAGGCGCTCGACCGCAGCGGCCAACTCGCGGAACCGGCGGTCGTGGGGTAGACCCGGCGCGGAACGGGCAGGAACTGCACGGGACTGCACGGGACTGCGCCACCGGACCGAGGAGCGATCGACGTTGCGATACCGGCGACTGGGCAAGACGGGCTACAAGGTCTCGGAGGTCGGGTTCGGCGCGTGGGCTATCGGTGGTGACTGGGGCACCGTCGACGAACGCGAGGCGATGGCCACCCTGCACGCGGCGGTCGACTCGGGCGTCACCTTCTTCGATACCGCCGACGTCTACGGCGACGGGCGCAGCGAGCGGCTGCTGGCCCGCCTGCGCTCCGAGCGCGACGAGGACCTCGTCATCGCCACCAAGTGCGGACGGCGCGCCCCGCAGGAGGTCGCCAGCTACAGCCCGGAGAACATATTCGCCTGGATCGACCGCAGCCGCGAGAACTTGGACACCGACCGCCTCGACCTCGTCCAGCTGCACTGCCCGCCCACCGACTTGTACTACCACCCCGAGGTGTTCGCGGCGCTCGACGAGCTCGTGTCCGCAGGACCGATCGCCGCGTACGGCGCCAGCGTCGAGCGCGTAGAGGAGGGCCTCAAGGCCGTCGAGTACGAGGGCCTGGCATCGGTTCAGATCATCTTCAACTGCTTCCGGCAACGGCCCGCCGAGATGTTCCTCTCGCGGGCGGCGGCCAAGGACGTCGGCGTGATCGCCCGCGTCCCCCTGGCGTCAGGGCTGTTGACCGGCAAGCTCACCGAGGACAGCACCTTCCCGGCTGATGACCATCGCGAGTTCAACCGGGAAGGCGCCGCCTTTGACGTGGGCGAGACCTTCGCCGGCATCGACTTCGCCACCGGTGTGGCCGCCGCCCAACAGCTGTCCCAGCGGGTGCCCGAGGGCGGGACCTTGGCCCAGCTGGCGCTGAAGTGGATCCTGACCCACGACGAGGTCTCAACGGTCATCCCCGGCGCCAAGACCCCCGATCAGGCCCGTCAGAACGCGTCGGCGTCGCTGATGCCCGACCTCGACGCTGAGACGCTCGAAGCGATCCGCTACGTCTACTCCGAGCGCATCGAGCCGCTCGTGCACCATCGCTGGTGACCGCGCTCACGCGGGGATGAACTGGTCCTGCTCGGTGGAGCCCTCCAGCGACAGGGTCGACGAGCCCCCGCCACTGATCACCCGCGTGACCTCGTCGAAGTAGCCCGCGCCCACCTCACGCTGGTGCTTGGTGGCGGTGTAACCCTGCGCTTCGAGCGCGAACTCGCGCTCTTGCAGCTCCACGTAGGCCGGCATGCCCCGCTCGCGGTACCCGCGGGCCAGTTCGAACATCCCGGCGTTGAGGGCGTGGAACCCGGCCAGGGTGATGAACTGGAACCGGTAGCCCATCTTGGCCAGCTCTTTGGTGAACGTCGCGATCGCCGCGTCGTCGAGGTGCCGGCGCCAGTTGAACGACGGTGAGCAGTTGTAGGCCAGCATTTTGCCGGGGTAGCGCTCGGTGATCGCTGCGGCGAACTGCTCGGCCTCGGCGAGGTCGGGCGTCGAGGTCTCCATCCACAGCAGGTCAGCGTAGGGCGCGTAGGCCAGGCCGCGGGCGATGCCCGCCTCGATCCCGGCACGGATGCGAAAGAAGCCCTCCGGCGTCCGTTCGCCGGTGAGGAACGCGTGGTCCCGAGGGTCGACGTCGCTGGTCAGCAGCGTCGCGGCGTGCGCGTCGGTACGGGCGACCACCAGCGTCGGGACGTCGCAGACGTCGGCGGCCAACCGGGCGGCGGTCAGCGTGCGCTCGTGCTGGCCGGTGGGCACCAGGACCTTGCCGCCCATGTGGCCGCACTTCTTCTCGCTCGCCAGTTGGTCCTCGAAGTGGACTCCCGCGGCGCCGGCCTCGATGTAGGCCTTGGTCAGCTCGAAGGCGTTCAAGGCGCCGCCGAACCCGGCCTCCGCGTCCGCGACGATGGGCAGCATCCAGTCCCGGTCCTCGGTGCCTTCGGCCCACGCGATCTGATCGGCGCGGCGCAGGGCGTTGTTAATGCGGCGGACCAGTGCGGGACCCGAGTTGGCCGGGTACAGGGACTGGTCGGGGTAGACCTGCTCGCTCAGGTTGGCGTCACCCGCGACCTGCCACCCCGACAGGTAGATCGCCTCCAGGCCGGCCTTGGCCATCTGCACGGCCTGGTTGCCCGTCACGGCGCCCAACGCGTTGACGTGATCCGCAGTGCGCAGCTGGGCCCACAGTCGCTCGGCGCCGTGCCGGGCGATCGAGTGCTCCACGGCCATGGAGCCGCGTAGCCCCACGACGTCCTCGGGCGTGAACGCGCGGCGAATGCCTTGCCAACGGTCCGTCTGCCACTGCCGCTCGAGCTCCTCGGCGGCGTGGCGGCGATCCCCTGTCTGCATGTCTGCCTCCTTGGGTTCCTTCGACGGTGGCTGGTGCGCTCGTGCGCCGACACCTGCCTCCTTGACAAGGTCGAGCATTGTTTCGACGTCTGCGCCGCAGCAAGGTAATATCAAGGAAAATCCTGCAAATGTTTAGAACGGCGATATGAACCAGGAACTTTCGGTCGACCCGCTGGTCTTTGGCAGCCGTGTGCGCCACCTGCGAGCGCAACGTGGGTTGACCCTGGCCCAGCTGGGGGACCTGGTCGGTCGGCAGGCCCCCTACCTGTCGCAGCTGGAGAACGGCAAGCGCGAGCCGACGCTGTCGCTGGTCGGTCGAATCGCCGGCGCGCTGAACGTGGAGGTCGCGGAGCTGCTCGACCCGGCCCCACCGTCGCGCCGGGCGGAGCTGTGCCTCACGCTGAGGCGTATCCAGGATGACCCCGCGTATCGGGAGCTGGGGTTACCTCCCCTGCGGCCATCGGCGAGCCTGCCCGACGACGCCATCGAGCACATCATCCGCCTGTTCGGCGAGCTCAAGCGGCAGCGAACCATCCGGGCGCAGACACCCGAGGAGGCCCGCAAGGGCAACGCGGCGCTGCGTGACCAGATGCGCCGGCGCGACAACTACTTCGGTGAGATCGAAGCTCTCGCCGCTGAGGCGCTCGCGGCGGTGGCCTACCCCGGCGTCGGACCCGTGTCGCAACGCTTGCTCGGCGACATCGCGGCCCACTTCGGCTTCACCGTGCACGCTGCCGGGGACCTTCCCGGTGGGGTGCGCTCCCTGACGGACCTCCGGGGGCGGCGGGTGTTCATCCCCCAGCGCGACGAGCTCGACAGCGGCAGCGCCCGGACCGTCGTGCTCCAGACGCTCGGCCACTACGCCCTGGGCCACTCGGATCCTGCGGACTTCGGCGAGTTCCTGCGCCAGCGCGTCGAAGCGAACTACTTCGCCGGCGCGGTCCTCGTCCCCGAGCACGCCGCCGCGCCCCTGCTGCGAGAGGCCAAGGGCAGCCGTCAGCTGTCGGTCGAGGACCTCGAGGGCGTCTTTGGCGTGTCCTACGAGATGGCCGCCCATCGATTCACCAACCTGGCGACTCGCCACCTGGACATCGGGGTGCACTTCGTGCGCTCGGACGCCGACGGCGTCATCTGGAAGGCGTACGAGAACGACGGCGTGCCGTTTCCCGCTGATCCTGACGGGGCGATCGAGGGGCAGCGCCTGTGCCGGGAGTGGGGGACCCGCCGCGTGTTCACCAGCGAGGAGAAGTTCGCCGTCCACCATCAATACACCGACACGCCCGCCGGGACGTACTGGTGCGCAACGTACCTGGAAGCCGGCAAGCAGCCACACCACGCCATCACGGTCGGATGCCGCTTCGCGGATGCGCAGCACTTTCGCGGGCGCGACACGGCGCGTCGCGCGGTGTCTGGTTGCCCCGAGGGGCCGTGTTGCCGGCAGCCCGAGCCTGCGCTGGCCAGGCGATGGGATGGTGCGGTGTGGCCCAGCCCTCGCGGCCACAGCCATGTGCTCGCCGCGCTGCCCGCCGGGACGTTCCCGGGCGTGGACCTGCGCGAGGCCTACGAGTTCCTGGAACGGCAACCCCCCGTGGGGTGAGCAGCCTGCCGATCTAGCAGCGTGGCGTGACTCGCGGATTGGGGCGTGGCTTGCCGCGGAGGTTGCCCCGGCGTCGTTGCCCCCTCGTTTCGGGGTAGCGTGTCGGGCATGCCGATCGACGTCGCGGATCCGGTCAGGGAAGCCCTGGCCGCCGGTCGCCCGGTCGTCGCCTTGGACTCCGGGCTGTTGTCTGGAGGGCTGCCACGTCCGCGCAACCGGGTCCTGGCCGAAGAGGCCGAGGCCGCCGTGCACGAGGCTGGTGCTCTGCCCGCGACCATCGGCGTCCTGGCCGGCCGCCTGACGGTGGGCCTAGATCGTGTGGGTCTGGCCCGGATCGCCGACGGAGCCGAGGCGTTCTCGGCCCGCGATCTTCCTGTTGCCATCGCCAGCGGGCATGACGGAGGCGTCACCGTAGGCGGCGCAGCACTGGTGGCTGCCCGAGTGGGCATCGGCGTGGTCGCAGCGGCTGCCATCGGTGGCGTCCGCCGAGACGCGCGGGACTCCTATGACGAATCAAGCGATCTGTCCTCGTTGGCGCGGGCGCGCACCACCGTTGTCTGCGGAGGCGTGTTGCCCACGATGGACCCCGGCCTCACGCTGGAGCGCCTCGAAACGCTCAACGTCACCACCCTCGGTGTGGGGATCGGACGCTTGCCGTCGGCGTACTTGGGGCCAACCGAGGCGCTGCTGCCGCGTGAGGTCGCCGACGCCAACGCGGTCGCCCGTGTCGCGGCTGCGCGCGAGGAGCTTGCCCTACCCGGCGGGGCCACGCTGGCGGTCGTGACGGTGCCCGCCGACGAGGCCGTCCCGGGTCGGTTCCACGACCGCCTGCTGCGAACCGCGGTGGCCAGCGCCGCGCGCAAGGAGATCTCGGGCCCGGCGCTGACGCCCTTCCTGGTCCGCACCCTGCACCAGGCCAGTCAGGGGCGCAGCCTCCAGGCTCACGCCGCGTTGAGCAGGGAGGTCGCGGTGTGCGCGGGAGAGACGGCTGTGGCTTTGGCTTCCAGCTAACCGCGGGAGTCACTCCTGCCAGGTGGGTCCCGGGCCAGCGTCGGCCTCGAGGGGCGATGACAAGCGTGTCGCTGACTGGTGTGTCGCGGTGGCGCCTCCTGGGGGTGGTGTTTGCGACAAGCCAGCCCGCAGGCGGCGCCCGGCGTGTCGCGGTAGCGCCCGCTGGGGGTGGTGTTTGCGACAAGCCAGCCCGCAGGCCGCGCCGGCGCCGGCGGGGGGCTGCAGAATCGTCAGGAGCCGCCCCCCTGGTGTGCGGGGGCGGCTCCTGTCTGGCCCTGCCGGGGTCAGACGCTGG
>SLAO01000100.1 GCA_007126835.1 Nitriliruptorales bacterium | reverse complement strand
TCCGGACTTTCCTCGGCGATCGTTACCGCTCGCCGCGGCCGCCTGGCCGACTCCCCTGCTCCCCCAGGGTATCCACCGGCGATGACGACGGCGTCACCGCCCGGCACACCGACCTGCCCTCACGTCTCGCGTTCGTGCGGCTCACCGTCGGTGGATTCGAGCGCGACCTCGGGCGGTTGCGGTCCCCGCACCTGTCCATCCTGGGCAAGGACCACGGCGTCGGCCAGCGTCTGGACCTCCTCACGGTCGTGGGTGACCAGGAGCGCAGGCACCTGCTGGCCATCGACGATCTCACGGATCAGCGCACGCAACCGCCTCCGGACGGGCAGATCGAGCGCGGCGAGGGGTTCGTCGAGCAGCAGCATCTGCGGCTGGCCGGCCAGGGCCCGAGCAAGCGCAACGCGCTGCTGCTGTCCGCCCGACAACCCTCCCGGGCGCCGTTCGGCCAACTCGCTGGCGCCGACCCGCTCGAGCCACCACTGCGCGGCCTGGCGGCGCCGACGCCGGTCACCGTCGACGGCCATCGCGACGTTGGCCAGCACGGTGCGGTGAGGCAACAGCAAGGCGTCCTGGAAGACCATCCCGAGCCGGCGGTGGCGAGAAGCGACCAGGCGGTCGCCGTCCGCGTCGGTCAGAACCTCGCCGCCGAGCACGATCCGACCGCGAGCGGGTCGCTCGAGGCCGGCGATCAGTCGAAGCGTCAGAGACTTGCCGGCACCCGACGGGCCGAACAGGGCGGTGATCCCCCCGCCGGCGGAGAACTGCGCCGACAGCTCGAACGTGCCTACCCGGTGGTCCAGGTCGACCTCCAGCGCCGTCATGCCGGGTCACGCTCCAGGCGGCGCACCACGACGAGCACGGTGATCGCGACGATCGACAGGACTGCAGCCAGCACGGTCGCGGTCGCGGTGTCGAACGCCTGCACGGCGTCGTACACCGCGATCGGCATCGTCTGGGTCCTTCCCGGCACGTTGCCGGCCACCATGACGGTCGTGCCGAAGTCTCCCAGCGCTCGGGCGAACGCCAGCGTCACCCCGGCGATGACCCCGCGGCGGGCCAGTGGCAACGTGATGGTCAGGGCCACCTTCCAGTTGGGCAGACCCGCGACCCTGGCGACCTCCTCGTAGCGGAGATCCACCGATTCGAAGGCGGCACGCGCCGCCCGCAGGCAGAACGGCAGGCTCGCCACCGACGCCGCGACGACCGCCGCCTGCCATGTGAACACCAGAGGGCTGCCGGTCACTGCCTCCCACGCCCGTCCGACCGGCGAACGTCGCCCCATCGCGACCAGCAGGTAGTAACCGAGCACAGTGGGTGGCAGCACGATCGGCAGACTCGCGACCGCCTCGAGCGCGCCCCGCCCGGGGAAGCGTCCGCGGGCCAGGGCATACGCACCCGTGACGCCGACGACGGCCACGATCAGCGTCGCGAGTGTTGCGACCTGCAACGACAGCCGCAGAGGGAACCAGTCCACGTCCTAGGGCTCCTGCCAGCTCTCGGGCGGGTCGAGTCCTGGCGGCGCAAGGCCGTAGCTGCGCAGGACCTCACCGGCCTCGTCGCTGAGCAACACGTCGGCGACGTCGCGCGCTCGGGCAGCGCGTGCGTCATCCTCTGCGGTGACCACGAGCGTTTGCTGCAGCGGCTCATGCAGCGCGTCGTCCACGAGGTTCCACCGCCCATCGTCGTCGGACGCGATCGCCAGCGGCAGCGCGGTCAGCACGACGTCGGCGTTGCCCGAGGCCCCGATCCGGTGGGCGTCGGCGATGTTCTCGCCGTACACCAACCGCCCGTCGAGCGATGCGTCGTCGTGGCCGGCCAGCACCTCGGCGGCCGCCCGGCCGTACGGCGCGTGGTCGGGGTTGGCCAACGCGATAGTGGTGACCTCGCTGTCGGCCACTGCTGCGGCCGGGTCCGGCCATCCGTCCCATGCCTGCGCTGGACTCCACAGCGCCAGCCTCCCGACGGCGTAGGTAGCAACGGAGTCAGGGTCGCCCCGACCAGCCTCGAGGATGCGGGCGACGTAGGATCGATCGGCGGAGGCGAGCAGGTCCATCGGCGAGCCCTCGATGGCCTGCTGGGCCAACTGTCCCGACGATCCCACCACGACCGTGGGCTCCTCCCCGGTCCGCTCGACGATCAGGGCCTCGAGCTCAGGCAGCGCAGGACGCAGGTCGGATGCGGCCCCGATGACCAGCGACTCGTCCGCGGCGCCCTGGGGCGTTGCGCACCCGGCCAGTGCGACGGCGGCAGCCATGGCCAGCACAGCGACCAGGGGGACGGTCATCCTGCTCATGCCGGCACCGGTTCGCCGCACTCGGCGAGGTCGTAGCCTCCGACCGCCTCGAGGTGCCGCCGCAGCGCCGGAGAGACGAGGAGGTCGGCCAACGCCACCACGCCGGGCTCGAGATGCCACTGGTCAGGCACCCACAGCTGTGCACCGTGCTGCTCGAGTGGATGGAACGCGAGGCCGAGGGCACGCGCCGCCGGCTCGATCGTCACCGCCACCAGACCGTCGGTGACCGCTCGACGGGCCGCCTCCAGGTGCCCGGCCACGAGCGGCCCACCGGGGATGCGGCCGGCGGCCGCCTCGACGCACCGTTCAAACGTGGCCTGGCTGCCGGCGCCTTCCTCCCGCTGGATGACCCGGCGGCGACCCATCAGCGCCTCCTGCGCCCATCCCGGCGGCAGCCCTACCGGCGCGGCCAACCCCACCTGCCACCTGGCTACGTGCCAACGGTGCAGGCGCATCCCTGGCGGCGGGGGAGGAAACCGTCCTTCGGGGCCGTGCGCCACGGCCGCGTGAGCCCGGCCTGCCGCCAGCGCCTCGATCGCCGACGCCGTCGATGTCGCCAACGCCAGCAGCCGGGGGGCGCCGCGACGAGACCCCAATGCGGCCGCCAACCCCAGGGCCGGGTCACAACCGACCGCCACCGCGCCAGGGCGTGCGCCCGGGAAGAGCTCTGGGCCGTCGGGGCGGAGGACCGCGTCTGCGGGTTCCCACCGCTCCCCCGTACTGGGAGCCGGCGCGCAGACCAGCCGGTCGCCTACCCGTCCGAGTCGTACCGGTGTTCCGGGCGGTGGCGCGGGACCCGCGATGCCTGCCGGCATGGCGCGCTCGTCGCTGAACAGCTCCTCGGTGGCCACGCCCAGGGCGTCGGCGAGCGCAAGGGCGGCGTCGACCCTGGGCAGGTGGCGACCCGCCTCGACCGCCCCCACGAGCTGCCGGCTGACTCCTGCTTGGGCCGCCAAGCCGACCTGCGACAACCCAGCGGCTTCCCGCAGCTCACGCAGTCGACGACCACCCATGCTAGGAAACTAGCATGCACGCCAGAAAACAAGCAACGTTGGACAAGGCGGCCACAGCGAAGCTTGGCCAACCTCGAGCTACGCCGCCGCGGCCCCAGTCAGCCGGCGGACACCAGGACCCGCCCGCACCGTCCCGCCGCGGGTTCAGTTAGCCGGCGGGGACCAGGATCCGCTCGCACTGCTCGCACCGGGGCATCCCGCCCTTGGCCTGATCCTTGACGTCCTCGAGCTCAGTGGCGGTCAGCTCCAGGCGGCATCCCTGACACGTCCGCCCGTGGAGCTCGGCGACGGCCAGACCGTCCTTTCGCTCGCGCAGCCGGTCGTAGAACTCCAACAAGTCGGCAGGCATCGCGCCGGCGAGCTCGCCACGCTCGGTTCGGCGCTCGGCGAGCTCGGCATCGATGTCGGTCGCCGCGTGGTCCCGCGACTCGCCGAGCTCCTGGGCTTGCTCGGTCAGCTCCTTGCGTCGCCGGGTGAGCTCTTCCACCAGCGACTCGAGCTCCTCTCGACGCTCCATGGCTTCGAGCAGCTGGTCCTCCAGGTCGCCCTTGCGGGTCTTCAGCGACGCAAGCTCACCTCGGATCGCCGACAGCTCCCGCTCCGACGTGATCTGGCCGGAGAACATCCGGCCCTCCTCGGACTTGCGTCGGGATTCAACGGTCTGGATCTCCCCTTCGAGCCGGCTCTGCGCCTTTTCTGTGCGCTCGAGGTCCTCCCTGGCGGTGGCGAGCTCCCCGGTCACCTTCCGCAGCGTTGCTTCGCACTCGTCGAGGGCCTGCTGCTCGGGCAGGTGGGCCCGACGGTGCTCGAGCCGGCGGACCGCGGTGTCCACGGCCTGCAGCTCGAGCAGCTGCTGCTGCTGGTCGGGGGTGGCCTTCGTCATCACCGGGGCTCCTCGTGAACGGGCGAGCGCCCCATCACGGGGCGCCCGGCGGGCGGTAGTCGGCCCAGATGGTCGAGGGCACCGCGCTGAGCTCGAGCTCAGCGGACAGTCCTCGCGCCGTCGCCTCAGCGATCAAGGTGGCGCGCAGTCCCTCGAGCGCTGCCGCCTCCGTCGCGTCGTGGCCAGCGTCGATGAGGGAAAGGCCCAACGTGCGGGCGTCGATGACCGGGTGGTGGCGCAGGTCCCCCGTGATGTACACATCGGCGCCGGCGGAGATGGCCTCGCCGATCAGGGAGTCGCCGGCGCCTCCGCACGCCGCGACCCGGCGAATCGGCCGGTCCAGGTCGCCCGCCACGCGCAGGTGCGGGCTCGGCAGTCCCTGGGCAAGCCGGTCGGCGACGACCCGCAAGCTCATCTCCGCGGGGAGGTCACCCACACGCCCCAAGCCCTTGACCGGTGCCCGATCGTCGAGGAGCTCGTAGACGTCGTACGCCACTTCCTCGTAGGGGTGGGCGTCCCACAGCGCGGCTACTGCAGCCGTCAGGCGGTCTCGGCGGACCTCGACCTCGAGCCGGTCCTCGGAGACCTCGTTGCGTTGCCCGCGCTCCCCCACGGCGGGGTTGGCAGCATCAGACGGGGCGAACGTCCCGGTGCCGGCGACGCGGAAGGTGCACTCGGCGTACTCCCCGATCACGCCGGCGCCGGCATCCGATAGCGCGGCGATGACCCCGGACGTGTGCTCGCTGGGCACGAAGGTGGTGAGCTTGACGATCTGGCCGCCAGTGTCGAGGCGCCCGTCGAGCGGGCGCACCCGCTCGAGCCCGAGCAGCTCGACGATCGGCGTGGTGGTCGCGACCTCTGCGGCATCGAAGTTCGTGTGCGCGGCGACGACCGAGAGGCCTTGCCGCGCCGCCCGCAGCGCCAAGCGTCCCGGCGCGGTGTCGGGCGTGAGGCGCTCGAGGCCCCTGAGCAGCAGCGGGTGGTGGGCAAGGATCAGGGACGCGCCCAGCCGGCGGGCTTCGTCGAGCACGGCCTCGGTCACATCGAGGCAGATCAGCACACGCTCGACAGCGTCTGTGGGGTCGCCGACCTGCAGACCGATCTTGTCCCACGCCGCGGCATCCTCTGGGGGGAACTGCTCGTGGAGCAGCGAGAGCCAGTCGACGACGCGGTCAGCCATGGACCCGCATCGTAGGGCCACTGGCGGCGCACCGCATACATGATCGCACCGGGCCGGGCCAGCTCGCGCCTTTCGACCGCGCCGGCGTCCCAGCGTCACGTCCGATCCTGGACCAGGGACCCCGCCGTGGCGTTCAGCTCGGTCGGAGCGCCCAGCAGCACGGTGCGCTGCTGCGGGCCATGGCCAAGCGGCAGGTTGGCCACCGCCGGGACGTCGAGCTCGTGGGCGTGGGCAACCGCCACGTCGAGGGCAGTTGCCTCGCCGGGTCGCCCGCCGCAGTCGGCGAACATCCCGAACGCCAGGCCGGCGACCCCCTCGAGGACGCCTGCCCGCCGCAGGTGCGTCAGCGCACGGTCGAGCCGGTACGGCGCCTCGCCGACGTCCTCGAGCAGCAGGATCGCCCCGGCGGCGTCGAGTTCGTCTGGGGTGCCGCACAGCGTCGACAGCAACGTCAGGTTCCCGCCCACCAGGGGCGCCCGAACCTCGCCGGGCCGCAGTGTCTGTCCGGTGATCACCTCGGGCTCTCCGCCCGATATCGCGCGGTGGAGCGACGATGCGCCGGCCGGGCCGATACGGCGCGGGTCGCCTGCCAGGTTGGGGCCGTGAAACGTCATCAGGTCGGCGCGCTGGCCCAGCGCGACGTGCAGCGCAGTGAGGTCGCTGAAGCCCACGAACGTCTTGGGATGACGGCCCAGCGGGGCCACGTCCAGCCGGTCGAGCAGACGCTGACTGCCGTAGCCCCCGCGCAGGCAGAACACGCCGGCCACCTCGTCGTCGCCGAACGCGGCCTCCAAGTCGGCGAGCCGACGGTCGTCATCAGCGGCGAGGAAGCCGCTGGGGTGTCCGGTAAGTGCCGCCGGCATCAGCCGTACGCGCAGTCCCCACGACTCCAGCAGCGCGATCCCGCCGGTGGCACCGTCGTGGCTCGGTGGCCCGGCAGGGGCGACGGCCGCGACGAGGTCGCCGGGAGCCAGCGGGGGTGGCCGGCGCCGTGCCCAGCGGTCAGCCGTGGTCATCGATGAGCTCGTCGAGGCGCTCGAGCCACTCGATGACGGCGTCGGTGTCGGCAAGGCTTGCCGAGGCGGCCGTCGCGCGCGCATCTTCCTCGCCGCGCACCACGACGCCATAGCCGCGCTCGGCCAGCGCCGCGAACGCGTCCTCGTCGGTGAGGTCGTCGCCGACGTAGATCGGCACCACGTCGTCCCGGTCGAGTTCGAGGGCTTCGAGCAGCCACAGGACCGCGCGGCCCTTGTCCCAGTCGACGGCAGGGCGAAGCTCGTAGACTCGCTTGCCTCCCGCGACGCGCAGCTGCGGGTAGGCGCGCGCGACCCGGTCGACGACCTCGGCGACGTCGCGCTCCCGTTCGGAGGCCACCTGCCGGTAGTGCACCGCGACCGTGAACCGCTTGCGCTCGATGCCCGCGCCCGGGATCCCTTCAAGCGCCTGCGCCAGCGCACCCTCGGCAGCGTCGAGGTCGCCGAGGTGCTCCTCGCCGTAGGACTGACGGCCCGCAGGCCCGTCGATGTCCAGCCCATGGCTGCCCGCGTAGGCCACGCCGTCCACGTCGACCCGCTCGGCGACGTCGTCGAGGTCACGTCCGCTGACGACCGCGACCGGGCACCGACGAGCCAGCGCCCGCAGGGCAGCTCGGGCGCGCTGGGGCAACACCGCGGCAGCTGGATCGGCCACGATCGGCGAGAGGGTTCCGTCGTAGTCCAAGAACACCGCGACCTGTCGGCCGCGGATGCGCGAGGCGAACGCGTCGAGCGACGCGATTGCGTCGGGCAGCTCGGCGATCTGGGAGGTCACACGCGTCCTCCGGGTCAGCGCCGGCGCGCCACGGTGGCGCGCAGCAGGTGGCGTTGGGCGGTGAACCATTCGTCGGGAGCGCCCAGCCGGGAGGCCGCTCGCAGGCGCTCTGCACGGCTGGCGCGCTCCTCCAACCCCATCGTCAGCGCCCGGTCGAGGGCGTCGGTCTGCTCCTCGACGTCGTAGGGGTTGACCAGGAGCGCGGGCTCCCCCAGGACCGTGGTCGCCCCGGCGTTGCGCGACAGCACGAGGACGCCATCGTTGTCGTTCAGGACCGGCCCCTCCTTGGCCACGAGGTTCGTGCCATCGAGGACCGGGTTGGTCAACAGCACGTCGTAGCGCGACAGCGCCGCAACCACGCGCGTGTAGTCGCTGTCGGTGACGACCTCCAGCGCATCCTCGCCGAAGCGCTCGCGGATGCGGTCCGCGGCTTGCTGGCACGCCTCGAAGTACGCCCGGTACTCGGGAACGCCCTGGCGCGACGGGTTGAGTAGTGCGAGGTGCCAGACCTGCCCCACATGCTCGGGGTGGCGTTCGAGCAGCAGCTCGTAGGCCTGCAAGCCCCGAAGGATGTTCTTTGACAGGTCGGTGCGGTCGGCGCGCACGATCAACCGGCGGCCTGCGAGCTGGTCCTCGAGCGCCTCGAGGGCGGCAACGGCCGCGTCGGACTGGGCGACCGCCTGCAGCCCGGCCTCGTCCACGCCCAGGGTGAAGTCGGCGACCACCGTGCGTCGCCCCTCGAAGAAGACGTTCTCGCCGCTGACCGTCGCGCCGAGCAGTTCCTCGGCGCACCGGCGGAACGCGGCGCACCACGTCGGCGACGAGAAGGCCACCACGTCGGCGGCGAGCATCCCGCGCATGATCTCCTCGGCGATCAGCGTGGGCAGCATGCGCCAGTGCCCCGGCCCGACCCAGGGCGTGTGGATGTAGTGCAGCAGCCGGGCGTCGGGCTGGAGCTGGCGGACCGTCCGCCCGGCGGTGCACAGGTGGTAGTCCTGCAGGTAGATCTCCTCGCCACCGTCGGCTTCCTCAGCCACCGCGCGGGCCACGGCGTCGTTGACGGGCTCGTAGCCGTAGTACCAGTCGCCTCGCCACCCCACCCCGCTTGGTTCGTACGGGGCCCCCCATAGCTCGTGCACGGTGAACCACAGCAGGCGGTTGGCCACCTCGTTGTAGTAGGCGTCGAACTGGTCGCCGGCGTCGAGCACCCGCAGCCGAAACGCGGACCCGTCTGGGGTGTCGACGTGGAACGCCTCGCCGTCGTGCTCGGCGGCGACCGCTTGGTCGAAGTCGTCGAGGGCGACCGAGACCCACGTGCCCGGTTCGGCTTGCAGCGCACCACCGAGTGCCACGATCAGGCCCCCCGCGCCCCTGGTGGGTTGCAGCTCATCACCGACGTGTCGCCACGACACCGGGCCCCGGTTGCTGGCGACGACCAGGCCTGCTTCCTCGGCACGCATCGGTCCTCCGTGTGGGGTCAGAGCTGGATCTGCACCGCGGCCCGCTCGGCGACGATCGGGCCGAACTGGTCTTGAACCACCGCGACGTGCGCGGGGTGCGAGCGGTAGCGCTCGAACGCGTCGGCGTCGGCCACGTCAGCGACGACGACGAAGTCCCACGTCGTGTCCGACAACCCCAGGTCCTGACCGAAGGCGTACGCCTCGAGTTCGGAGATCTGGTCGGGCAGCTTGGACAGGGCGTCCTCGAGGGTCCGCAGGCGGTCGGCTCCGACATCGGGCAGGAACCGGAACATCGCGACGTGACGCAGGGACATCGCAGGTCTCCTCTCCTGGTGGCGACTCGCCCAACGGTGTCTCGCCCAGGGTGGCGGTGCCCACCGGTGGTCTCGCACAGCGTGGCAGGTGGCGCAGCGTACCGCCGGGAGGCCGGTACCCTCGATCGGGGCCACGACCCCCAGGAGGTCAGCCGTGGCAGACGGCCAGTCAACTCACCCCGGTGCGACGCGAGCTCGCGTGGCCGAGCTCACGGAGCAATTGGCCGTTGCGGCCAGCCACGAAGCCAGGTCACGCTTGGCTCGCCGCGACGCCGCGGCGTTCGCCGCCAGGCTCGAGCGGTCGTTGCCTGACGCCCTCGACCCGCTCATCCGCCTGTACGGAGCCGAGCACGACGTCCCCGCGCTCGCCCGGCGTCTGGTCTCCACGCTGCTGGACGCAGTGGGGTCGCGCAGCGACGAGCTCCTCGAACTCGACCACCGCCGCGAGATCGGCCCCGACTGGTTCCTGGACCAGTCCATGGTCGGCTACGTGTGCTACGTGGACCGCTTCGCGGGGACGTTGGCCGGTGTCCGCGGGCGCTTGGACTACCTGCGCGAGCTCGGGGTGACGTACCTGCACCTCATGCCGCTGCTGGCCTCGCGGGACGGGCCCGACGACGGGGGCTACGCGGTCACGGACTACCGGGCGGTGGACCCTCGGCTGGGCACGATGGCCGACCTGGAGGAGCTCGCGACGGCGCTGCGGAACAGCCGCATCAGCCTGTGTTTGGACGTGGTGGTCAACCACACGGCCAGTGAGCACGCGTGGGCGCGACGGGCCGCCGAGGGGGATGAGACCTACCGGGCCTACTACCGGACCTTCGACTCGCGGGCGCTGCCCGACGCCTACGAGGCATCCCTGCCGGAGGTCTTCCCCGACACGGCCCCGGGCAACTTCACCTACGCCGAGGAGCTCGACGCCTGGGTGTGGACCACGTTCCACGACTACCAGTGGGACCTGGACTACTCCAACCCCGACGTGTTCGCCGCGATGCTTGCCGAGATGCTCCACCTGGCCAACCGGGGGGTCGAGGTACTGCGCCTCGACGCGGTGCCGTTCACCTGGAAGCGACTGGGCACCGACTGCCAGAACCAGCCCGAGGCGCACTGGCTGCTGCAGGCCTGGCGTGCGCTGGTGCGCATCGCGGCGCCCGCGGTGATCTTCAAGGCCGAGGCCATCGTGCCCCCCGGGCAGCTCGTGCAGTACCTGGGCGCCCACGTCCGGCAGCGCGCCGAGTGCGAGCTGGCTTACCACAACCAGCTGATGGTGATGGGCTGGAGCGCGGTCGCGGCCCGCGACGTGCGGTTGCCCACGCGGGCCCTGGAGCGGATGCGGCCACCGCCGCCTGGCACGGGCTGGGTGACGTACGTCCGCTGCCACGACGACATCGGCTGGGCCGTCGACGACGCCGACGCGGCCGCGGTCGGCCTCGACGGCTTCGCCCACCGGGGGTTCCTCAACGCCTTCTACGCCGGTGAGCACCCCGGCTCGTTCGCGCGCGGGGAACGCTTCCAGGACGACCCCGCGACCGGCGACGCGAGGATCTCGGGCACCGCCGCAGCCCTGGCCGGGATCACCCAAGCCCTGGAAGCCGGCGACGACACGCTGCTCGACCAGGCGATCCGGCGCCTGCTGGTGCTGTACGCAGTCTGCTTCGGCTGGGGAGGGCTCCCCCTGATCTACATGGGCGACGAGCTCGCCTTGGGCAACGAGCAGAGCTGGCGGACCGACCCTGCCGCCTGCGGTGACAACCGCTGGCTCCACCGCCCGTGGATGGACTGGCAAGCAGCGGCCCGACGCCATGACGTCGACGCCGTGGAGGGTCGGGTGCACGCCGGTTTTCGTCACCTGGCCGCCGCTCGCCGGCGCACGCCGGCGCTGCACGGAGCGGCAAGGACCCGTCCGCTGTGGACCGACGACACCGGCGTGCTGGCGTGGCGCCGGGACCACCCGCGGGTCGGTCCGATGCTCGGCCTGGCCAACGTCGCCGACGAGGACCGGAGCGTGGACGCCGGCGTGCTCGCCGACGTGTCGCTGCCCGCTGCAGTAGACGCGCTGGACGGCGACGCTCCCGTCGACGTGACCGGGGGGCGCATCCCGGTGGCGCGACTGAGCGCGCGCTGGCTTGTGGAGGGTTGAGGGTTGCGGCCACCGCGCTGGCCCTAGACTGCGGCCGCCGTCCCCGACCGGGCAGGCGCTTGGCGTCCGCGGGCCCTGAGCGTCCGAGCGAGTGCCGATGCTGTTTCCAACCATCCAGTACGCCATCTTCTTCACGGTCGTGCTGGTCGCGAGTTGGCTGCTGACGTCACGTCCGGTGCGCTGGAAGCTCGCGATGCTCGCCGCCAGCTACGTCTTCTACGCGGCGTGGGACGCACGCTTCGTGCTCCTGCTGCTCGGCGCGACGGTGTTCAACCAGGTCATGGGCGTGGCGATCCACGGCGCCGAGGACGGCGTTCGGCGACGTCGGCGGGTTCGGCTGGCCGTTGCCGGCAACCTCGCGATCCTGGGGTGGTTCAAGTACTACGGCTTCTTCGTCGCCTCCTTGAAAAACCTGCTGGCGTCGGTGGGGCTGGACTCCCCCTTCCCGCTCCTCGAGATCGTGCTGCCGGTCGGCATCTCGTTCTTCACCTTCCAGGCGATCAGCTACGTGGTCGACATCGGCCGTCGCCGGATCGAGCCGGCGCCCCCGATCGACTTCGCGGTCTACCTGGCCTTCTTCCCGCAGCTGGTCGCCGGTCCGATCGTGCGAGCCCGCGAGTTCCTGCCCCAGCTGGCGACGCGTGACGATCGGAGGATCGACGTCGGACGGGCCTTCGGTCTGATCACCGCCGGGCTGTTCAAGAAGGTCGTCGTCGCCAGCTATCTGGCAACGACCATCGTCGACGAGGTGTTCGCCAACCCGGCGGCGCACAGCGCGCCGGAGATCCTGTTCGCCACCTACGGGTACGCCGGGCAGATCTACGCGGACTTCTCGGGCTACACCGACATCGCGATCGGCTGTGCGCTGCTGTTGGGGTTCACGTTCCCCGACAACTTCGACCGCCCGTACACCGCCCGCTCGATCACCGAGTTCTGGCGGCGCTGGCACATGACGCTGTCGCGTTGGCTGCGCGACTACCTGTACATCCCGCTGGGGGGCAACCGGCAGGGCCGGGTCCGGACGTACCGCAACCTGATGCTGACCATGCTGCTCGGCGGGCTGTGGCACGGAGCGGCGTGGACGTTCGTCGCCTGGGGTGCGCTCCACGGGGGATGGCTGTGCCTCGAACGTTGGCTCGCCGAGCGGCGTGCCGAACGGCCGACCTCGGATCCCGAGCTTGCGCCGGTGGAGCCGTGGTGGCTCGAGACGCGGCGCTGGCTGGTGACCTTCCACGTCGTCTGCGTGGGCTGGATCTTCTTCCGGGCCGAGTCCTTCGAGACCGCCACCACCATGCTGACGCGGCTGGTGACGGGGTGGGGCGCCGCGCCGCTGGTGACACCCCCGGTAGTCGCGGTCATCGCCGGGATCGTCGCCGTCCAGTTCCTCCCGCGGGATCTCGGTGCGGCACTGCAGGAGCGCTTCGCGGGGCTGTCGCCGGCGGCGCAGGGTGTAGCACTGGCGATGGCACTGGTCGCCATCGACGCCCTCGGGCCCCCTGGGGTGGCGCCGTTCATCTACTTCCAGTTCTGAGGACCCTGGTGCCGATGCCATCGCCTCCTCGCCTCCCAGACCCCGACACCGCGCGTCGCCCAGCCGGCCCCAGCGACCGGTCGGCACCCGTCGCGCGGGCACTGCTGGCGATGCTGGTCGCGCTGCTGCTGGGGGCGCTCATGAACGCCGATTCGCTGGCTGACACCGCCGAACGGCAGCCGTTCGGGTGGCAGCGAACCGCGGCGGTGGCCGCCGTGCGGCCGTTGGAGGTGGTCGCCGACGCGACCCGACTCGGTGGCTTGAACGCCTGGCTGACCGACAGCGTCGGCGGGTGGTTTCGCCAGGCTCCCGGACGCGTCACCACTGCCGGCTCGTTGGACAACGCCGGCCGACCGGCCCCCGCGGACGCGCCAGACGAGCCGGAGCAGAACGCGCAACCATCCCACGACAGAGACCCAGGCATCGAGCACCCCGCCGCCGACGGAACGCCGCGGGACGGACACCCCGCCGCCGACGGAAGGCAGCGGGACGAGCCCCACGCCGCGGACAGAACACCGCGGGACGAGCATCCCCCCGCGGACGGGACACCACGGGACGAGCACCCCACCGCCGACCGGGCTCCAGGGACCGATGGAGGGCGACCTGACCTATCCGAGCATGGCCAACCTGGACTCCATCCGGGCCTGGCCGGCTGGCGAGCACGCCGCACGCCGACGTCCGAAGAACCGCTGGAGGTGTGGCTGACCGGGGACTCGCTGGTCGAGGCGATCGGCTCGCCACTGGACACCGAGCTCAACGAGGCCGTGCCCGCAGAGGTGCGGACGGACCCCAACTACGCAACAGGGCTTGCCCGGCCCGACTACTTCGACTGGCATGCCTACGCCGAGGAGTCGTTGGCCGACAGCGATCCGGACGTCGTTGTCCTGATGATGGGCGGCAACGACGACCAGGACATCCGCGACGCCGACGGTCAGGTGTTGCGCCACGACGCCGACGAGTGGCAGGCGGAGTACGAGCGTCGGGCAGTCGCGCTGCTGGATCGGCTCGTCACCGAGGAACGAGACGTGTTCTGGGTGGGCATGCCGATGATGCAGGACCCGCAACTCGACGATCGAATGCGGCGCATCGATCGGATCTACCAGCGGGCCACCGAAGCTCATCCCCGTGCCCATCACGTGCCGACTCGCGATCTGTTCGCCGTCGAAGGCGACTACGCCAGCTACATGGAAGTCGACGGCGGCGGGGTCGAGCGGGTCCGCCGCGACGACGGCCTGCACCTGACCTTTGCTGGGGGTCGCGTGCTGGTGGACCGGCGCCTGGCCGCGGTGATCACCGAGCGATGGGCGCCGTAGTCCGCAGCCAAAGCCGCTTCTCGGGTAGTTCACCTGGCCCGTCGTTGCCCGCCGAGTCTCCAGGCCACCACGGGGACGGCGGCGCTGTCCACCAGCGTCACACTCGGGTCCTGAGGCCGCCACAGCGACGGTCCCCCTTCGCGCCGGCATCACCCGCCGGTCTCCAGGTCACCCGCGGTGCCCCACTCGCGGTCAGGTGCCCCACCTGGACGGTCGCGTTCCTACTTGAACAGCCGCGCCAGTCCTTTGCCGGTGGCCCGGCCAGCCACGCGACGTCCCACGCGCCGGCCGACGCGCCCGCGCCGCACCGCCTGGACGTCGCCCAGGATGCGGGCGATCTTGTACATGATCCCGCGTGTGGAGTTGATGCCCATCGTCTCTCCTCGTGGTTCCGACTGCCCTCGTCGCAGCGTAAGTCACGGCTGTGACGGTCTCGCCGCGTGCACATCCGAGCGCGCGGCGCACAGGCAGGTCGGCCTCAGGAAAACCCCACGCCGGTTCGCGGCCCGTCCTGGTCGAACCACCACCCGGACACATGGCTGCCGAGCAAGACCGCGTCCAGGTCGTGGTCCCGTCGGGGCACGGTGATCACCGAGCCGTCGATGGACCCCCTGTGCAGGCGTTCGCCCAGGGCTTCGATATCGACCTCGGCCGGAATCTGGAACACCTCTCGGATGCCACCGACGATCACTACGAGGTTCATCGGCCCACCTCCGCCTCTGCACCGCTTTGGCTTGTCCCGCTGCGGTGTGACTGGCTCCTCACGGCCCGCCGTGGCTGGTGCTGTGTCGCCTTCATCCGTGGGCGCTGCAGGGCTCGAACCTGCGACCTCCGCCTTGTAAGGGCGGCGCTCTCGCCACCTGAGCTAAGCGCCCGTTCCAGGCCGGCAGTGTAACCGCGCCTAGGATTGCCCCGAGGCACGCCCCCAACGACTGGAGCAGGCCATGTCCGACGACCCGAAGCCTCCCGAGCAAAGTGGCGGTGGCAGCAAGCAGCTCAACGTCCAAGTCGACGACGAGATCAAGCACGGCACCTACGCGAACTTCCTTGTGGTCAGCCACTCACCCCACGAGTTCACGTTGGACTTCTGCCAGGTGCTGCCCGGCGGCGAGCCCGGCAAGCCACGGGCCGAGGTCGTCAGCCGCGTCAAGATCGCCCCGACGATGGTTGGGAAAGTGATCAGGGCGCTCAACACCAACATGACGACGTACGAGGACAAGTACGGGATGGTCAAAGACATCGGCTGATCAGGACAAGTCACTGATATCACCCACGACTGGTACATCTGCACGAGTTCTCGTGCAGATGTACCAGCCGGATCCGAAATGCCCCATATAAAGACGCCGCGAGCAGGCACGACGCCCCAAATGCCCGAATACACTGGGCCCACAACCCCGACTCGTCGACCGCTACGCCATCCCCGGGCGCAAGGAGACCAAGACCTGCCCACCCTCGTCTCGCTCCAGCACGCCGACTGGCACGATGACCGGTCGTCGCACAGTCGCCGACGCGTGACACCGCTGCCGCGAGCCATCAGCGCCCATCGGCTTCGGCGATGAGCGCCGCGACGACCTCATCCAACGCCGTGCCGGAATGGCGACCCTCCCCCCTCGAGATCGACGAGCCCGGCCGACTTCTCGCCGGCAGCGAGGCCATGCTCGAGCGCTTGGCCGACGATCCGACCCCGCGACTGCGGTGGTACCGGTCTACCCGCGCGGCGGTCGTCCTCGGGCGGGGGCAGCGCCGGCTGGCTGGCGAGCTCGTCGGCGACATCGACGTGGTCCACCGCTCGTCGGGGGGTGGGGCGGTGCTGCTCGCTCCCGACGTGCTGTGCCTGGACGTGGCGGTGCCACGCGGTCACCCGTGGCTGGACGACGGCGATCTCGGCTCGGTCTTCATGCAGGCCGGGTGGCGATGGGTCGTAGCGCTGAAGCGTCTCGGGGTGCCTGACCCGCACGTGCACCGTGGTCCTTCGACGACCCCACGCGCGACCGACGCGCGCTCGTCGCTGGTCGCTGCGGTGTGCTTCGCCAGCCTCGGGCGGGGCGAGGTCACCGTGGCTGGCCGCAAGCTAGTGGGGCTGTCCCAGCGCCGGCGTCGCCAGGGGGCGCTGGTGCAATGCGGACTCCTGCGCAGCTGGCGGCCACAGGCCTTGCTGACCGCCCTCGGCGCCGACCCCGCCGACGCCGACATCGCTGCCGCGGCCATCGGCCTCGATGACGTCCTGGATCAGCCCGCCTCCGACGAGTCGGTGATCGCAGCCGTCGAGGCCGCCTACGCGGTCACCGAGTAGAGGACTGCTGCTGCCAGCGCTGGAGCAGCGGAATGGACGCGATCTTCTCCTCGGTCAGCTGGTCCCATGCAATCCCGTCAGGGCGAGGATGGCGCCGCTCGCATCTAACCATCTCGTCGGGGGTGATGACGAGGTCGACGGGTACGTCGTGGTCGGTCATGGGAATGCGACCCGTGTCGACGATCTGCGCCTGATGCACCGTGGTGACCACGGTCGTGTCCTCGGTGATGACCCCGGCGGCTTGCGCGAGAGCGAACTCGAGGTCCGCGAACCCGCCGCCCTTGCCCAGGCGGGCGCCGGCGCGGTCGACGGCCACGCAGCCTGAGACCACGAGATCGACGGGCTCGAGATCCTCGACCGCGACCAGCTGCCCGTGGGTCTCGGCGCCCTTGATCGAGGATGCCGCCCGGGGCGCGACGTCGAGGCCAGCCGGGTCCAAGCGCAGGAAGGGCTGCTGCTGCGCCAGCCTTGGCACGGCGAGGTACAGCACCAGGCCGTCTGCGAGCGCTCGCTGGCGCACAGGCCACTGCGGACTGTCGGGATTGGACTTCACGACGGCGGCATGGCGCCACACCTCGAGGCCACGCAGGCGATCCGCCGCAGCCTCGGCGCCCACGAAATTCGGAATGCGGCCGCGGGCTCCGGGAAAGCGCGCGGCGTCCTCGTCGATCAGCGCCTGCCAGACCTCTTCGCGCAGGGCCTGCTTGGCTTGCAGGTCGGCAGGGTCACCGCCGGCATCCGCACCATGGTCGGGTGTCACGTCGGCTGGGTGGACCAGTCGATGCTGAGGGCCCGCCCGTCTCTGCCGCGTTCTACCGCGACGATCTGAGCAACGATCGACAGGGCGATCTCCCCGGGTGATCGGCTTCCGATGTCCAGCCCCACCGGGGCGTGGAGCCGACGTAGGTGCTCGTCGGGCACGCCCGACGCGCGCAGCCTCCGCACCGCCTCGGGTGCATGCCGCCTGCTGCCGAGCATGCCGACGAACTGCGCCTCGCTGGCCAGCGCCACCCGCAAGGCCTCGTCCACCCACCCAGCGTCGTGGTCGGTGAGCACCACCGCGTCACCGGGGCCGGGCGGTGCCGCGAGCAGGTAGCGGCCGGGGTCGTCGGCCTTGACCTCAACGTGCGGGGGCACCGCGACTTCGCCGCCGGCCGCCACGAGGGTGACCCGGCGCCCCGCCACGCGGGCGATCTCGCACACCGCGCGGGCCACCGGCGTGCCGCCGAGGACCAGGAGCGCCGGCTCGGGCTCGTTGATCTCCGCGAACAGCTCCAGGGCCCGAGGCTCAGCGTGGCTGTCGAACACCTCGCGCCGCCTGATCGGCTCCCCCGCGTTCACGGCCTCGGCGGCAAGGGCCAGGCCGGCGGTGTCGAACTCGGCGCAACCCAGTGTCCCGGCGACGGGCTCGCCGTCATGGACCACGAGCTTGGCGCCGGGACGGCTCGGCGCCTGCCCCTCCACGCCCAGGACGGTGACGAGGACCACCCGCTGACCACGCGCCCTGGCTTGCGCGAGCGCATCGAAGACTTCCATGCCGGCATCCTGCCCGTTCGGCGGCCGGGGCGCACGGACCGGCGCGTGACCGATGTGGGCAGTCGTGCCGACCGTGCATCCCGTGCGCCCTCCCAGGTCTACCAAGGGTTCGTGCCGGCGCGTGTGGCCGGGCCGCAGCGCCCCCTACAAGCCGGTGACCCCGAGGCGTCGGTTGACCGCATCCAGCGCGGCCTTCGCGCCGCTGATGACCGAGTCGCCGTCGGTGATCACCGCACCGGCGTAGCGCAGCGGCACACCGGCGACCTCGAGACCGACGACGGTCATCGCGACGGGGGGAAGCCCCTCG
>SLAO01000067.1 GCA_007126835.1 Nitriliruptorales bacterium | reverse complement strand
TGGTCGGCATCGAGCTGATCACCATCGACGCGCGCATCGTCATCGCCAGCGTCGACACCTACCTGCGCTTCGCCGAAGCGGTCGACCGCCTCAACCTGCGCGAGCAAAGCAGCGCGATGGGTATCGACGACATGCTCGGCGTCGGGTGATCCAGCAGGTAAAGCAGCGACGAACAAGAAGCTGCGGGGAAAGAACAACCGGCGGAGGCCTATCAGCGCGCGACGCGCCCCGGTCGCACGGCGAGACGGCGCAGCGCGAGATCGCGCTCCAGCGAGCCGGCGGGCCCGCGCTAGCCGACGGAGGCACGCTCCGGGTGACCGGAGCACGCTCCGGATGAACGGAGCACGCTCCGGATGACCGGGGCACGCCGGATGCGGGGATTGGCTAGTCGTCGTCGGTGAAGGCCTCCTGGGCCCTGTCGATGGCTTCGTTGCCCTTTTCCTTGGCCTTGCCAGACGTCTGGTCGGCCTTGCCGTCGAGGCGCAGCCTGTCGTTGCCCGACACCTTGCCGGCGACTTCTTTGGCCTTGCCCTTGACCTTGTCGGTGCGTCCCCGGTCGGGACCGGTCTTGTCGCGCTTGTGGTGACTCATCGGGCTGCCCTCCTGCTCAGTCGCGGATGCGGGTCCCTAGCCCCCCAGCGGATAGCGGGTCGCTAGCCCAAGCAGTCTGCTCCGCCCCACCTGCGAGAAACTGTGTCGTGTCGGCCGCTCGGACAAGCACCCACCGAGGGCGCACAACGAACCCAGGCGATGCGAGACTGCCTGGGATCAACTGAGTGGGTGATGGCTGTGGCGAGCTGGGACGATGTACGGCGCATCGGCGCCCGCCTCCCGGAAGTCGAAGAGGCCGCCTCCTATCACCGGATGCCGGCGCTCAAGGCGCGCGGCAGGCCGTTTTGCCGACTGTGGAGTCCCCGTGAGCACGACCGCGACGGCGTGCACGACACCGCGGTGGTGGTGGTCTTCTGCGACCTTGAGGACAAGGAGGCGCTGCTCGCCACCTTTCCGGAGGCGGTATTCACCACATCGCACTATGACGGCCACCCCGCACTGCTGGTGCGACTGGCCGACGTCGACGACGACCTGCTCGCCGAGCTGCTGGAGGACAGCTACCGCCTGCGTGCGCCGAAGCGCCTGGTGGCGCAGCTCGACGAGGCGGCCGACCCCTCATGACCACGCCGGAGTCCGATCAACGCCGGGAAGCGATCATCGCCGACGTCACCGCGCGCCTGCGGGCAGGGGCGACACCGGAGCGCGCCGAGAAGGAGAAGGCGTACCTCAAGAGCGACCTCGACTTCCTGGGCGCGGGGGTGCCGGCGATCCGGGGAGCCGCCAAGACGGTCCACCGCCAGCATCGCGACTGCTCCCATGACGACCTTCTCCGGCTTGTGGAGACGCTGTGGGGTTCCCGCGTCCACGAGTTGCGCATGACGGCGGTCGTGCTGCTCGATCTCTACCGTGACCGACTCTCCTCGGCCGACCTGGGATGGCTGCGACGGTTGATCCGCGAGTCGCAGACCTGGGCGCTCGTCGACGGGCTGGCTGTCCCGGTCGTCGGGTCGCTCGTTGATCGGTTCCCCGACGAGGTGAACGGCGAGTTGGCGGGGTGGGCCCGCGACGACGACTTCTGGGTCCGCCGGGCCAGCATGCTGGCGTACCTTCCGGGACTGCGGCGAGGTCACGGGGACTTCCACCGGTTCGCCGCCCTGGCCGACCCCATGCTCGAGGAGCGAGAGTTCTTCATACGCAAAGCCATCGGCTGGGTGTTGCGGGAGGCCGGCAAGCGCAACCCAGAGCAGGTCGTCGCATGGCTCGAACCGCGGCTGGACCGGGCCTCCGGGCTGACCATCCGCGAGGCGGTCAAGTACCTGCCCGATTCGGACCGCGAGCGGCTGCGCCGCCGCCGGCCCAGGTGAGAACGCCGCCAGGACTTGCCCACCGCCCGTCGGGTTGGGCATTCGCGGCGCGCCGGTTGGCCATTGACATGCAAGTGCCTACTTGCCTATGGTTGCATTGTTGTGGGTGATGTGTTCAAAGCACTGGCCGACCCGACGAGGCGCGTCATCCTCGACGAGCTGACCGAGCGGGACGGCCAGACGCTGTTCGAACTGTGCACGCGGCTTGCGATGAAGCATGAGGTGACATCGTCGCGGCAGGCGATCTCGCAGCACCTCGACGTCCTTGAAGGAGCGGGCCTCGTGACCACACGCAGGGACGGCCGATACAAGTTCCACTACATCGATACCGGGCCGCTGCGCGCCATCGCCCAGCGTTGGCCAGTCCAGACGTGAGAGGAGCACGGCAATGCGCATCTACGTCACGAGCGTCTTCGTCGACGACCAGGACAAGGCCCTGGCCTTCTACGGCGATGTGCTCGGGTTCGTGAAGAAGCACGACATCCCGGCAGGCGGGGCCCGCTGGCTGACCGTCGTCCCACCCGAGGACCCGGAGGGAACCGAGCTCCTGCTCGAACCCGACGGCCACCCTGCAGTCGAGCCGTACAAGACCGGACTGGTGGCCGACGGGATCCCGGCCACGTCGTTCGCGGTCGACGACGTCCATGCCGAGTTCAACCGGCTCACAGGCCTCGGGGTGCGCTTCACCCAGGAGCCGCTCGAGGCGGGCGGGGTGACCACAGCCGTGTTCGACGACACCTGCGGCAACTTGATCCAGATCATCAAGCTGCCCGACGTGGCCCCGACGACCGGCTGACGTCGTCTGATGACCGGCGACAGCCAGGTCGGGTCCGCTGACGACCCGCACCTCCTACCCGACTGCAGTGGACCCAGGGAGGGTGCAGGTTACGGAGAGAACCAGGACGCAGGCGTCGTCTAGGGGACGCCCCTCCGACAGGCAGGCATCCAGGACAACGTCGCAGAGTCCTTCCGGGGGCAGGCCGGGTCGCACAGCGGCCAGCAACCGGTTGAGCCCGACGTCGATGTCCTCGTCCCGACGCTCCACCAGTCCGTCGGTGAACAGCAACAGCGAGTCCCCCTCGGCAAGCCCTTCGCCCTCGTTCCCGGCCATGTGCCCGCTGATGCCCAGGGGTGGGGCGATCTGACCCGCGAGGTAGCGCGGCTGCCCGGCCGCCGGCACCAACAGCGGGGGGAAGTGCCCAGCGCTGGCCCACGTCAACCTGCGGCTGTCTGGGTCGTAGTCGACGAACAGCGCGGTCGCCAGCTCTGTGGACACGAGCCGCTGGACGAGGCGGTCAAGGACCGAGAGCACGTGCGCCGGTTCAGGGCTGAGCAGCGCGGCAGTCCGAGCGCCAGCCCGCAGCTCGCCCATCGCCTGTGTGACCCTGATGCCGTGACCGGCGACGTCGCCCACCGTGCACATCAGCCGACCGCCGGCGAGGAAGGCGTCGTACCAGTCGCCGCCGACCTCGCTGTTCTTCGCTGCGCTGTACCTGGCGGCCAACGACATGCCCGGCGGCTCGGGCAACTCGGCTGGCAGCAGCGCCTGCTGGAGGACAGCCAACGTGCTCGAGGCAGTTCGCATCTCGGCCTCGTGATGGCGACGTTCCGCCAACAGCAATCGCCACTCCAGCTCTTTATGGTCGGACACGTCGACCACGACGCTCACCCACTCGTAGGGTTCGCTGTTCACGACCGCGCCGCCGATGAGCACCGCGACGCGGCTGCCGTCCGGCCGCAGATACTCCTTCTCGACGATCGGGAAGGGCTCGCCCCGCCGCAGGACCTCCATGCCGCGCTCATCTTGCGCACGGTGCTCCGGCGGGGTCATCGCCATCCAATCGAGCCCGCGCTCGAGATCCGCCCGATCGCGACCGACCATCTGCAGGAATCGGTCATTGGCCCTGAGCACCGTGTGCTCCTGGCCGTAGAGAATCCCGACGACGTTCGACCGGTACAGCGCTTCCCACAACTCCTCGACCCGGGGTGCGGTCCTTTCGATCTCCATCGTCCCCGCCCCTGAACCTGGCCCTACCCACCGCAGCTTCATGACCCTGTCAGCAGAGCCCAGCGGTATGCCCCTCACCAGGGTCGGAAGACTGCGCCCTGACGGGCCATTTGCCACGATGTTCCAAACTGGGAGCGAACCAGCCGCTCGCCACGGCCTCCCCGCCGGCGTAGCCGACGAACGTTGGTGGCCGGGCATGGCGAGGACGGGCTCGTCGAGCCAGGCGTCGCGGTCGAAGGGCTGATGCTCGTCGAAGGGGAACCCGTCCACGGTCACTCGCTTGAAGTCCGCCAGGGTGTGCCAGTCGGAGACCGCACGGATCTCCAGGTCGCTGGGGACCGGCGGCGCGGCAAGCCCCGGCGGACGGACCAGCAGCGGGGGATGCCCCTCGAGCTCCCACCCGCGGTGGCGCAGATCGGGGGTCGGCCACAGGCTGAACAGGAAGACGTGACCGGTCCCGCCCGCGCAGAACGCGTCAACGGTGTCGAGGATGTCCTGCCATCTGGCCTCGGTCGGGGGCCGAGTGAGCATGGCGGCGTTGAAGATCGCGTTCGGGACACCGAGGTCCGCTGCGACCATCCCCTCGGCCTCGTACAGGCGTTCACCCATGGCGCGGACGGTGTCGGTGTTCGCAGCCGCGAGCGCGAACACGAACTGACGAAGAAGCGTGTCGTCGAGCGCGAGGTCGGGCTCCCACCCGGTGGGATGCTGCGTTTCGTCATCCTGCGTGGGGTGCGGTGCGCTCATCGTGGTGGTCCCCTCCGTCTTTGCTGCCCTAAAGTCAAGGGCTGCGGCCGGGGGTCGGAGGGGCTGTCGGAGGCGCCGGCGGACCCCGGCGGGGTCGTCGACGTCGTCCGGTCACGGGCGGTGGGTCACGGTCGGGCTTCGAGAACCAGGGAGAAGGCATCCGAGGTCGCCACGCGGGAGCGGGTGAAACCGGCCTCGGTCAGGATCTCGCGCAGCCGCCGTGGGCCGGCTTGGCCCCCCAGGGCCACCGCCTCCTTCTGGGCCAGCGAGCTTGGGGTGCACAGCAGCACCGAGCCGGCGTAGAACAGCCGGCCGATGGGGTGCAGGTTGTCGGCGAGGTCGTCGCCGGCAGCGGGCTCGACGACCAGCAGCGTCCCGTCGCCGGCCAGCACTTTCCGGGCGTGGGCGGCCGCGGCCACGGGGTCGCCCATGTCGTGCAGGCAGTCGAAGAAGCACACCAGGTCGTACCCGTCACCGCTGAAACCATCGGAGGTGGCGACCTCGAAGGCGACCCGGTCGCCGACCCCCGCCTGGGCGGCCGCCGTCGAGGCCGCGGCGATCGACTCGGCGTGGGAGTCGAAGCCGACGAAGCGCGAGGCCGGGTAGGCCTGGGCGAGCACGATCGTGGACGCGCCATGGCCGCAGCCGACGTCAGCGACACGGGCACCGGCGGCCAGCCGTTCGTGGACGCCGTCGAGGGCGGGGATCCACTCCTCAACCAGGTTGTGGCGGTACAGGGGCCCGTTGAGCCGACTGATGCCGCCGAGCACGCGCGGGTCATGCTCGTGCCAGCTCACTCCCTCGCCGCTGCGGAACGCCGCGGCGACGCGGTCTGCGCTCGCCGACGCCGCCATGAGCGTCGCGATGAGACCAGCCGCGTAGGCAGGGCTGTCGGGGTCGGCGAGCACCGCGGCGTGCTCGGCGGGCAGCTCGAACGTGCCGAGGTCTGGGTCGTAGACGACGTAGCCACCGGCGGCCTGGTTGGCGAGCCACTCGCGGATGTAGCGCTCGTGGGTGTCGGTGCGGGCGGCGAGCTCGGCGGGAGTCAGCGCCCCGGCGCCGGCCATGGCCTCGTACAAGCCGAGGGCGTCGCCGATGTAGCAGCACACCGCCGACCCGGTCGCGGCGGCCTCCGTCACGAGCGTCTCCTGGAACGCTTCCACCTTGGTCTGGTCGATGTCAGTCACGTCGGCGCTCATCGTCGTGCTCCTCTCGCTGGGGCCGCTGGGCCGAACAGGGCACACGGTGGCCGTCGCTGGCTGCAGCCGGGCTGCACACCGGCTGTGGCATCCGGCTGCAGCTGCAAGCGGCTGCAGCTGCAAGCGGCTGGGTCAGCCGGACATCAAGCCGTCGAGCACCGCCAGCGCCTCGTCGACCGCCTGCGCGGAGGTCAGCTGCCGGCCACGGTCGACAGCGGCGCGGGCGGCCTCGGACCCCAGGCGCCACTCCAACTGTTCCCAAGCGGCCTCGAGCCGCTGCGCCTCGGCGCCGAAGCTCGGGACCGACGCGCCGGTGACCGCGCCGTAGAGCACCGCGGCGTCGTCGTCGGCGCCGACGCGGACGAGCAAGTCGACCAGGTTGCGAAGGGTGGTGAGCTGGTGGGTATGGTCGCCCAGCCGCCGCCAGTGGGCGATGACATCGCGGAACATCTCGAGCGCCCGGTCGACCGTACCGCCGCGAGCGTGCAGCGATGCCAGCGAGACCATCGCGATGCCTTGGGTGTGGCTGTCCACGTCGGTGGCGGTCTCGATGGCCTGCTCCAGCAGCGGTGCGGCCGCAGCCGGGTCGACGTCGAGCAGCGCCTCGCCGTGGGTGTACAGCGCCGAGGCGCGCAGGCCCCGGTTGCCGGAGCGCTCGGCGAGCTCCCGGTACTCCACCGCGTGCGCTGCGGCCGTCTGCACGTCGCCGCCGTACAGGCACCCCAGCACGCGCGCCATGCAGGTCAGGGCCCGGTGGTAGTCCTCGCCGGTCTGCTCGGCGGCCGCGCCGTGGCGATCGGCGAGCGCCAGAAGGTCCTCCAGTCGCCCTTCGTACAGCGCCGCCGAGGCGAGGGCCTGCACCGCCCACAAGGTCGCCAGGAGGCCAGGTTGGGCTGCCGCGAGCGCGGCCTCAGCCAGATCGCGGGCGCGGTCGAGCTCGCCCCGGCGGGTCGCCGCGTGCGCCACGGTCGCCAGCGCCGCCGGATAGACCGGGTGATCGCGCGCTCCTGGCAGCTCCAGCGCCCGCTCGGCCCAGGTCACCACCTCGTCGCGCTGGCGGTGTTCGACGTAGTCGCGCAGCGCCGAGGGCAGCCGCAGCGCGCCGTCGACGTCGCCGGTGACCACCAGCCAGGCGTGCGCCACCCGCAGATCGTCGATGACCGCGTCGATCTCGGCCAGCACCGGTCCCTCGTCGGCGCCGCGAACGCGCGGGCCGAGCGTTTCGGCGACGGCCACGTGGTGGGCGGCGTGGGCGCGCCGGTACCGCGCGGCGTCGCCGGCCTCTTCCAGCCGGGCGGCCCCGTAGTCGCGCAGCGTGTCCAGCAGCCGGTAGCGGAGGCGGTCGTCGACTCGCTCCACCACCACCATCGACTTGTCGACGAGCTCGGCGAGCACCCCGGCGACATCCGCCTCGGCGACGGGCTCGCCGGCGCACACCCGCTCGGCCGCTGCCAGCGCGAACGACCCGGCGAACACCGACAGGCGGTCGAACAAGCGCGCCTCCGCCTCGCTGAGAAGCTCGTAGGACCACGCCACCACCGCGTGCAACGTGCGGTGACGGCCCTCGTCTCGGCGAGGCCCGGCGGTCAGCAGACGGAACCGCTGGTCGATGCGTTCAAGGAGGTCTGCCGGCGTCATCGCGCGCACCCGCGCGGCCGCGAGCTCGATCGCCAGCGGGATCCCGTCCAGCCGGCGGCACAGCTCCCCGACCGCCGGCCCGTTGCCGTCGGTCAGCGCGAACGTCGGCTCGAGCGCCTCCGCCCGGGCACAGAACAGGGCCCCGGCAGGAGTGGCCGTGACCTCGGCGGCCGACGCGCCCGCAGCTGGCACCGCCAGCGGCGCGACCTGCCAGACGCGCTCGCCGGGCACACGCAGATGCTCCCGCGAGGTCGCCAAGACCGCCACGTTCGGGCACCGGTCGAGGATCCGCTCGACGAGCGGCGACACGACCGTGAGCACATGCTCGCAGCTGTCGAGCACCAGCAAGACCCTGCGGGTGCCCAGCGCCCAGACGAGCGTGTCCTCTTCGCCGCGGTCGACCTCGGTGCGAGCTTCCAGCGCGTCGATCAGCGCGGCACGCACGCTGCCCGGGTCACGCACGGCGTCCAACGCGCACACCGTGACACCGTCGTCGAAGCGGTCGGTGACCACGGCCGCGACCTGTGCGGCCAGCCGCGTCTTGCCCACCCCGCCGGTGCCCACCAGCGTCACCGGTGACGTGGTCGTGATCAGCGCCACGACGGCCGCCAGGTCCGCGTCACGGCCGAAGAGGTCGGCGGCGCCACGAGCATGTGGCGCGGCGTCCTCGGTCCGCGGGGCCCCGTCCGACCCCGCACCTGCCCGATGCCGTGAGGCGACGTCACCCGGCGGTCGCAGCGGATCGGCGCGCGGCGGTCGCAGCGGATCGGCGCGCGGCGGTCGCAGCGGGTCAGTGCGCGGCGGGTCGAGGTCCGCGTCCTGGCGCAGGATCCGCTCATGCAGCGCCTGTACCTCCGCTGACGGGTCGATGCCCACCTCGTCGCGGAGCCGCTGCTGCAAACGCCGGTAGACCGCCAACGCCTCGGCCTGATGGCCGCTTCCGTACAGCGCCATCATCAGCTGGCCGTTGACGCGCTCGGCCAGCGGGTCGGCCGCGACCACGGCCTCCAGCTCTCCGAGCACCTCCTCATGGCGCCCCAGCGCGAGCCGTGCTTCCACCCGATCGGCCGCGGCCGCCTCCCGCAGCTGCTCCAGCCGCCGCGCCTCGGCACGCACGTGCGCATGATCGGCGAGCTCACCGAACGCCACCCCGTGCCACAGCCCGAGTGCCTGGTCCAGCAGCTGCACAGCCTCGTGGGGGTCAGTCCGGATCATGCCCTGTGCCTGCGCCACCAGCCTCTCGAAGTCGGCGGCATCCAGCTCGCACGCCGCCAGGTTCGCCCGATATCCGTTGACCGCGGTCAGCAGCGCGTCATCCTGGCCGCCCTCGATCGAAGCGAGCGTACGCCGCAGTCGCGAAAGGTGGCTCTGCAGCGACTTGTGGGCACTGGCAGGCGGCCGTGACCCCCATAGACCTTCGATCAGCCGATCGGTCGAGACGACCTCGCCACCCGCGGCCAGCAACACCCCGAGGACCGTTCGCTGCCGCTCGCTGCCGAAGGCCACCCGCCGCCCCTCGGCGGCCACCTCCACCGACCCCAGCACGCAGAACCGCACGTGCGGATCGTACTGCGCGGCACCATCCGAACCTGGGTGGCGGCCAGAGGAGTGCAGCTATCAGTCGGCGGTCAGGAGCCGCTCGAGGCTGTCGAGGATGTGGTCGAGCCCGTACTCGAACTCGTCGCCGTGGGCGTGCCCGGGCTGGCGGACGTGCTCGGTCGCCCACTCGGCGAGATACGGGTACTCCTCGGCGGGAGGCTGCGCCCGGATTGCGTCGGCGGTGTCGAGGAAGGTCGCGGAGGTGTGCAGCGCCGGGCTGGCTTCCTGGAGCGCGTAGCCGTACACGTAGCTGTCGAGCAGCGAGCGGGCGCGCGCGGCCATCGCAATGGAAAAGCCGGCCCGCCGCAGCGTGCCGATCACCGCGTCGTGCTGCTGCAAGGTGGCGGGCCCGGGGGTCGTGCGCGATTCCATGAGCGGGATCGCCCAGGGGTGACGTGCCAGCACCCTGCGCGCTGAGACGGCTCGGTGCCGCAGCGCCGAGCGCCAGTGCGCGTCGGCTGGTGGCAGGTCGATCTCACTGAAGACGACGTCGATAATGCCGTCGAGAATTTCCTCTTTGTTTGCGAAATGGTGGTACAGCGCCATGGGTCTGACGCCGAGTTGCGTGGCTAGCGAGCGCATCGTCAGCGCCCCAATGCCTGCCGACTCCGCCACCGCCACCGCGGCGTGCAGCACGCGCTGACGGTTCAGCGGCGTCCGCGGGCTCGCCGGCGAGGGCGTGCGAGCCATGTTTGTGCTCCTCGTCGGGGGGACCGCCGAGTGTGCTAGGGCCCCCACGAAGTAGTCCTTGCCAGCCGAGCAACTCTAGCAGTACTGTACTTTGTACACGTACTTAGTACAGCCCGCGCGTTCGATCGGCAAGCTGTGCCCTGGCGCTCGCACTTCGTGCATCCCTCGACCGCACCAACAAGTGGAGAACGCCATGGGCAAACCCGCCCGCCTCCCGCCCGACCTCGACGGCCTCAATCAGGGCGGGGCCGGAGGGCGGCCTCCCGCGGGGCGCTCGAGCCCGCTGCGGGCGGTCTTCTGGAACGCCCGCCAGCAGCGAGCCCGAGCGGTGTGGCTCATCCTGCTGCCGGTGGTCGGGGCGTACGTCGCCCTCATCGCATCCGAGGTCGTCGCGACCGCAGCCGGCCTGCCAGTGCAGGTGGGCTTCGCCTTGTGGAGCTTCGCGGCGTTGGCGGCGGCGCTCGCGCTGGTGAGGTTCAGCCACCGCTACCTGGGAGCCCGCAGTCTGCGCGACTACGGCCTGGTCATCGACCGGCGGTGGCGGTTGGATCTTGCCGCCGGCCTGGTCATCGGCCTCGTCGCCGCCGCGGCACCCATCCTGCTGGTGCTCGCGATGGGCTGGGCCGAGATCGGGGCGGTGTTCGACGCCGGTGAACTGGAGCTGCTGCCCGGGTTCGCGGCCGTCGCCTTCGGGGTGCTGTGTGTGGGCATCTGGGAGGAGATCGCCATGCGAGGGGTCTTCCTGAGCAACGCCGCCGACGGGTTCCGCGCGTGGCTGTCACCGCGCCGTGCCGTCGCCGCTGCGGTGGCACTCAGCGGGTTTGTCTTCGGCCTCGCCCACATCGCCAACCCTGACTACGCACCCTTGATCCTGACCTGGGTGCTCGCTGGGCTCGTCCTGGGCGGCATCTACGTGCTCACCGGCAACCTGGCACTGCCCATCGGGGCCCACATCACGATCAACGCCGTCTACCAGATGGGGCTGGTCCGGACCGACACCGCCGGCACGGAGCACTTCTCGGCCGTGATACGCGTCACTCCTGACCCGACCCTGGCCTTCCTGCAACTCGGCGGCGTGATCGATATCGGGCTGTGGGTGACCCTCGGCCTGCTCACCTATCTGTGGCTGCGGATCTCCCGCGGCAAGGTCTCGGTGGACCTGGCCGCACTGAAGCTGGACACCCCACCGCAACCTCGGCAGCCCGACGCGACGGTGGTATCGACGTGAGCCTCTCGCCCCTGCCCGAGCCGGACGCTGGTACGAGCGAGCCCGTCAGACGCCAACATGCGGGAAGCGACGGCGGGATGGAGGCGTCCGAGTGCAAGTGATCAACGACGGCGTCCGTTTCGTGCTCGAGTTGGCGACGCTGGTCGCCGTGGCCTGGCTGTCCTGGAGGCTGCCGGACAAGGCCTACGCCAAGGTGCTCCTGGCGGTCGCGACCCCTGTGGTGATCGGCACCATCTGGGCGATCTGGATCAGCGCCAACTCGGCCAGTAAGGTCGACGACCCCCTACGACTGCTGCTCGAGGTCGCGGTGTTCGGCTCGGGAGTGGCCGCCCTCGCCGCGCTCCAGCACTCCAGATGGGCGCTGCTCATGGGCGCTGTGGCGATCCTCCATCTCGTCATGACGTTTCCCCTCGGCCAGCGGTAACCGCGCGACCGCTGTTCAACATGCACGCAGCCCCTCTGAGCGACCCAAGCCCCCGCGGCTGGCTGACCTCCGCCGCGTCGACGAGCCACTCGGCGAGAATGTCGAATGCCCGTGCAGCCCGTTCGTGGTCTGGGTGCAGGGTCCGGCAGCAGAAGCCGGCCCCCCGACACACAAAGGAACCACGATGCCCAAGTACTTGCTGTCCGTGTGGTACCCCCCGGACGCCACGCAGCCCTCGCCCGACGAGCTCGCCCGGATCCACGAGGACGTCACAGCGGTCCACGCGGAGCTGGAGACCGCCGGCGCGTGGGTGTTCGGCGGCGGCCTTCACGAGGCGAGCACGGCGACCGTCGTCACCGTGCGCGGCGGCGACGTGCTCGTGACCGACGGCCCGTTCGCCGAGACCAAGGAGCAGCTCGGCGGGTTCTCGGTCATCGACGTGGCCGACCTCGACGCCGCGCTGTCGTGGGCGGACAAGACGTCGCGCGCCACCGGGTGCCCGATCGAGGTGCGCCCCTTCATCGAGGAGCCGGGCGCCTGATCGTCCCTTCCGTGCCCGGACGTGGCTGCCCCACGTCCACGGCGGAGGCTGGCGACGATCCCGCGTCGGGTGTCGAATCCGCGGTGTCGTTGTTCGTTGGTTGGGTGAGAGCCGGCACCGCGCCGGCGTCCGACCCGCAGGAGGATCTCCATGACGCTGTACTTGCTGTCCGTGCACTACGTCGAGGACCAGCCGCCCCCACCCCCCCACGTCGTCGAAGAGATGCACAAGGGGGTTATGGCGCTCAACGACGAACTGCAAGCCGCTGACGCGTGGGTGTTCGCCGGCGGTCTCGAGGAGCCAAGCACCTCGACCGTGGTGCGCGAAGACAACGGCGAGGTGCTCGTCACCGACGGGCCGTTCCCCGAGGCCAAAGAGCAGATCGGCGGCTTCTGGGTCATCAAAGCCGCCGACGGCGACGAAGCGCTGGCCTGGGCGCGAAAGGCCACCCTGGCCTGCAAGGGGCCGGTCGACGTGCGGCCGTTCCAGCCCGACGTCGAGGCGTGACGCACCCGCTCGACGAGGCCGCGATCGCGCAGGTGTTCCGGCGCGAGTTCGGGCAGGCCGTCGCAACCCTGACGCGCGTCTTCGGCGACCTCGACGTCGCCGAGGACGCCGTGCAGGAGGCGTTCGTCGTCGCGCTGTGCAAGTGGCCGGAGGCGGGCTTGCCGCCGAACCCGGGCGGGTGGATCACGACCACCGCTCGCCGCCGCGCGATCGACCGGCTGCGGCGCGAGTCGCGTCGTGAGGAGCGGCACGCGCAAGCGGCGCTCGTCGAGCGCCCAGGCGGCGCCAGCGAGGAAGAAGACGCGTTCATGCACGACGACCGGCTGCGCCTGATCTTCACCTGCTGTCATCCCGCCCTGGCCACCCACGCGCAGATCGCGCTGACGCTGCGCCTGCTCGGCGGGTTGGAGACCTCGGAGATCGCCCACGCCTTCCTCGTGTCCGAGGCGACCCTCGCGCAGCGGCTCGTGCGCGCCAAACGCAAGATCGCCGCGGCGAACATCCCCTACCGCGTTCCCGACGACGCCGAGCTGCCAGACCGGCTGCGCGGCGTGCTCGCAGTGGTCTACCTCATCTTCAACGAGGGCTATGCGGCTTCGACCGGCGACGCCGTCGTGCGTGAGGACCTGTGCGCCGAGGCGATCCGTCTCGGGCGGCTGCTGGCCACCCTCATGCCCGACGAGCCCGAGGTGGCAGGGCTGCTGGCGCTCATGCTGTTGTCCGCCGCGCGCCGGCCGGCGCGCACCGCCTCCGACGGGTCACTTGTCTTGCTGCCCGACCAGGACCGGTCACGATGGGATCGGGCTCTGATCGCCGAGGGCCAGGCGCTCGTGCGCGCCTGCCTGCGCCGCAACCGGCCCGGCCCCTACCAGCTCCAAGCAGCGATCAACGCCGTGCACAGCGACGCAACCACCGCCGCCGACACCGATTGGCAGCAGATCTTGGCGCTCTACGACCAGCTCATGGCGCTGGCCGCCACCCCGATCGTGGCGCTCAACCGGGCGGTCGCCGTGGCCGAGGTGCACGGCCCTGACGCCGCCCTCGAGGTCGTCGACGGCCTCGACCTCGAGGGCTACCACCTGTTCCACGCCACCCGCGCCGACCTGCTGCGCCGTCTCGACCGTTCTGCTGAGGCGGCCGCCGCCTACGAGCGGGCCGCCGGGCTAGCGGACAACACCGCCGAGCGTCGCTTCCTCGAACAGCGTCGGAAGCTGCAGCTGAAGACGCCTCCGACGTGATCGTGAGTGGCCACCGGCACCTGCGCAGGCTCGGATCCTGGCGGGGCATCCGCGTCCTCGAGCGGGCGCCCTCGCGCGTGGAAGGTGGACAAGGCAGTGCCGCATCCCGATGCTGGAGCCGACGCATCGGGGAGGTCCACCAATGGCCGAGTTCGACCGCCCTTCCGCTGAGGACCTGAATGCGGCCGACCCGCTGGAGCGGGTTGCGGAGTCGGCGCAAGGCTGGCATCGCATTCAGCTCGCTGCGCTCGGCTTCATCGGCTTCTGCGGTCTCTTCTGGGACGGGGGCAACGTCGCCGGCCTCAGAGGAGTGCCAGAGCTCCTCATGGGGCTGGTGGCGCTGGCGTTCGTACTGGCCATCGTGGCGATCTTCGTGGTGGGCCGTGTGGCCCACCCCTTCGGTAGCCCAGCCGACACGACGGGGACGGACCGTGAGGCCGTGGCGAGGCAGGTGCGCCAGCTGCGCACCGGCATCCGGATGACCTATGTCGCGGTGGCGCTGGTGGTGGCGGCGACCCTGTCGGTCTGGTTGCCGGTGTCGGCGGACGACGGTGCTGTGGTGATGGTCGACTTCGAGGGGCAGGCGTGGTGCGGGCAGCTCGTTGAGGCCCCGGTAGGCGAGGCCAGGTTGGACTCGCCCCAACATCCGGATGAGGTCTCGTTGGACCTGGACAGCTTGGCGCTGCTCCGGCCGGTAGATGGCTGCTGACGAAAGCGGTCCCAAGGCCAGCGGATGACCGTGGGTGAGCTGGATCCGTCCCTCTGTCCGGTTTGCTGACGGCCCCGCCGCCTTGGAGAAGACCGGCGAACCGCTCGACGAGCCGGTATCGTCCACCAGCGCCGGTCTTCACCCTCGTAGTGTGTCTCCAACGCGGTCCGGGGTCGCGTTTACCCGATATGCGGGGGTGGACCGAGGTTGCCTCCTCCGCCAGCAAGGGGCGATCGGCCGCGACGTTGCGATCGCGACGTGCTAGGACGTCGAAATCGCAACGTCGTGCGCGGCTCCTCCCCGAAAACCACGGTAAACCCATCCGAATCGGACGTTCTGCCGCCCTCGGGCCCGCCACCACCGCGCACCGGGCCTCAGTGCGTCGAGGTGGCGGGCTGCCAGGACGGGTCACGCCCGATGAAGCCGACCAACCGGGTCTGCGGGTCGGCCTCGGAGGGCACCTCGACCTTGGGACCGTATTGACCAGAGGAGCGGATGACCTCCTCCATCGACTCCATCCCGGCGAGCAACTGCGCGCAGAACTCGGGCTCCAAGGCCACGTCCTGCCCGCTGGCACGAGCGAGGTCCCAGGTGTGCATGAAGATGTCAGCGGTGTAGAAGCGGTCGATCGCCTCCGCCACCGGCATGGTGCCCGCGTACTCGTGGGAGAACTGCCCCGTCGCTTGGTCCGGGTCGTCGAGCAGCGCCTGCACCGCGTCCACGTGAAAGCTCCACGCCGCTTCCGGATCGGCGACGGCCGAAGGGCCGGTGGGCAGCGCGACACCGCCCGCGGACAGGAACGACGGGAACCAGGTCACTAGGTGGTCGACGACGTCACGCGCGGTCCAGCCGGCTACCGGCGCGGGGGCGTCCCAGTCGGTCACTCGCGCCACCTGGCCGGTGAAGTCGCCGGCGATCCGGCGGTGCCGCTCGGCTGCGGTCAGCTCAGACAGCGTCATCGGTGCAGCACCTGGTCGAGCTTGGCGTACCCCTCGTTGACGCCGACCTCCATGCCCGAGCGCAGCCACGCGTCCCTGCCCTCGAAGGAGTCAACGAGTGACTGCGCCTCCAGCCGGGTGCGGCCGTCGCCCAGATCCTCGAACGTCAGCGTCTCCAGGGACACGCCGTCGGGGTCGCCCTCGTAGGTGAACGTCTGCACGATCCGCCGCTCGCTCACTTCGTGGAAGCAGCCGCGAAAGGCGTACTGCTGGCCGTTGTGACGCGACATGAACCGCCACTCGCCGCCGTCACGCGCGTCCCAGACCGTGATCTCGGTCTCCGTTCCCTCGGGTCCGACCCACTGCGCGAACCGCTCGGGGTCGGTGTGCGCCACGTGCAGTTGTGCGGGCGTCGCTGCGAAATCGCGGGTGATGCGGATGATCGGCAGGTGCTCGTCCGCTTCGATCTTGGCCTGCGTGATCGTCGTCATGATGCGTGTCCCTCCTCCTCGGTCATCTGCGCCAGAACCGCGTCCAGGCGCTGGTACCGCTGCTCGGCGCGCTGCCGGTAACGCTCGATCCATGCGGTCATGAGGTCGAGCACCTCCGCCTCGAGGTGCACCGCGCGGCTTTGCGCGACCTTCGTCTTGCTGACCAGCCCCGCATCCTCCAGCACCTTCAGGTGCTTTGAGATCGCCTGGACGCTGACGGCGTACGGCTCGGCTAGCTCGCCGACCGTTGCGTCGGCCGCGGCTAGTCGCGCGACGATGTCCCGGCGCGTCGGGTCGGCCAGCGCGGCGAAGGCCTTCGACAGCGGCTCCTCCATTCGCGTGCTCCTCAACCAGTAGGTTGAATGCACCGTACGCCCGCTGCCCGGCCGTTGTCAACCATCAGGTTGAAGACTTCGCAGGCGCGCTGCCGGTGAGACGGCAAGAACGGTCAGGCGCAGCCGCCGTCACAGGGCGACACTGACCCCATGCCTGAGAACGGACGCGACCGCCTGCGCGAACTGCTCGACGCTGTGCTCGAAGGCACGGAGGGTCCAGCCGACGGGACCCGCCGCCGTCTGGATGACATGGCCGACGACGCCTTCAGTTCGCCGTACCACTTCAGCCGGCTGCTGTCCCGCGCTACGGGCGAGCCTCCAGTCGCGATGCGTCGGAGGGTGATGCTCGAGCGCGCCGCCTGGCAGCTGGCCCGCGGCACGTCGGTAACCGACGCGGGCTGGGCGGCCGGGTACGAGTCGGTCGAGGGGTTCAGCCGCGCGTTCACTCGCGCCTTCGGTCGCTCACCGTCCAGTCCGGCCGGCGCCAGCCACTGGCTGCCGGCCCCGAACGGCATCCACTTCCACCCTCCCACGTCGCTGTGGGTGCGAGCCGAGGAACCGCCCATGAGCCCGCTCATCGAGCAGATGGTCGCTCACGACCTCGACGACACCCGCGCGCTGCTCGAGATCGCCAAGGGGTTACCAGCAAACGAGTTCCGCGCCATCCGCCAGCCGGGGACGACCGTGCTGGCGTGGGACGGGCCGGAGGAATCGATCGCGGCTGTGCTGGAGCATCAGGTCTTCACCAAGGAGGTCTGGCTGGCCTCGATGGAAGGCCTCGACCTGCCGACACGAGATGACGCCCCCGATGCCATCCGGCTGCTCGAGCGGCACGACGCGGTCGGACCGCGCTGGCTGGAGACCGTACGAGACATCGACCGCCGCGGGGCCTGGAACGACCGGCTGATCGACGCGCTGTGCGATCCCCCGGAGAGCTTCGTGATGAGCAGCGTCATCGCCCATGTGCTGACCTACGCCGCCCACCGGCGCCAGCTGGTGCGGCGGATGCTGACCGCCGCCGGCCGTCAGGTCGACCACGGCGACCCGATCATGTGGCTGCGGACCCAGCGAGGAGCGTCGGCATGAGCACCACGACGTACTACACCGCCGCCAGCCTTGACGGCTTCATCGCCGACGAGCAGCACTCGCTGGACTGGCTGTTGCGTCAGGACCTGGACGAAGGCGGCCCACTCAACTACGGGGAGTTCTTCGCCCACATCGGTGCCGTGGTCATGGGCTCGGCTACGTACGAGTGGGTCGTCCGGCACGAGGACGGGAGGTGGCCGTATCAGGTGCCGGCCTGGGTGGTCACCAGCCGGGACCTGCCAACCGTCGAGGGGGACGTCCGGTTCGCCTACGGCGACGTCCGCGCCGTTCATGCGCAGATGACCGCCGCAGCTGGCGGCAACGACCTCTGGGTCGTCGGTGGTGGGGACCTGGCGGGCCAGTTCGCCGACGCCGGCCTGCTCGACCAGATCATCGTGTACCTCGCGCCGGTGACTCTGGGCGCCGGGGCGCCGTTGCTGCCGCGGAGGCTGGATCTGCGACTCGAGGAGCTGGCCCGGAACAAGGGCTTTGCGTGCGCGCGCTACTCGGTCGTCGGGCCGGCCGGCGACGCCGGGGGCGATGACCCGGGATGAGCGAGTCGGGCTGGAGTTCTCCTGGACAAACCGGGCGAACAGCCACAGGCGCAGCCGCTCGACGAGCGTCTCGACGGTGCCCAGCCGCCCCAGAGTTCCTTGCAGGCGGACTGCCTGGACGAGGTTGCGCGGTGTCGACCTCGGCCGAGGGCGCCACAACCTCCGGTTGCAAGCGCGTCGCCTCTGCTGTGGCCGCGCGGACCGTGCTGGCCGCGGTGCTGCTGG
>SLAO01000023.1 GCA_007126835.1 Nitriliruptorales bacterium | reverse complement strand
TGCCCAAGCGCACCGACCTCGACACGATCCTGCTGATCGGCTCCGGGCCGATCGTCATCGGGCAGGCCTGCGAGTTCGACTACTCCGGCGTCCAGGCGTGCAAGGCCCTGCGCGCCGAGGGTTACCGCGTCGTGCTCGTCAACTCCAACCCCGCGACGATCATGACCGACCCCGAGTTCGCCGACGCCACCTACGTAGAGCCGATCACCCCCGCGTTCGTCGAGCAGGTCATCGCCACCGAGCAGGCCGCGCGGGGCGGCGGGCCCGGGATGGCGCTGCTGCCCACGCTTGGTGGCCAGACGGGGTTGAACACCGCGGTGGCGCTGGCCGAGGCCGGCGTGCTCGAACGCTACGGCGTCGAGCTGATCGGCGCTGGGGTCGAGACGATCGGTGTGGCCGAGGACCGCGAGCGGTTCTGTGCTGCCATGGCCGAGATCGGTCTCGAGGTGGCGTCGTCGGCCACCGTGACCCGGTTCGCCGACGCCAAGGCGTTCGCCGCCGAGGTCGGCTTCCCGATCCTGGTGCGCGCGTCGTACACCTTGGGCGGCGCCGGCAGCGGCATGGCCGAGGGCCCAGGCGACTTCGAGCGGCTCGTGCTCGACGGGCTGTCGGAGTCGCCGATCGGCCAGGTCCAGCTCGACGAGTCGCTGGTGGGGTGGAAGGAGTACGAGCTCGAGGTCATGCGCGACGCCAACGACTCGTGCGTGGTGATCTGCTCGATCGAGAACGTCGACGCGATGGGGGTGCACACCGGCGACTCGATCACCGTGGCGCCGGCGATGACGCTGTCCGACGTGGAGTACCAGGTGATGCGCGACGCCGCGTTCGCGGTGTTGCGCAAGGTGGGGGTCGAGACCGGCGGCTCCAACGTGCAGTTCGCCGTCGACCCCGCCACCGGCCAGCAGGTGGTCGTCGAGATGAACCCCCGCGTGTCCCGGTCGTCGGCGCTGGCGTCGAAGGCGACGGGCTTTCCGATCGCCAAGATCGCGGCGCTGCTGGCGGTGGGCTACCACCTCGACGAGATCACCAACGACATCACCCGCGAGACCCAGGCGGCGTTCGAGCCGTCCATCGACTACGTCGTCACCAAGATCCCCCGCTTCGCGTTCGAGAAGTTCCCCGGCGTCGACGCGAGGCTGACGTCGCGCATGAAGTCGGTCGGCGAGGTCATGGCCATCGGCCGCACGTTCCCCGAAGCGCTGGGCAAGGCGCTGTGCTCCCTGGAGGACGGCAGCGTCGGGTTGATCGGGCGCACCGCCAACGGCGACCACTTGACCGACACCGCGCTGGCCGAGCGGCTGCGCAACCCCCACGCCACCCGCCTCGCCGACGCCGACGCGGCGCTGACCCGCGGATGGCAGCCCGGGCTCGTGGCCGAGCTGACCGGCTACGACCCGTGGTTCGTGGACCAGCTGCTGTCGGTGATCGAGGTCCGCCGGCAGGTCCGGGCCCGCGAGACCATCATGAACGTCGACGCAGGGCTACTGACCCGAGCCAAGCGCGTGGGGCTGTCCGACGCGGCCCTGGCGGTGGTCCTGGCCGGCGAGGAGTCCGAGGTGCGCGCGCGGCGCGCCGAGCTCGGCGTCGCCCCGGTGTTCAAGACCGTCGACACGTGCGCCGGCGAGTTCCCCGCGTACACGCCGTACCACTACTCGACCTACGAGGTCGAGGACGAAGTCGCCGCGTCGACGCGGCCCCGGGCGATCATCCTGGGGTCCGGACCCAACCGGATCGGCCAGGGCATCGAGTTCGACTACTGCTGCGTCCACGCGACCTTCGCGCTGGCCGACGCCGGCTACGAGACCGTCATGGTCAACTGCAACCCCGAGACGGTCTCGACCGACTACGACACCGCCGACCGGTTGTACTTCGAGCCGCTGACGCTGGAGCACGTGCTCGCCGTCCACGCCGCCGAGGTCGCCGCCGCCGGGGGCGACGCTTCCCGGGTCGGGGTGCTGGTCCAGCTCGGCGGCCAGACGCCGCTGAAGCTGGCCCGCGACCTCGAAGCCGCCGGCGTGAACATCTGGGGCACCCCGCCCGACGCGATCGACCTGGCCGAGGACCGCGGCCGGTTCGGCGCGGTGCTGTCGGAGCTGGGGGTGGCCCAGCCGCCCGGCGAGGTCGCCGCCGGGCCCGAGGCGGCGCTGGCGGTCGCCGAGCGGGTCGGCTTCCCCGTCCTGGTGCGGCCCAGCTACGTCCTGGGCGGCCGTGCGATGGCGATCGTGTACGGCCCCGAGCAGCTCGCCGACTGGCTCGCGGCCAACGCCGGCGAGGGCGCTGTCTTGGTCGACAAGTTCCTCGAAGGGGCGATCGAGGTCGACGTCGACGCGGTCTACGACGGCGCCGAAGTGTTCGTCGGGGGGGTGCTCGAGCACATCGAGGAGGCCGGGGTGCACTCGGGCGACTCGGCCTGCGTGCTGCCGCCCTACACGCTGTCGCGCCGGCAGCTCGGCCAGCTGCGCGAGGCCACCGCGGCGATCGCCGACCGCCTGGGCACCCGCGGGCTGATCAACATCCAGTTCGCCCTGCGCGACGACGCGCTGGTGTGCATCGAGGCCAACCCGCGGGCGTCGCGCACCGTGCCGTTCACGTCCAAGGCCACCGGGGTGGCCCTGGCCAAGGTCGCCGCCCGGGTGATGGTCGGGGCGACGCTGGCCGACCTGCGCGACGAGGGCCTGCTGCCCGAGGCTGACGCGGTCACCGGCCCGGACCTGCCCCACGTCGCGGTCAAAGAAGCGGTGCTGCCGTTCAACCGCTTCCCGGGCACCGACACGCGGCTGGGGCCCGAGATGCGCTCGACCGGCGAGGTCATGGGCATCGACACCGACTTCGGCGCGGCGTTCGCCAAGAGCCAGGCCGGCACCGGGGCGATGGTGCTGCCGGCCGCCGGCGCGGTCTTCGCGTCGATCGCCAACCGCGACAAGCGGGCGATGATCTTCCCCGTCAAGCGGCTGGCCGAGCTCGGCTTCTCGATCCTGGCGACCGAGGGCACCGCCGAGGTGCTGCGCCGCGCCGGCGTGGACTGCGAGGTCGTGGCCAAGGTCGGCGAGGGCGCCGGCCGGTCGATCGTCGACCGGCTCGAGGCCGGCGAGGTCGACCTCGTGCTCAACACCCCCGAGGGCCAGGCGCCGCGGTCGGACGGCTACCTGATCCGCACCGCCGCGGTCACCCACGGCGTGCCCTGCATCACCACGATGTCGGGCATCCTCGCGGCCATCCAGGGCATCGAGGCGCTCCAGGCCCACACCGTCGGGGTCCGCTCGCTCCAGAACTACCACGCGGAGCGTCTAGCCTTGCACGCACGGGCAGGGGAGAGGAGCGGGTAGTGACCACCGTGTCGAGTCGCGGTCAGACGCCGTTCGTGCGGGGGCGCGCCGAGGGGCCGGTGCGCTCCATCTGCGAGGTGCTGGCCTACCGGCGCGTCGGCAGCTACCACCAGCTCACGGTCGTGGCGCCCGACGTCGCCGCGCGCGCCACGCCCGGCCAGTTCGTGTCGCTCGGGGTGGAGGGGTCGGGCAACGTGCTGCGGCGGCCGTTCTCGCTGGCCGGGGTCAGCCAGCACGGGCCGTGGGCCGGCACGATCGACATCGTCTTCGAGGTGGTCGGCCCGGGCACCGCGTTCCTCGCGCGGCAGGGCAAGCACGACGTGATCGACGTCGTCGGACCGCTCGGGCGCGGGTTCCCCAAGCCCCGCCAACCCTCGACGTGCCTGCTGATCGGCGGCGGGTACGGCGCGGCGCCGCTGCTGTACCTGGCCCGCCACCTGCAGCACCGGGGTCACCGCGTGGACCTGCTGTTCGGCGCCCGCAACGGCGATCGGGTCTTCAACGCCATCGAGGCCAAGCGGCTGGCCTCGTCCACGCGCTTTACCACCGAGGACGGCTCGTTTGGCACGCAGGGTCGGGTGACCGACGTGCTCGACGAGGTGCTCGACTCCACCCGCGCCGACGTCATCTACGCGTGCGGGCCGATGGGGATGCTCGCCGGGGTGGCCGCCGCCGCCCGCCAGCGTCGCGTGCCGTGCCAGGTCGCCGTCGAAGAGGCGATGGCCTGCGGCGTCGGCGTGTGCATGACCTGCGTGATCCCCTACCGGCGCAAGGACGGGTTCGCCAACATCCGGGCGTGTGTCGAGGGTCCGGTGCTCGACGGCAAGCGCATCGCCTGGGAGGCGATCGGCAGCCCGTTGATGGCCGGCCTCGATCCCGACGCCGCCACCGACGACGGCACGCCGGGCTGATGGCGACGGTCACCGCCACCGACGTCGACCTGTCGGTCAACTTGTCGGCCGACCCGGGTCGGCCGCTGCGGCTGCCCAACCCGATCACCACCGCCAGCGGGTGCTTCGCCTCGGGCCGCGAGATCGACCGGTTCTTCGACATCACCGAACTCGGCGCGGTGGTCGTCAAGTCGGTCACCCCCGAGCCGCGCCTCGGGCTTCCGACGCCGCGGATGGTCGAGACGTCGGCTGGGATGCTCAACGCGATCGGGCTGCAGAACCCCGGCATCGACGCGTGGATCGCCGATGACCTGGCCTGGCTCGCCCAGCGGGGGGTCCGCACGGTCGCGTCGATCGCGGGCAAGACGGTGTCGGAGTACCGGACCCTGGCCGAGCGACTCCGCGGCAGGCCGGGCATCGTCGCGATCGAGGCGAACATCTCGTGTCCCAACGTGGAGGACCGCAACACGATCTTCGCCTGCCGGGAGGAGACCACCGCCGAGGCGATCACCCAGGTGGTGCGGGCCTCATCAGTGCCGGTGCTGGCCAAGCTGACCCCGGACGTGACCGACATCGGCGCGATCGCCGAGGCTGCCCGCGATGCCGGCGCGAACGGGGTGAGCCTGATCAACACCCTGTCGGGCATGGCCATCGACGTCGAGACGGGCCGCCCGCGCCTCGGCGGCGTCACCGGTGGGCTGTCGGGCCCGGCGATCAAACCCGTTGCCGTGCGGGCCATCTACCAGGTCCACCAGCGCCTGCCCGAGCTGCCGATCCTGGGCATGGGAGGGGTGCGCACGGTCGAGGACGTCGTCGAGCTCGTTCTGGCCGGCGCCAGCGCCGTGGCGGTGGGCACCGCGACGTTCGGCAACCCCTTCGCCCCCTTAGAGCTCGTCGAGGCCCTCCCCGACTGGCTGGCCGCGCGTGGACACACCTCGATCGCGGAGCTGCGGGGCGCGGTGGTGACGTGACCACGCCCGCTGGGGGGCCGGCGCTGATCTGTGCCCTCGACACCGCCGACCGCGACGAGCTCGCCCAGCTGGCCGCGGCGATCGGCCCCGAGGTCGATCTGCTCAAGGTGGGCCTGCAGGCGTTCAGCGCGCACGGACCCGAGGCGGTGGCGATCGCCGCCGCCCACGCCCCGGTGTTCGCCGACCTCAAGCTGCACGACATCCCCAACACGGTGGCCGGCGCCGCTGCTGCGCTGGCCGACCACCGGCTCGCGATGGTCACCGTCCACGCCTCGGGCGGGCCGCGCATGATCGCCGCGGCGGTCGACGCCCTGCCC
>SLAO01000146.1 GCA_007126835.1 Nitriliruptorales bacterium | reverse complement strand
GGGGGTGCGGGTGCTGACCACCCCGGGGCGCGTGCTGTTCAACGAGGTCTTGCCCCGCGACATGCCCTACGAGAACACCCTCATCGGCAAGAAGCAGCTGTCGGACCTGGTCAACCGGTGCGCCGACGGCTACACGCGGGCGGTCACCGCCGAGGTCCTCGACGCGATGAAGGACATCGGCTTCCGCTACGCCACCAAGGCGGGGGTGACGGTGTCCATCGCCGACCTCGAGGCGCCCAAGGAGAAGGCTGACGTGCTCGCCGAGCACGACGAGCTGGCCTTGAAGGTCGAGAAGCAGTTCCGCAAAGGCGTCATCACCGACGAGGAGCGCAAGCAGGAGCTTCGCGAGATCTGGAACGACGCGACCAGCATCGTCGCCGAGAAGATGGAGTCGAACTTCAGCCGCCTCAACCCGGTGTACATGATGGCCACGTCGGGTGCGCGGGGTTCGATGACGCAGATCCGCCAGCTGGCCGGCATGCGCGGCCTGGTGGCCAACCCGCGCGGTGAGATCATCGAACGCCCGATCAAGTCCAACTTCCGCGAGGGCCTGTCGGTCCTGGAGTACTTCATCTCCACGCACGGTGCCCGCAAGGGTCTGGCCGACACGGCGCTGCGGACCGCGGACTCGGGGTACCTGACCCGCCGGCTGGTGGACATCTCCCAGGACCTGATCGTGCGCGACGAGGATTGCGGCACAAGCCGCGGTCTGCCGGTCGTGGTCGGTCAGTACGACGGTCAGGCGCTGTTTGGTCGCTTCCTCGCCCGCGACGTCCTGCTGCCGGGCACCGACCAGGTGCTGCTCGAAGCCGGCACCGAGGTCGCCGACGGTGAGATCCGGCTGTTGCGTCAGGTGCTCGTCCGCGGTGAGGACCCCGGCACCGGCACGCCGCTGGAGCACGCCCCCCAGTCCGACGCCGACCGCACGGTGCGCGTTCGTACCGTGCTCAACTGCGAGACCAACGACGGCGTCTGCGTGATGTGCTACGGGCGAGCGCTGGCCGAGGGCGCCCCGGTCCAGATCGGCGAGGCGGTGGGCATCATCGCCGCCCAGTCGATCGGGGAGCCGGGCACCCAGCTGACGATGCGGACCTTCCACACCGGTGGCGTGGCCGGGTCGGGTGAGGACATCACCCAGGGTCTGCCGCGTGTCGTCGAGCTGTTCGAGGCCCGCACCCCCAAGGGCAAGGCCGAGATCGCCCCGCACTCGGGTCAGGTCTCGGTGGAGGAGACCGACAAGGGGCTGAAGCTGACCGTCGACGACGGCGAGCAGTCCACGTCGGTGACGGTGCCGCGACGCGCCCGGCTGCGGGTCTCCGACAACGACGAGGTCAAGGTCGGCCAGATGCTGACCGAGGGCTCGATCGACCCGCACGAGACCCTCGAGATCCTGGGTGCGCGCGAGACTCAGCGCCTGCTGGTCCGCGAGGTGCAGGAGGTGTACCGCTCGCAGGGCGTGTCGATCCACGACAAGCACATCGAGCTGATCGTCCGGCAGATGCTGCGTCGGGTGAACATCGTCGAGCCGGGAGCTACCGAGTTCCTGCCCGGCGAGCTCGTCGAACGCACCCGCTTCGCCGAGGAGAACCGCCGGGTCCTCGACGAGGGCGGCGAGCCGGCCAACGGACGTCAGATCCTGATGGGCATCACCAAGGCCTCGCTGGCGACGGAGTCGTGGCTGTCCGCGGCGTCGTTCCAGGAGACCACAAGGGTGCTGACCGAGGCCGCGATCGAGGGCAAGAGCGACGCCCTGATCGGCTTGAAGGAGAACGTCATCATCGGCAAGCTGATCCCGGCCGGCACGGGACTGCGCCAGTACCGCGCGGTTCGCCCGCTGCCCACCGAGATCCCCGAGCAGATTGTGCCCGCCGACCTGCTCGACCAGTTCGGCTCCGCCGACTACGACGACTACTATGAGGCTGACGAGGGCTGGACGATGGGCGAGGGCAGCTACTAGCATCGCCCGGGTAGGGGCACGGCCGACCTTGCGAGGGCGGTCGCGCCGGCCTGACCTTGGTTGACACCTAGCCGGCTTCGACGTAGGATGCCGGTTCGTGTTGGCGCCCGGGCGTGCCCGGGCGTCAGCCATGTACACCACCTACCGCTCGACGGCGCAACCGGCGGCACATGCTGCCGGTGCAGCGTGCTGGCGGGATAGCCGCCGCCGCTGTCAGTCGCGTGCGGCACCGTCGCGTGCTGGAAGCGCGCCGCATGCCGAGCAAGAACGATACGCCCGGGTCCGTGGATCGGTCCCGCGCGAACGAGACCACCCGTGCACGGGCAGGATAAGGAACCATGCCGACCATTCAGCAGCTCGTCCGCAAGGGACGGAAGGCCAGGGCGGAGAAGGCGACCACCCCGGCGCTCAAGGGCTCGCCCCAGCGCCGCGGCGTCTGCACGCGCGTGTACACGACCACGCCGAAGAAGCCGAACTCGGCACTTCGGAAGGTCTGCCGTGTGCGGCTGACGTCAGGCATCGAGGTGACCGCCTACATCCCCGGGGAGGGGCACAACCTGCAGGAGCACTCGATCGTGCTCGTGCGTGGTGGCCGTGTGAAGGACCTCCCGGGTGTCCGGTACAAGGTCGTGCGCGCCGCCCTCGACGCCGCAGCAGTCCGGGACCGCAAGCAGGCGCGGTCGAAGTACGGCGCGAAGCGAGAAGGGTAGTCATGGCCTCGGACAGCGAATCGAAGGGACGCTAGCCATGCCCCGCAAGGGAGCTCCCCCCAAGCGGCCGCTCACCCCCGACCCAAAGCACGAGTCGGTGCTGGTGACGCAGCTCATCAACAAGATCATGGTGGACGGCAAGCGCTCGAAGGCCGAGGGCATCGTCTACGACGCGTTCGACCGCGTGGCGGAGCGCACGGGCGGCGATCCCGTCCAGACGTTCAAGAAGGCGGTCGACAATGTGAAGCCGGTGCTCGAGGTCAAGTCCCGGCGCGTCGGTGGCGCGACCTACCAGGTCCCCATCGAGGTGCGCCAAGGCCGCGGCACCACGCTGGCTCTGCGCTGGATCGCGATGTACTCGCGTGCTCGTCGCGAGCACTCGATGGCCGACCGGCTGGCCGGCGAGTTGCTCGACGCCGCCAACAACGGTGGTGCGTCGGTCAAGCGCAAGGAAGACACGCACAAGATGGCAGAGGCCAACAAGGCCTTCGCCCACTACCGCTGGTAGCCCGTCACCCTCGGGACCGCCGCGGGGCAACTCAGAAGGGACAAGCTGTCATGCCGAAGCGCGATCATCCGCTGAAGCTGACCCGCAATATCGGGATCATGGCCCATATCGACGCGGGCAAGACCACCACGACGGAACGCATCCTGTACTACACCGGCCGGAGCTACAAGGTCGGTGAGGTCCACGAGGGCGCCGCCGTGATGGACTGGATGCCGCAGGAGCAAGAGCGCGGCATCACGATCACGTCCGCGGCCACGACCTGCCACTGGGACGGGCACCTGATCAACATCATCGACACGCCCGGTCACGTGGACTTCACCGTGGAGGTCGAGCGCTCCCTGCGGATCCTCGATGGCGCCGTCGCGGTGTTCGACGCGGTCAGCGGCGTCGAGCCCCAGTCGGAGACGGTGTGGCGGCAGGCCGACCGGTACGGCGTCCCGCGCATCTGCTTCATCAACAAGATGGACCGGGTCGGGGCGAACTTCTACAGCGCCTTCGACTCGATCCGTGAGCGGCTCGATGCCAACCCGGTCGCGGTCCAGCTGCCGGTCGGCGAGGAGTCAGGCTTCGTCGGGGTGATCGACCTCGTCGACATGACCGCGCGCATCTGGGAGGGCACCGGGGACGACTACGGCAAGGTCTTCCACGACAAGGAGATCCCCGACGAGCTCCGCGACGTGGCCGAGTCCCGCCGCGCCCAGCTCGTCGAGCGGGTCAGCGAGAACGACGAGCGCCTGTTCGAGAAGTACGTCGGCGACGAGGAGATCACGCGCGACGAGCTTGTCGAGGGCATCCGCAGCGCGACGGTCGAAGGCTTGATCACCCCGGTGTTCTGCGGCTCGGCGTTCAAGAACAAGGGCGTGCAGATGCTGCTCGACGGCGTCACGCGCTACCTGCCCAGCCCCGAGGACGTTCCTCCGGTCGAGGGTGTGGACGCGAAGACCGGCGAGCCCATCGAGCGCAAGGCCACCGTCGACGAGCCCTTCAGCGCGCTGGCGTTCAAGATCATGAGCGACCCCTACGTCGGCAAGCTCACGTACTTCCGGATCTACTCCGGGGTCGTCGAGCAGGGCGAGGCAGTCCTCAACACGACCAAGGACCGCAAGGAGCGCGTCGGGCGCATCCTGCAGATGCACGCCAACCACCGGGAGGATCGTCCGGCAGCGTTCTGCGGCGACATCGTCGCGGCGGTCGGCCTGAAGCACACCGCCACCGGCGACACGCTGTGCTCCCAGGACAGCCCCGTGCTGCTCGAGGCGATGGACTTCGAAAAGCCGGTCATCCACATCGCGATCGAGCCCAAGACCAAGGCCGACCAGCAGAAGCTGGGCACGGCGCTGCAGAAGCTGACCGAGGAGGACCCGACCTTCACGGTGCGCACCGACGAGGAGACAGGCCAGACGATCATCGGGGGGATGGGTGAGCTCCACCTCGAGGTGATCGTCGACCGGCTCTTGCGGGAGTTCAAGGTCGACGCCAACGTCGGGCGCCCACAGGTCGCCTACCGCGAGACGATCAAGAAGCCGATCCACGACCACGTGCTGCGCTTCAAGCGGCAGACCGGCGGCTCCGGACAGTTCGCCGAGGTCGAGATCTCACTGGAGCCCACCGGTAGGCTCGCTGACGAGCCGCGCCAGATCCTCGACGAGAACGAGCAGCCAACCGGCGAGATCGGTGGCTACGAGTTCTCCGACGACGTCCGCGGGGGCGCGATCCCGCGCGAGTTCATCCCGTCGGTCGACGAGGGCATCCGCGAGGCGATGGAAGGCGGCATCCTCGCCGGCTATCCCGTCGTCGACGTCCGCGCTCGCCTGACCGACGGCAGCTACCACGAGGTCGACTCCAGCGAGATGGCCTTCAAGATCGCCGGCTCGATGGCGTTCAAGGAGGCCGCCGGCAAGGCCGGCATGGCGCTGCTCGAGCCAGTCATGGAGGTCGAGGTCGTCACCCCCGAGGACTACATGGGCGACGTCATCGGCGACCTCACGTCCCGGCGCGGCCGGGTTGGCGAGATGAGCGAGCGCGGGGCCTCCAAGGTCATCCACGCCACGGTGCCCCTCGCGGAGATGTTCGGCTACGCCACAGACCTGCGGTCAAAGACCCAGGGTCGCGCGACGTACACCATGCAGTTCAGCTCGTACGAGCAGGTTCCGTCCAGCCTTGCACAAGAGATCGTCGCGAAGGTTCGCGGCGAGTAACCCGTCGGAGCTGCGGACGAACACAGCGCCCGCAGCCCCGAGCACATCCGCCGAAGAAGGTCGACACAGGTAGGAGCGAGACGATGTCGAAGGCGAAGTTCGAGCGGTCGAAGCCGCATTTGAACATCGGCACGAT
>SLAO01000079.1 GCA_007126835.1 Nitriliruptorales bacterium | reverse complement strand
CTCGCTGACGACGGCGAGTACATCGCGCACTACAACCCGGAGTTGTCGGGTGAGGAGCTCGGGACGGCGCTAGCCGAGGCCCGCGCCGACGGCCGCATCGAGCGCGCAGACGTGGACACCCAAAGCGGCAACCCGGTGCTCCAGGCGCTGTTCAACCTGTTCCCGTTCATCCTCATCCTGGGGCTGTTCATCTTCTTGATGACCCAGATGCAAGGCGGCGGCGGGCGGATGGCCAACTTTGGCAAGTCCAAGGCCAAGACGGTGGACAGGGACGAGCCCAGCGTCACCTTCGACGACGTCGCCGGGGCCAACGAGGCGCTCGAGGAGCTCGGCGAGATCAAGGACTTCCTGTCCGAGCCGGCCAAGTTCCAGGCGATGGGCGCCAAGATCCCCAAGGGCGCGCTGCTGTTCGGGCCACCGGGCACCGGCAAGACCCTCCTCGCCCGGGCGGTGGCTGGCGAGGCGGGGGTGCCCTTCTACTCCATCTCGGGTTCGGACTTCGTCGAGATGTTCGTCGGGGTGGGGGCCAGCCGCGTGCGGGATCTGTTCAAGCAGGCCAAGGAGAACGCCCCGGCGATCATCTTCATGGACGAGATCGACGCGGTCGGCCGGCATCGCGGTGCCGGCATGGGCGGCGGCCACGACGAGCGCGAGCAGACGCTCAACCAGCTGCTCGTCGAGATGGACGGGTTCGACGCCACCACCGGCGTGGTCTTGATCGCAGCGACCAACCGCCCCGACATCCTCGACCCCGCCCTGCTGCGCCCCGGCCGGTTCGACCGCCAGATCGTGGTGGACCGTCCCGACCTCGAGGGGCGCAAGAAGATCCTCGGCGTCCACGCGCGGGGCAAGCCGCTGGCCGAGGGCACCGACCTCGATGTCATCGCCCGGCGGACCCCGGGCTTCACCGGCGCGGACCTAGCCAACCTCGTCAACGAGGCTGCCTTGTTGACCGCTCGGCGCGGGCTGGTCGAGATCGCCACCGATGCCCTCGAGGACGCCATCGACCGGGTCATCGGCGGGCCCGAGCGCAAGACGCGTCTGATGGGCGACGACGAGAAGCGCACAATCGCCTACCACGAGGGCGGCCACACCATCGTCGGTCACGCCCTGCCCCACGCCGATCCCGTGCACAAGGTTTCCATCATCCCGCGGGGCCAGGCGCTGGGGTGGACGTTGTCGCTGCCCACCGAGGACAAGTACCTGGTCAGCCGCGGCGAGCTGATCGATCAGCTCGCGATGATGCTCGGCGGTCGCGTCGCCGAGGAGCTCACGATCGGCGACTACACCACCGGAGCGTCCAACGACATCGCCAAGGCCACCGCCACGGCCAGGGACATGGTCACCCAGTACGGCATGAGCGAGCTGCTTGGTCCGGTCAAGCTCGGGGACGCCGACGGGCAGCCGTTCCTGGGCAAGGAGCTGGCCCACCGGCCGGACTACTCCCCGGAGGTGGCCAAGGAAGTCGATCGCGAGATCCGCGCCCTGCTCGACCAGGCGCACGACGAGGCCCTGGAGATCTTGGCTGCCAACCGCGCCGTGCTCGAGGAGCTCGCTGATGCGCTCATCGAGCACGAGACCGTCGGCGGGCCAGACCTCGCGGCGGTCCTTTCCAAGGTTAAGCCGCGACCCAGCCGCAAGCTGCGGCCCACCACCAACGGTGACGGCACGCAGAACCAAGCAGCCATCGACCAGCTGCGTCGGCTGCACGCGGGTGGCCCTGTGGAAGTCGCGGGCAACGGCTCGAGCGGCCCGCTCGTCGACGAGCCCCGTTCGTCCTGACCCTTGGGGTCCGAAGCTCGGGTACCGACCGCGGGCACATCGACAAGTCCCCAGCGACGGGGAAACGGAGGCGTCATGACAGAAGCGGTCAGCCGGATCGACGAGCACGCGTCCGCCAACGGCGCGGGCGCTGCCGATGCCGAGGAAGCCGATGTGCGGGGCCAGACGAGCCGCCACGGTGCGAGCGTGGACCGGATCAGGACGTTCACGGGCGTGGTCCCCGACGCGGAGTTCGACCACGACAAGCTCCAAGCCGGCGTGCGTCTGCTGCTCGAGGGCCTGGGCGTCGACTCCTCGGACCCGACGATCGCCGGCACGCCCGAGCGCGTCGCCCGGATGTTCGACGAAGTCTTCGCCGGATTGCTGGTCGACCCTGCCGACGTGCTCGACGTCGTGTTCGAGGAGGGCCACGACGAGCTCGTCCTCATTCGGGACATCCCCTTCGCAAGCATGTGCGAGCACCATCTCATCCCGTTCATCGGTCGCGCGCACGTCGGGTACATCCCCAACACCGCGGGTCAGGTCACCGGCCTGTCGAAGCTGGCCCGCCTCGTCGACTTGGTCGCCAAGCGGCCCAACCTGCAGGAGCGCATCACCACGCAGGTCGCCGAGATCCTCGAAGAGACGCTCGCGCCGCGAGGAGTGATCGTCGTCATCGAGGCAGAGCACCTGTGCATGTCCATGCGCGGCGTGCGCAAGCCCGGCGCGGTGACGGTCACCAGTGCGGTGCGGGGCGTCATGCGTGATGATCCGGCCACGCGGGCCGAGGCCATGTCGCTCGCGCTCGGGGCCAGCGGCGCCAGCCCACGCTGACGACGACCACCCACCACCGGACGGAGGTGAGACAGTGCAGCCGACGGTCCGGGTGGTCGAGGCCGGGTTGGGGGCGGCCGCGCAGGTTCGCCTGGTGGTCTCCGGCATCGACGCGCCCGAGCCGCTGCGGGCGGCGTGGGCGTCTTCTGGAGCGGCAGTCGAGCTGCGCGACGGCCGGCTGACGGCCGTGTCCACGGTTGCGGCGCTGGCCCGGGCGGCTGGACGGGCGCTCGACCGGGACCGGGCTGACGCTCTGCGCGGCGCCGCCGAGCGCGCGGTGGCCGCGTGGACCTCGCCGACACCCCCACTCGACCTGCCCGGCGAGCTCGGGCTTGACCTCGCCGAGCGCCCGGCGGTGATGGCGGTGCTCAACGTCACCCCCGACTCCTTTGCTGACGGGGGGCAGGTGTACCCGTCCGATCACCCCCGCCCCGCCATCGCCAGGGGCCGAGCACAGTCCGCGGCCGGCGCGGACATCATCGACGTCGGTGGCGAATCGACGCGCCCTGGCTCGTCGCCGGTCGGACTCGAGGAGGAGCTGCACCGGGTGGTCCCCGTGGTCGAGGCCCTCGCCGGCGATGGCCGCGTGGTCAGCATCGACACCACCAAGGCCGCGGTGGCGCGCCGTGCGATCGCCGCCGGGGCCTCGATCGTCAACGACGTCGGCGGCGGCCAGTCCGAACTGCTCGACGCCGTCGCCGAGCTCGGCGCGGCCTACGTGCTGATGCACATCCGCGGCACACCGGCGGACATGCAGCAGCACACGGACTACGCCGACGTGGTCGCGGACGTCTACGAATACCTGGCCGAGGGCCTCGACCGGTGCGTCGCGGCGGGCATCCCGCGGGAACGGGTGGTGCTCGACCCCGGCATCGGCTTCGCGAAGACCGCCGAGCAAAGTGCGGCTCTCGTCGGCGCGGTACCGCAGCTTCGCAGCCTCGGGCGCCCGGTGCTCATCGGGGCGTCGCGCAAGAGCTTCCTCGGGACGTTGCTCGACGGGCAGCCCGTCGATAACCGCTTGGAGGGCAGCTTGGCCGTCGCGGCGCTGGCCGCCGCCGACGGCGCGGGCGTCGTGCGCGCGCACGACGTGGCAGAGACCGTGCGCACCATCCGCGTCGGGGCTGCGCTGCGCCGGGCTCGACGGTGAACCCGGCTGGGGTCGACCTGGCCGGGCTCGAGCGCGCCCACGAGACCTTCTACGCCGCGGTCGAGGCGCTCGACATCGAGCGTCTCGCGGCGCTGTGGGCTCAGCGGGACGACGCGTGGTGCACGCAGCCCGGCTGGGACACCGTGGTCGGGTGGGAAGCCGTCCGCGGGTCGTGGGAGCGGGTCATCGCGACCACGGAGTTCATCGAGTTCATCGTCACCGATGTCCGGCCCCGGATGCTGGGCGACGTCGGCGTGGTCACCTGCACCGAATGGGTGCTCAAGCGCAGCGGTGCCGGTCGCGGCATCGGGCCCGGCCAGGCGATGGTCACCAACGTCTTCGTGCCCGGGGCCGGTCGCCGGTGGCGCATCCTCGGCCATCACGCGTCCCCGGTCCTGCGCCGCCTGTAAGTGCCCTGCGTGGCTGCCGGGCCGCCAGGCGCCCGTGGGTTAGGGTGTGGAAAAGCCAGCGGTGGCGCGGTGAGGAGGCGTGATGGACCGGATCGAGATCCGCGGCCTGCGCGCCTTTGGCTACCACGGGGTGTACCCGACCGAGCAGCGAGAGGGTCAGACCTTCGTGGTCGACGTCGACGTCGACGCCGACCTGGCGGCCGCACAGGCCAGCGACCAGCTCAGCGACACCGTCGACTACGGCGAGCTCGCCCGACGCCTCGTTGCGGGGATCACCGGCACGCGCTTCGACCTGGTCGAGGCGCTCGCCGGACACTTGGCCGACCTCGCCCTGGAGCACCCGAAGGTCCACAGCGCGCGCGTCCGGGTGTCCAAGCCCGATGTCGCCCTTCCCGTGGAATGCTCCGACATCGGCGTCGTCGTACATCGGACTCGCCCGTGAGCTCCGCCGGCAGCGAAAATCCCACGCAGCGCGTGGGCTGGGGCGCCCGCCGGGCCGCCCCCCGCGAGGTCGCCAGCGCGCTGCTGCCCCCCCGGGGTCGTGAGGCGTTCGCCTTCCTGGGACTGGGTTCAAACGTCGGGGATCGCCTCACCGCGCTGCAGTCGGCCGTGGACCTGCTGCATGGACGCCCCGCCATCAGGGTCGACGCGGTGTCGGGGGTCTACGAGACCGAGCCCGTCGGAGGGCCTGCGCAGGATCCGTACTTGAACCTCGCCATCCGCGTGGCGACCCGGCGCAGCCCTCGCAGGCTGTGGGCCGCCTGCCAGGCCGTCGAGCAGGCGCTCGGGCGGGTGCGCTCGGTCCGGTGGGGACCGCGCACGATGGACATCGATCTGCTGTTGTACGAGCAGCGCGTGGTCGCGACGCGCCGCCTGGAGATCCCCCACCCCCGGCTGACCGAGCGCGCCTTCGTCCTGATCCCCCTGATCGAGGTGGCGCCGGGGGCGACCCTTCCCGACGGTCGCTCGCTGGCCACCGCGTTGGCCGCGCTCGCGCCCGTCGAAGGTGTCCATCTCGTGGGGACGCAGATCCGCACGCCCGACCCGCGCGCGGCCGGCCCGGCGGATCAGGCGAACCGGGACGACGGCGCCGACACGGACGAGTCCGCGTGACGGGCCGGGAGACCACCTCCGAGCGGGTGGCCATCGTCGGGCCGGGACGGGTGGGCACGGCGCTGGCGTCCGCGCTGCCGGCGGCCCGCTACCGGGTCGTGGCCGTCGCCGGCCGCGGTCCCAGCGCCCTGGCCGACTTCCGCGCTCGCGTGCCCGACGCGGTGGAGACCTCGCCCACGCTGGCGGCCGCTGACGCCGACCTGGTGCTGCTGTGCGTATCCGACGACGCGCTGACCGACGTGGTGCGTGCCGTGGCGCGAGATGACGGGGTACGCACGGGCAGCCGCTGGGTGCACGTGGCCGGCGGGTTCGGGCTGGCGCCACTGCATCCCGCTCGGCTGGCCGGGGCGAAGGTCGCCGCCTGCCACCCCGCGCAGACCTTCCCGTCCCCCGACGACGGGCGGGCGCGGCTGCCGGGCGCGGCGTGGGCGGTCACCGCCGACTCGCGTGACCACGGGTGGGCCGAGCGGCTCGTCGCCGACCTGGGCGGCCGCCCCGTCCGCGTCCCCGATTCCGCCCGCCTGCTGTACCACACGGCGTTGACGGTGGGTTCGAACGCCACGGCGGCCGTGGTCGCGTTGGCCCGTGACCTCCTTGCCGCTGCTGGGATCGCCGACCCGCACCCGTTCTTGGGCCCGCTGTCCACCGCGTCGGCTGCAGGCGCCGCCGAGCATGGGGCCGCGGCACTGACCGGACCCGTGCGCCGCGGGGATGCCGGCACGGTGGCGGCACACTTACAAGAGCTCGCGGTGGTCATGCCCGAAGCGGTGGACGCCTACCGGGCGCTGGCGCGGCTGACGCTGTCGTACGCCCGCCGCGCCGGTCTCGACGACGTCAGCACCGCCGCGGTGGCGGCCGTGCTCGACGACGACGAGCCCGGAGGAGACGATGAGTGACGCCGTGCCGACCGGGATGGGCTCCCGGCCTGTCCGGGTCGACACCGTCGAGGCCCTCCGCGCAACGGTCCACGGCGCGCCGCGGGAGGCGACCTGGGGCCTGGTGCCGACCATGGGTGCGCTCCACGACGGGCACCTATCCCTGGTCGACCGGGCGGTTGCCGAGTGCGACCACGTCGTCGTCAGCATCTTCGTCAACCCGTTGCAGTTCGGCCCCGCCGAAGACTTCGAGACCTACCCGCGGGACCTGGCCCGCGACCTCGAGCTGCTGGCCGCACGCGGGGTCGACGTGTGCTTCACGCCCGCTGCCGCAGGGTTCACTCCCGCCGGGCTGCGCACCACCGTGCGCGTGGCAGGGCTGACCGAGGTCCTCGAGGGTGCACGGCGACCAGGGCACTTCGACGGTGTGGCCACGATCGTGACCAAGCTGCTGGCGTCTTCGCGACCCGACCGCGCGTACTTCGGCGAGAAGGACTACCAGCAGCTGCTCGTCGTCCGGCGGCTCGTGGCCGACCTCGACCTCGGTGTGCAGATCGTGGCGTGCCCGCTGATCCGGGAACCCGACGGCCTCGCGCTGTCGAGCCGCAACGTGGGCCTGTCCGAGCACGACCGCCGCCGTGCCCTTGCCCTGTCAGCAGCGCTGCACGCCGTGGCAAAGGCCTGGGACGGGGACGCCGGCACCGCCCGTGCGCGCCTGCACGGGGCCCTTGCCGAGGCTCCCGGGGTCGACCTCGACTACGCCGAGGTCGCCGACCCCGAGACGCTCGAGCCGCTGTCGGGCACCGTGCGGGGTCCCGCGCGCGCGCTGGTGGCCGCCCGCGTGGGTGGCGTCCGGTTGATCGACAACGTCGCGCTTTCCGCTGTGGGAGTCGACGCCGGCGCCGGGCACTAGACTCCCAGCGCGCCGCTGCCCGAGAGGTCATCAGATGCTGCTTGCCGTCGACGTCGGGAACTCCCAGACCGTCATCGGCGTGTTCGAAGGCGCACAGCTCGTCCGGCACTGGCGCATCTCGACCGAGGCCGACCGCACACCTGACGAGCTCGCGCTGCTGTTCGGCGGGTTGATGAGCTACGCCGACCTGTCGTTCTCGCGCAACGTCCACGGTGTCGTGGCGAGCTCGTCGGTGCCGGTGGTCACCGAGATGCTGCGGGTCATGACCCACAAGTACTTCCAGTTCGCCCCGGTGGTGGTGGGGCCCGGCGTGCGCACGGGGATGGCCGTGTCGGTCGACAACCCACGCGAGGTCGGAGCCGACCGGATCGTCAACGCGTTGGCGGCGTACGAGCAGTACGGGGGCCCGGGGGTGGTCGTGGACTTCGGCACCGCGACTAGCTTCGACGTGTACGGGCCTTCGGGGGCCTTCCTCGGGGGTGCGATCGCGCCGGGGGTGGCCACCAGCGTGCATGCCCTGTCCGCCCGCGGTGCGCAGCTGCCACGCATCGAGTTGACGGCCCCGGCCAGCGCCATCGGCCGGAGCACGGTCGAGGCGATGCGCTCGGGGGCGGTGTACGGGTTCGCCGGCGCGGTCGACCGCATCGTCGAGGAGATCGCCGCCGAGCTGCGCGATGCGCCCGTCGTGATCGCCACGGGCGGGCTGGCACCCGACATCGTGGCGGCGTGCCGATCGATCACCGAGCACGACCCGTGGCTCACGCTCACCGGTTTGCGAATGGTGTGGGAGCGCAACACCTAGGCTTGGACATCCCCGATCTGTAGGAGCGTTGAATGCAGAAGCTGCTCGTAGCCAACCGCGGCGAGATCGCCATCCGCGCGTTTCGCGCGGCCACCGAGCTCGGGATCACGACCGTCGCGGTGCACACGCGGGAGGATCGCGACTCCCTGCACCGCCTCAAAGCCGACGAGGCGTATGAGATCGGGGAGCCCGGACATCCGGTTCGGGCGTACCTTGACATCGACGAGATCGTGTCCACCGCCGTGGAGGTGGGCGCTGATGCGATCTACCCCGGTTACGGGTTCCTTTCCGAGTCGCCGGACTTCGCGGCGGCGTGCCGCGACGCGGGTGTGACGTTCGTCGGGCCGCCGACCGAAGTCCTCGAGCTCACCGGCAGCAAGACCCACGCGCGAGGCGCTGCCGAGCGGGCGGGCATCGCGGTGCTCGCGGCTTCGTCCCTGCTCGACGAGCCTTCGCAGGCCCACGAGGCCGCCGCCGAGGTCGGGTATCCGATCTTCGTCAAGGCCGCCTCGGGAGGCGGCGGGCGTGGGCTGCGCCTCGTGCGCCAGCCCGAGGACCTCGAGCACGCGGTGGACACCGCCATGCGCGAAGCCGATGGCGCCTTCGGTGACCCTCGGGTGTTCCTCGAACGGGCGATGGTCCGTCCCCGCCACATCGAGGTGCAGCTCGTCGCTGGAGCCGATGGCGGGGTAATCCATCTCTACGAGCGCGACTGCTCGCTGCAGCGGCGCCACCAGAAGGTCCTCGAGCTCGCCCCCGCGCCCAACTTGCCGCCGGCCCTGCGGGAGCAGATCTGCGCCGACGCCGTCACTTTCGGCAAGGCCGTGGGCTACCGCAACGTCGGCACGGTCGAGTTCCTCGTCGAGAACGCCACCAGTCCGGACGCCCGCCACGTCTTCATCGAGATGAACCCCCGCATCCAGGTGGAGCACACGGTCACCGAAGAGGTCACCGACGTGGACATCGTCGCGTCGCAGCTGCGGATCGCGGCGGGGGCAACCCTCGAGGACCTGGGACTGTCCCAAGAGCGCATCTCGGTGCGCGGTGTTGCGGCTCAGGCCCGCATCACCACCGAGGACCCCGCCAACAACTTCCGACCCGACACCGGGCGGATCTCGGCGTACCGCTCCGCGGGCGGTCCCGGGATCCGGCTAGATGCCGGCAGCGCTTTCGTTGGCGGCGAGGTCAGCCCCTTCTTCGACTCGATGCTGGTCAAGCTCACTGCGCGTGGCAGCGACCTGGAGGTCGCCGCGCGGCGCGCCCGGCGCGCGCTGGCCGAGTTCCGCGTCCGGGGCGTGCGCACCAACATGCGCTTCCTGCAGGCGGTGCTGGCCGACCCCGACTTCCTCGCGGGCGACCTGTCCACCGCGTTCATCGACGAGCGGCCGCACCTGCTCCACGCCACGGCCGGCGCCAACCGCGCGCAGCGCCTGGCGATGTACCTCGCCGACCAGACGGTCAACGGGCGGCACGGCCAAGCCCCCACGACGCCCGAGCCGGCCGAGAAGCTGCCCCAGCTGGAAAAGGGCGCGACCCCGCCGGCGGGCAGTCGCGATCTCCTCGACGAGCTCGGGCCTGACGGGTTCGCGCGGTGGCTCCGCGACCGTGAGGAGCTCGCGGTCACCGACACGACACTGCGCGACGCCCACCAATCGCTGCTCGCCACGCGCATGCGCACCTACGACGCGCTGACCGCTGCGCCCCATCTCGCGCACGGCCTCCCGCAACTGCTGTCGCTGGAGGCCTGGGGCGGCGCCACGTTCGACGTGGCGTTGCGCTTTTTGTACGAGGACCCGTGGGAACGGCTCGAGCGCCTGCGCGACGCCGTTCCGAACATCTGCCTGCAGATGCTGCTGCGGGGTCGCAACCTCCTTGGCTACACCGCCTACCCCGAGCACGCGGTGCGGGCGTTCGTAGAGGAAGCCCGAACCGCGGGCATCGACGTGTTTCGCATCTTCGACGCGCTCAACGACGTCGAGCAGATGCGCGTGGCGATCGCGGCCACGCGCGACGCCGGCGGTCTGGCCGAGGGCACGCTGTGCTACACCGGCGACCTCCACGATCCCAGCGAGTCGGTGTACACCCTCGACCACTACCTGCGCGTGGCCGAAGGCGTGATCGACGCGGGTGCGCACGTCCTGTGCATCAAGGACATGGCGGGCCTGCTGCGACCTCGGGCCGCGCGGACGCTGGTCACGGCGCTGCGCCAGCGGTTCGACGCCCCGGTGCACCTGCACACCCACGACACCGCCGGCGGGCAGCTCGCCACCTACCTGGCGGCGATCGACGCCGGCGTGGATGCGGTCGACGGGGCGGCGGCGCCGCTGTCGGGGATGACCAGCCAGCCAAGCCTCGCCGCGATCGTGGCCTCCACCGACGGCGGCGACCGGGAGACCGGCCTGTCGCTTGACGCCCTCGGGCAGCTCGAGCCGTACTGGGAGGCCGTGCGCAAGCTGTACGGACCGTTCGAATCCGGGCTGCAGAGCCCGACCGGCACCGTGTACCGCCACGAGATCCCGGGCGGGCAGCTGTCGAACCTGCGCCAGCAGGCCACCGCCCTGGGCCTCGGTGAGCGCTTCCACGAGGTCGAGGAGGCCTACGCGCGGTGCGACACCCTCCTGGGACGGCTGATCAAGGTCACCCCCACCAGCAAGGTGGTCGGTGACCTGGCCCTGTACCTGGTCTCCTCAGGCCTCGACGTGGCCGAGCTCGAAGCCCACCCGGAGCGCTACGACCTCCCCGACAGCGTGATCGGGTTCCTTCGCGGGGAGCTTGGCACGCCGCCGGGTGGCTGGCCCGAGCCGTTCCGCTCGCGCGTGCTGGCCGCGCGCGGGGAATCGCCCACCGGCGCTGCGCCCGACAGCGCCGTGGAACTGCCAGCCGAAGCGGGGCCTGCCCGGCGGCTGGCGCTGAGCCGGCTGCAGTTCCCCCAGCCCACGAGCGCCTTCGAAACTGCACGGGAGGAGTGGTTCGACGTCTCGGTGCTGCCCACAAGCGCGTTCTTCTACGGGCTGCGCCAGGGATCCGAGGTCGTCTTCGACCTCCAGCGCGGCGTCCGCATCTACGCCTCCCTGCAGGCCGTCAGCGACGCCGACGAACGCGGCTTTCGCACGGTGCTGCTCGAGGTCAACGGCCAGGTCCGCCCCATCGAGGTGCGTGACCGGTCGATCACCAGCGGGGTGGCCGACGTGGAGAAGGCCGACCGCACCGATCCGACCCACGTTGCCGCGCCGTTGACCGGGGTGGTCACGTGGGCGGCGGAGCGGGGTTCCCACGTCGCCGCCGGCGACCCGGTGGCCACGGTCGAGGCGATGAAGATGGAGTCGTCGATCTCGGCACCCCACGATGGCCGTGTGGCCCGGGTAGCCGCCGGAGCTGGCACTGCAGTCGAGCCGGGCGACCTCGTCCTCGTCGTCGAGCAGTGAGGCGGGACGCCCGATGGTGCTGCCCCCTCGCGCCGGTACCCTGCCGGCCTCATGAGTGACGGTCCGGGCGCCGACCACGTCGAGGAGCAAGGCCACCGCGACGCGCTGACGGCGGAGCGACGCGCGACCCTGGCGCAGCTGCGGGAGCAGGGCGCCGAGCCCTACCCGGTGGGCGTGTCGCCCAGCCACCGCATCGGCGAGGTCGTGGCGACGTGGGACGGCGCCATCGAGCCCGGGCAGGGGTCCGAGCAGCGCGTCAGCGTCGGCGGGCGGCTGGTGCTGCGTCGCGGCCACGGCAAGCTGGCCTTCCTCGTCCTGCGTGAGTGGGACGACGAGCTGCAGCTGTTCTGCCGCCGCGACGTCCTCGGGGAGCAGGGCATGGAGGCCGTCGAGCTCCTCGACCTCGGCGACTGGGTGGTCGCCGAGGGGGAGGTGGTGCGCACCAAGCGCGGCGAGCTGTCGGTGCAACCCGACCGGGTGACGCTGGTGGGCAAGGCCCTCGAGCCGCCACCCGACAAGTGGCACGGGCTGCGCGACACCGAGTCGCGGTATCGGCGCCGGTGGGTCGACCTCGCGGTCAACGCCGACAGCCGGCGTGTGTTCGAGATCCGCAGCGCCGCGGTACGGGCGATGCGGGCCGAGCTCGACCAGCGACGCTACCTCGAGGTCGAGACGCCCATCCTGCATCCCATCCCGGGCGGAGCCGCGGCCAAGCCGTTCGCGACCCACCACAACGCCCTCGACATCGAGCTGTACCTGCGGATCGCGCCCGAGCTGTATCTGAAGCGCCTGGTTGCGGGAGGGCTGGCCAGGGTCTACGAGCTGGGAAGGGTCTTCCGCAACGAGGGCTTGTCGCCGCGGCACAACCCCGAGTTCACGATGCTCGAGTCCTACGAGGCGTTCGCCGACTACCACGACATGATGGAGCTGACCCAGGCGCTGCTGCAGCGAGCCGCCCTGGAGGCGATCGGTCAGACGACGACCCCGGCCGGCGTCGACCTGGCCGGGTGGTGGCCGCGGGTGCCGCTCCTCGACCTGGTCCGCCAGGCCGCCGACGCACCGGACCTGGGTTACGACAGCGACCTGACCGACGTCCGGTCGCTGTGTGAGCAGCACGCCGTGTCGTTCGACGACGACTGGGGCGTGGGAAAGCTCGTCCTCGAGCTGTACGAGAAGCTGGTCGAACACACGCTGGCAGACCCGACCTTCGTGATCGACTATCCAGTCGAGGTCTCGCCTCTTGCACGACGCCACCGCAGCGACCCCCACGTCACCGAGCGCTTCGAGTTGATCATCGGCGGTCGCGAGTACGCGAACGCCTTCAGCGAGCTGACCGATCCTGACGATCAGCGGGAACGGTTCGAGGCGCAGGCGGCGGCGCGCGCGGCGGGGGATGAGGAGGCGATGGCCGTCGACGAGGACTACCTCGCCGCGATGGAGTTCGGCATGCCGCCGATGGGCGGTCTCGGTGTGGGCGTCGACCGTGTGGTCATGCTGCTGGCCGGGACCGACACGATTCGCGACGTGATCCTCTTCCCCACCCTCAGACCGACGTAGTCTGGGGGTGTGCGTGGTCGCCCGCCCGGGTGGAAACCCTTGGTTCGAGCACGGATACGGCCCACGCGGACGACCTGGACGGCCGGCCGCACCGGGCCAGACGCCCAGGTCAAACCGGGGTTCTACCTCGGTCTCGGGCGAGACCCCGATGGTACAGTTCCTACCCGAGCACCCGAGCAGGGGGCACTGCATGTTCGAACGGTTCACCGACCGGGCACGCCGCGTGGTCGTCCTGGCCCAAGAAGAGGCCAGGATGCTGAACCACAACTACATCGGCACCGAGCACATCCTCCTGGGGCTCATCCACGAGGGTGAGGGGGTCGCTGCCAAGGCCCTCGAATCGCTTGGGATCTCCCTCGAGGGGGTCCGCGAGCAGGTCGAGGAGATCATCGGCCAAGGTCAGACGGCCCCGGCGGGACACATCCCGTTCACCCCGCGCGCCAAGAAGGTCCTCGAGCTGAGCCTCCGCGAGGCGCTGCAGCTCGGGCACAACTACATCGGCACCGAGCACATCCTGCTCGGGCTGATCCGCGAGGGCGAGGGCGTGGCCGCCCAGGTGCTCCAGAAGCTTGGCGCCGACCTCAACCGCGTCCGCCAGCAGGTCATCCAGCTCCTGTCGGGGTACGCCTCCGGCGAGCAAGGGACCCAGCAGGGCGGGCAGAAGGCCGGCGTGTCGGGCGGATCCGAGGAAGGCAAGAGCTCCGCCGTTCTCGACCAGTTCGGCCGCAACCTGACCCAGCACGCCCGCGACGGCAAGCTCGACCCGGTGATCGGGCGCTCCCGCGAGATCGAGCGGGTCATGCAAGTCCTGTCCCGGCGGACGAAGAACAACCCGGTCCTGATCGGCGAGCCCGGCGTCGGCAAGACGGCGATCGTCGAGGGGCTGGCGGCGAAGGTCGTGGCCGGTGACGTTCCCGAGACGCTGAAGGACAAGCAGCTCTACACCCTCGACCTCGGGGCGTTGGTCGCGGGTAGCCGCTACCGCGGTGACTTCGAGGAGCGCCTGAAGAAGGTGCTAAAGGAGATCACCACCCGGGGCGACATCATCCTGTTCATCGACGAGCTGCACACGCTCGTCGGGGCGGGCGCCGCCGAGGGCGCGATCGACGCGGCGAGCATCCTCAAGCCGATGCTGGCCCGCGGCGAGCTGCAGACGATCGGCGCCACCACGATCGACGAGTACCGCAAGCACCTGGAGAAGGACGCGGCGCTCGAGCGGCGCTTCCAGCCGATCACGGTCGAGGAGCCCTCGGTCTCGCACACGATCGAGATCCTGAAGGGCCTGCGCGACCGCTACGAGGCGCACCACCGCGTGACGATCACCGATGACGCCCTGGTCGCCGCTGGCAACCTCGCGGACCGCTACATCTCCGACCGGTACCTGCCCGACAAGGCGATCGACCTGATCGACGAGGCCGGCAGCCGGCTGCGGATCCGTCGCCTGACGGCGCCACCGGACCTCCAGGACCTCGAGGACGAAGCCTCGAGCGTTCGCCAGCAGAAGGAATCCGCGATCGACGACCAGGACTTCGAGAAGGCCGCGCAGCTGCGCGACTCGGAGAAGAAGCTCCTGGAGCGCAAGGCGGAGCGTGAGCGCGAGTGGAAGTCCGACGGGATGGACACCGTGCTCACCCTCGACGAGGAGGACATCGCCGAGGTGCTGTCGAACTGGACCGGCATCCCGGTGTTCAAGCTCACCGAGGAGGAGACCGCCAAGCTGCTGCGCATGGAGTCGGAGCTGCACAAGCGGGTCGTCGGCCAGGAAGAGGCCATCAGCGCGGTGTCGAAGTCGATCCGCCGGACCCGCTCTGGTCTGAAGGACCCCAAGCGTCCCGCGGGCTCGTTCATCTTCCTCGGCCCGTCCGGGGTGGGCAAGACCGAGCTCGCCAAGACGCTGGCCGAGTTCCTCTTCGGCGACGAGGGCGCGCTGGTCCACCTCGACATGTCCGAGTACATGGAAAAGCACACGGTCAGCCGGCTCGTCGGCTCGCCTCCGGGCTACGTCGGCTACGACGAGGGCGGGCAGCTGACCGAAGCCGTCCGTCGTCGCCCCTTCAGCGTCGTGTTGTTCGACGAGGTGGAAAAGGCCCACCCCGACGTGTTCAACGCGCTGTTGCAGATCCTCGAGGACGGGCGCCTCACCGACGCCCAGGGCCGCGCGGTGGACTTCAAGAACACCGTCATCATCATGACCTCCAACCTGGGGACCCGCGAGCTGGGCAAGCAGGAGCTGGGCTTCTCGGCGAGCTCCGACGAGGCCGACACGTACGGCCGGATGAAGGAGCAAGTCGACGACGAGCTCAAGCGCCACTTCCGGCCCGAGTTCTTGAACCGGATCGACGACACGATCGTGTTCCACCAGCTCACCCGTGAGCAGGTCAAGGACATCGTCGACCTGATGATGGCCCGCGTGAAGGAGCAGCTGAAGTCCAAGGACTTGGACATCGAGCTGACCGAGGATGCCAAAACGTGGCTTGCCGAGACCGGTTACGACGCCTCGCTGGGCGCGCGGCCGCTGCGGCGGACCATCCAGCGCCACATCGAGGACGTCCTGTCGGAGAAGATCCTGTGGGGCGAGTTCACCGCTGGCCAGCTGATCGTCACCGACGCGGTTGACGACGAGATCACGTTCCGTGGCGTGGACGCCCCGCCGGAGTCGCCCCCGGTCGAGCTCGCCAGCTCAGGTGGGGACGGAAGCGGCACCAACGGCGAGAGCTAGCAGCAACGGCGAGCTCCCAGCCACGGCGAGGGCTCGCTGCTGGCAGTGACACGGGGCTACCCTTGGGCCGCCCGCCCTTGGCCAGCCTTGGCGGTCGCCCTCGGAGACCGACGCGTCGTCGGGGACAAACAGGATATATGACACCCGACTGGTACATCTGCACGAGCGCTCGTGCAGATGTACCAGTCGGATCCGATTTGTCCGAACCAGGGGTGCTCGAACGAACCGATCGCCGTCCCATGCGCAACATTTGCCCGACCTCCTAGTCCGGTGGCCATGGGCAGTGCGCTCGAAGCGTGCTCGAGAAGACGTCCCCCGCGCCGCCCGCGCATGGACCGGGTGCAAAGCCAGCCCCTTTGGGGTAAAGTTTGCTAGCCCGCTGCCGATGCAGTCAGCAGGCGCTCCGCTCGGGGTGGGATCGGCGACAAGAGCCGGTCCCCGTCACCCGCGACGGTGACGCAACCACGAGGAGCGAGCCAGACTGGTCGCCGCGCCAAGAGCGGCCACCGGAGCGGACCCGGCGCGAAAGCGCGCCGGGCCCCACGCATCGCAGCGGTCCACCCCGTGCTCCGCGGTGGGGCAAGACCGCCGGGGAGCATCAGGCGGGGAGGCGGTCACGCCAGCGCGGCGCGCGGGCGGTGACCGGCACCTCCCCGGCTGTCGGGCCTACCTTCGATTACGCTTGCTCGCGATGCGTCTCGTCCTCGCCCGCTGCTCGGTCACCTATGACGGTCGATTGACCGCCGAGCTGCCCTCGGCGCTGCGGTTGTTGATGGTCAAGGCCGACGGTTGCGTGGCTGTGCATGCCGACGGTGGGGCCTACAAGCCGCTGAACTGGATGAACGCGCCCAACACGTTCGTCGAGGACGAAGACCGGTGGGTGGTCACCAACCCGAAGGGGGAAACCCTCGAGGTGGTCATCGACGAGGTTCTCCTGGACGTCACGCACGAGCTCGGTGAGGACCCTGGGTTGTCCAAGGACGGGGTCGAGGCCCACCTGCAGCAACTGCTGGCGGCTCATCCCGACGTCTTGGCCCCGGACGACGGGCTCCGTCTCGTCCGTCGTGAGTACCCGACCGACATCGGTCCCGTCGACTTGCTGTGCCGGGACGGCGACGGCGGCGTGGTGGCAGTGGAGATCAAACGCCGAGGCGAGATCGACGGTGTCGATCAGCTAACCCGCTACCTGGAGCGGCTCAACCGTGATCCCATGCTCGCACCCGTGCGTGGCATCTTCGCGGCGCAGCGCATCAAGCCGCAGGCCAAGACGCTCGCGCGTGAGCGGGGGATCGCCTGTGTCGAGGTGGATTACGATGAGCTGCGCGGGGTCGAGTCCGACGAACTGCGGCTGTTCTAGAACTCAGAGCTGGCCTTGCCGTGGATCGCGGTCAGAGCTGCTGCCGACCCGATACCGCGCGAAGAGCTCCGCCCCGTCGGTGTAGAGCGCTGCAAGCTGGAGGCCGACGGAAACCGAGTCGGCGGCGACGATGCCCGGTCCGCCCCCGCCGACGATCTGCGGCGAGAACGTGCAGCACAGTTCGTCCACTAGCCCGGCGGCCAGCAGGTGGCTGTTGAGCGTCGGGCCGCCCTCGCAGAGCAGGTGGTCTAAGCCGTGGTCCTTGCGGAGCTGTTCGATCCCTTGGACCAGATCCACCTCCCGCTGTCCGGCGGTGATCACCGTGGCGACCTTCTCGAGCGCGCGCCGCCGGTCGAGCGGGGACTCCTCGTGGGTCAGCACGATCGGGCGGGTTCGGGCTTGGGTGAACAACCGGGCCTCGGGGTCAAGCAGGAGCGAGCCCGACACCACGATGATCGGGGCGGGATGCATGCGTCCGTCTTGGTGGCGCCGAATCGCCAGGGAAGGCCGGACCCGGTGCGGTCCGTAGTCCTCCGCTCGCACGGTTCCTGCCCCGACGAGGATGCCGTCGGCGAGCGCCCGGAGTGCGACGAAGACCGCGAAGTCGCCGGCCCCACCGAGGCCGGCCGAGCGCCGCTGGGCGTCGGTGGCCTGACCGTCTACCGATGAGACCATGTTGATGCGCAGCAGCGGCTCATCTTCGGCCGGCCGGTAGGCGTCGTAGGCCTCGATGTCCCGCACGGTCTCTGGCCAGAGCTGCCGCATCGCACCTCCTGAGAACTGCCCCGGTCTCGTGTGGCGAGCACAGGCACCCTACCCGTCGTCGCGGGGGTGTGGCGGGGTCGCGCCGGTCCCGAGCCGAGGTTGCGCCCAGGGCAGGCCCCTGCCAACCTCGCCGGCGTGCCCCCGACATCATCACCGCCGAGTTCGCCACGCTCGAGGTCGGTTGGGCCTGCGTTTCCCGGCACGTCCGACGACAAAGACAGGCATGCAGCCCTGCGGGCGGGTCTCCTCGACTGGTACGCCGTGGCCGGGCGTGATCTTCCCTGGCGCAAGGACCGCGATCCATATGGTGTGCTGGTCAGTGAGCTCATGCTCCAGCAAACCCAGGTCGCGCGTGTGGTGGAGGCGTGGCCGAGGTTCCTCCGGCGCTTTCCGGACGTGGCGTCCCTTGCCGGCGCACCTGCTGGCCACGTCATCGCGGAGTGGCACGGACTCGGTTACAACCGGCGCGCGGTGCATCTCCAGCGCGCTGCGCAGGCGATCGTCGAGCACCACCAAGGGGCTGTCCCGTCGAGGTTGACCGACTTGCAGGCCCTGCCCGGTGTCGGACCCTACACGGCACGCGCGGTTGCGGTGTTCGCGTTCGAGGAGGTGGCCGCGCCCGTCGACACCAACGTGGAGCGCGTGCT
>SLAO01000057.1 GCA_007126835.1 Nitriliruptorales bacterium | reverse complement strand
TATCGCGCTCACGCAGGTGGCGACGCCAGGGACGCGGCCATCCGCTTGAGGATAATCCCGATGCTTCCACATGAATTTTCGATAGAGTCTATGCCCTGTCGTGTTCCGCGGTAGATGACCTTACTTGGAGGATGTCATGAGCGCACGAATAGGAGGCAACCTCGCTGACATCGCGCGGACGGCTGGCGTGATGACCGACACCGGAGGAGCGGCTACCGCCGCAGGCCAGGACGCGTCGGCGGTAGCCGGGCGCATGGAGAGCGAAGTCGAGGCGGTCACGGCGACGCTGCGCGCTCATTTCGAGCAACTCGCCGAGGAGCTGCGCGGACGCATCTCCTCGGCCCGGCAGCAGCTCGGCGCCACCGACTGGGAGGGCGCGAGCCGTGGCGCGGCGGACGCTGCCGAGACGCGGCTGCACGGCGAGGTGGATCGCGTCCTCGCCACCGCCATCGACGACGTCGAGGCGTTCCGCACGTTCATGCTGACCCAGGCCACGGACTTCGTCGGCGGCGTCCAGGGACAGTTCGGCGGGGTGATGGGCGAGATTGACGCGGCGTATCAGGACCTGGCGACCGGCTCGCGGACGTTTGCGGAGCAACTCGAGGCCGCCGACCGCTCGGTCTCGTTCGGTCGGTAGCCGGTGGACGCCACGTATCACCCGGGGCCGCGGCCTCGCGCCTTCTCCTACCCGTTCGACGAGGCCGCCGCCGTCGTGGCCGCCACCGAGGATCTCCTGGCCGCGCTCGATGCGGTCGCCGAGTTGCACGTGACCGCTGCCACCCACGGCCGTGTGGGCTTCGCGGGCGCGACCCGGCAGCGCTTCGACCGCGCGCTCGACGGGACCTTGGACGACCTCGGGCGGATACGCAGATTGCTCAGGGCCGACCTCGGGGCGCTGGAGGACGACGTCGCTGTGGCCGAGCGCCGCGCTGTCGCGGCCGAGGACGAGCAGCGGCGGTGGGCGCTGGCCGAGCGGTGGTGGCGCGCGGGACGGCCCCCGTCGCGTTGACGGCCAAGGATCGCGGGCTACGCCGGCTGATCGGCCAGCACCGCCGACAGCAGCGCGGCCGCCCCTGCCTTGTCCAGCGGCTCGTTGCCGTTTCCGCACTTGGGCGAGTGCACGCACGACGGGCAGCCGCTGTCGCAGGGGCAGGCCACGATGGCGTCGCGCGTGGCGGTCAGGTGCCGGGAGGCCGACGCCAGCGCCCGTTCGGCGATGCCCGCCCCCCCGGGGTAGCCGTCGTAGATGAAGATCGTCGCGGTGCCCGTATCGGGGTGCCACGGGGTGGACAGGCCGCCGACGTCCCACCGGTCGCACATCGCGATGAGCGGCAGCAAGCCGATGGCGGCGTGCTCGGCAGCGTGCGCCGCTCCGGCCACGTCGGCGTCCGCCAGCCCGGCGTCGGCCAGCACGGGCGTGGGGATCGCCACCCAGGTGCCGCGGGTGTCCAGCCGGGTGCGGGGCAGGTCCAGGTCGACGACCCCCAGGGACTGCCCGGTGGAGATGCGCCGCCGCTCGTAGCCCAGGACCTGGGTGGTGACCTCCAGCTGTCCGTGGGCCAGACGGCACCGGGCCCACTCCACGGCGACGAGTTCTTGGGTGACGGTGACGTCGGTGTCGCTGCGCGCGCTGGTCGTTACGTCACCGGCGTAGGCACGGACGGCGGCGACGCGCCGCTCGAGGTCGAGGGTCGTGACCTCGTACGCGGCGCCCTGGTGCAGGTACACCGCGCCAGGGTGGACGGTGCGAAACGCCCGAGCCTCGTCGACCTCACCGATGAGCGCACCGGACCCGGCGTCGACGATCGCGTAGGGCTCACCGCCGGCTGACCGGATCGACACCCCGTGGGCGGGCATCGTCTCGCCGGCGGCGAACCACCGTTGCCCGCGTCGCCGGAGATGACCGGCAGCCTCCTCCTCAAAAAGCAGGGGCACCACATCGGGGCCCAGGACGTCGTCGCCGGGATCGATCGGCAGCTCGGCGGCGGCGCAGCGCAGGTGCGGACGCAGCACGTAAGGATTGGAGACGTCCGCGGTGGCGGCTTCCACCGGCCGTCCCAGCAGCTCGGAGGGATGAGCCAGCAGGTAGCGGTCGAGTGGGTCGTCGTCGCCGACGAAGACCACCAGCGCGTCGCGGTGCCGGCGCCCGGCCCGGCCGGCTTGCTGCCAGAACGATGCCGCGGTTCCCGGCCAACCCAGGATCGCCACCGCGTCGAGCGCGCCGACGTCAACGCCGAGCTCCAGCGCGTCGGTGGTGGCCACGCCTCGAACCGAGCCGTTGGCGAGTCCGGTCTCGACCGCCCGGCGCTCCTCGGCGAGCAGCCCTGCCCGGTACGCCAGGATCGAGTCTTGGCCGAGGCGACGGCGCGCCGTGGTCGCGATGACCTCCGCAGCCTTGCGGGACCGCACGAAGCACAGCGTCGCCAGGCCGCGCTCGACCATTCCCGATAGCACGTCGGCGCCCTCGGCGAGCAACGACCGGCGCGTGCCCTCGGCCGGGTCGTCGGTGGGGATTTCCCACAGCGCCACGACCACGCGAGGCCGCGGAGAGCCGTCCTCGACGACCGCTTCGACGTCGAGGCCGGTCAGGTTGCTGGCGTGCTCGCCCGGGTTGCCGATGGTCGCGGTGGCCAGCGCGAACGTCGGCGTCGACGAGTAGTGCTCACAGACCCGACGCAGCCGCCGCAGGATCGCCGCGACGTGGGCGCCGAACACTCCCCGTGCGGCGTGGCACTCGTCGACGATGACGAACGACAGGTTGTGCAGGAAGTCCCGCCAGCGCCGATGGCCCGGCAGGATCGATGCGTGGAGCATGTCGGGGTTGGTCAGGACCACGTTGGCCGTGCGCCGGACGGCGTCGCGCTCGTGGCGGGGTGTGTCGCCGTCGTAGGCGGCGGCGCGGACCTGGGGCAGACGCAGCTCGCGGAGGGCCCGCACCTGGTCGCGGGCCAAAGCCTTGGTCGGTGCCAGATACAGCGCGGTGGCGTGCTCGTCAGCCAGCAGCCGTTCCAGCAGCGGCAGCTGATAGCACAGGCTCTTGCCGCTGGCGGTGCCGGTGGCGACCACGGTGTGCCGACCCGCCACGAGGCGGTCGCGCGCGGCGGCCTGGTGCACGTACAACGCGTCCACCCCGTTGCGCGCGAGCCGGTCCGCCAGGACAGGGGGCAGGTCGGACGGCAGTGGGCTGGTGCGGGCCGCTCGCGCGGGCAGGTGGGTGACGTGGGCGAGTCGGTTGCTGTCGTCAGGGGGCGTACCGTCGCGGATGTCCAACGAGGCGGCAAGGGCCGTCAGGACGCGATCGGGCTCGGCAGTGGCCATCTGGGCTGGTTGGTCGGGTCTGCGAGCGGGCACCATGCGCCTGAGCGTAACCCGCGGCGCCCCACGTTTTGGCTGGCGGCTCCTCGGGCACACCGTAGAGCATTGTCGTGCGCCAGTCCTTCCTGTGCTGGCTCGAGCGAGTACGAGGAGTCGCATGTGGAACTGTCCCTGAACCATCGCACTGAAGGCGAGTACACCGTGCTCGACGTGGGCGGAGAGGTCGACGTCTACACCGCCCCCAAGCTGCGGGAGAAGCTCGTCGAGCTCGTCGGCAACGGCCACCACCGGTTGATCGTGGACATGACCAAGGTCGAGTTCCTCGACTCCACGGGGCTCGGTGTGCTCGTCGGCGGGCTCAAGCGCGTGCGCTCCCACGAGGGAACCCTCGCGTTGGTCTGCGACCAGGAGCGCATCCTGAAGATCTTCCGCATCACGGGGCTGACCAAGGTGTTCCCGATCTACGACTCGCTCGACGAGGCGCTTCAGAGCGAGGCGTAATGTCCGACGTCGAACTGCATCTGCCACCTGACGTGGTCTACGTCGGGCTGGCCCGACTCGTGGTGACCGCGGCAGCCCGGCAGTCCGGCATGGACAGCGCCCGGGTGGAGGATCTCAAGATCGCGGTCAGCGAGGCAACCACGAACGCCATCCTGGCCCACCAGCGGGTCGAGGTGGCGATGCCCGTCGTGCTTGCGTTCGGGCCTCGTGAGGGGCAGTTCCAGGTCACCATCCAGGACACGGGGCCAGGCTTCGATCCCCCCGTGGACGACGTCGACGGTCGCGACTGGACCAAGGAGGGGGGCCTCGGGGTCACCGTGATCCGCGGGCTGGCCGACGACGTCTCCTTCGTGCGGGAGAAGGGTACCCAGGTCAACATGACCTTCGCCGTGGGCTTCGAGGACAACGGCAACGGCCGCGGCTGAGTGCCCCGGAGAGCGGCTGCCCGGCTAGGATCCCGGGCGCTTGCCGCTGACCAGGAGGCGCCGGTTGGACCCACGCACCGAGCGCAGCATCGCCGCGTACGATGCTGCCGCGGAGGCCTACCAGCAGGCATGGTGGGACGAGCGACCCCTCGACGCGGTCCGCACGTTCGCGCGCCAGGCTGGGCGTGGCGCCTTGGTGATCGACGTTGCCGCCGGCCCGGTGCTCGACGTGCGCGTGCTGCGCGACGCTGGCCTGTTCGTCGTGGCCGGCGACCGGTCACCGGCGGCGATGGCCATCGGCGGGAAGCTGTTTCCCAAGAAGCCTCTCGCGGTGTGGGACTACCGGCGACTGCCGTTCGCCGATGCCACGTTCGAGGGCGTCTGGGCGCCGGCAGCGTTGCAGCACCTGCCGCGAGCCGAGGTGCGTGCCGCGCTGGCTGAGCTGCGCCGAGTGCAGCGCACCGGGCCCATCTTCCTCTCATTTCGTGAGGGCTCCGGCGACCTCGAGCCCGCCCGGGACGAGCCGGTCGGCGACGTCTACGTCACGAGCGTGACCGAGCCCGAGCTCAAGGCGCTGCTCGCAGACCGCGGCTACACCAGCATCGAGGTGGAGCGGCGGCCCGACCCCGCCGGAAGCCGCGACGTCACCTGGCTGTACGGGTGGGGCCGCCTGCCCGGGTGAGCCCCGGGCCTGCCGCCTCTACCCGACGGCGACGAACGCTGACGCGAAGATCAGCGACACGATCGTCATGACCTTGATCAGGATGTTCATCGCCGGCCCGCTGGTGTCCTTGAACGGGTCGCCGACGGTGTCGCCCACGACTGCCGCGTGGTGCGTCTCGGAGCCCTTGCCACCGTAGTTGCCGGCCTCGATGTACTTCTTCGCGTTGTCCCATGCACCGCCGGCGTTGGCCATGAAGATCGCGATGGCGAACCCGGTTACGAGCACGCCGGCCAGCAGCCCGCCGAGCGCGTCGACGGACACGAAGCCGACCACGAGGGGGACGACGACCGCCAGCGATCCCGGCAGGACCATCTCCTTTAGCGCGCTGGCGGTGGAGATGTCCACGCAGCGCGCGTACTCAGGCCGGACGCCCTCCTTGCCCTCGCGCAACCCTGGGATGGTGGCGAACTGGCGCCGGACCTCCTCGATCATCTCGTTGGCGGCACGGCCCACGGCGTTCATCGTCAACGCAGCGAACAAGAAGGGCAGCATCGCCCCGATGAACAGGCCGATGAACACGTCCACCGCCGAGATGTCCAAGGAGATCTCACCGCCTGCGGCCACGATGGCCTGCTGGAACGCGGTGAACAGCGCCAGCGCGGTGATCACCGCCGAGCCGATCGCAAAGCCCTT
>SLAO01000142.1 GCA_007126835.1 Nitriliruptorales bacterium | reverse complement strand
GTCGAGGACGTAGGAGATCGGCGGCGACTGGGTCATCGGGGCTCCTGTCGTAGCGAGGATCGAGGCCTTGGCGGCGGCGCCACCGGCACGACACCGGTGCACCGCCCGTCGGTGAACGTCAGGGTGAACCGCCCGGCCGGCGGGCAGCGGACGTCGGGCAGGCTCAGGGCGTCGCGTCCGACCAGCAGCGCCACCAGTGAGGGGATCACGTCGCCGTGGCTGCACACGACCACGCGCGAGCCGCGGTGGGCCGTGACGAGCCGGTCGACCACCGCCAGCGCGCGTCCACCCTTCCAGGCGGCGTCGAGCCATCGGTCCCCGTCGTCGGAGGTGGGCACCTCGAAGACGTCTTGCAGCCCGGGCTCGCCGGCGACCGTCAGGCCGAGTGACGCGCCGAGGGGACCGACGGTCTGCATGCACCGCGCGGCGGGGCTAGAAGCGATCGCGGCGAGGGGCTCGCCTGCGGCGGGCAGGGTGCTCGCCAGCCGGTCGGCCTGAGCGTAGCCGGCGTCATCGAGTGGCCGCCGACGATCCTCGAACTCCCACAGGTCCTTGGCGTGGGCTGTCGCGTTGCGGAGCAGTTCGACCACGGTGGAGGTCATCGGCGCTGCCACAGCCGTCGAGGGTCGGTCACGATGTCGCCTCGGTCGTCGGACTGCGCATAGTAGCCAGCCAAGCGCGGCGAACCGCGGAACCTCTGTCTGGTCGCCTAGCCACCGAACCGGCGCTGACGGGACGCGTAGTCGCGGAGCGCCCGGAGAAAGTCGGTCCGGCGGAACTCCGGCCAGTAGGCGTCACAGAAGTGAAACTCCGAGTGCACCGACTGCCACAGCAAGAAGCCCGACAGGCGGATCTCCCCCGACGTCCGGATGATCAGGTCGGGATCGGGAGTGCCGGTGGTGTACAGGTGCTCGGCGACCTCGGACAGCGTCAGCTCATCGATGACCCGGTCGAGGTCGTCGCCGCGGTCTCGCCGAGCGGTCAGCAGGCCGCGCAACGCGTCGACGATCTCCTGGCGGCCCCCGTAGCCGACCGCGACCTGCACGTGGAGCTCCCCGCCGCCGGCGGTCGCCTCGGCGGCGTGCTTGAGGACCCGCTGCAGCGGGTCGGGCAGCGTGTCGATCGCGCCGACGGGGGTGACCCGCACCGTCGGTGCGCGGGAGGCGATCCGGTCAACGGTCTCGCCGATGATCTCGACGAGGTCGGCCACCTCGTCCGCGTCACGACGCAAGTTGTCCGTCGACAGCAGCCACAGCGTCACGTACGAGATCCCCAGCTCGGCACACCAATCCAGCAGCTCATGGATCTTGCGGGCGCCGAGGCGATGACCGGCCGCGGCGGTTCCCAGGCCCCGCTCCCGTGCGAACCTGCGGTTGCCGTCGAGGATCAGCCCCACATGCTCGGGTAGCACATCCAGCCCGGCGGCCAGCCGGCGCTCATACAGGCGATACAGCAACTCCCGCATCAACGGCAGTGTAGCCCGGCTGGCGCGCGGGCCTGGGTGCGCACCGGCGCGACTGACCGGCGCCTTTAGGAGCCGCTGCGGTCGGTCTGCGGGAGCGTCTCCCGCATGCGAACCGCGATGAGCGCCGCGACGAGCAACAAGCCTGCGCTGGTGCCAAACCCCGCGGCGTAGCTGATCTGCCCGGCCAACCATCCCGACACCGCCGGCCCGGCGACCATGCCCAGGTCGCCGGCGGTGTTGAGCACGCCGACGGCCTTGCCGGTGTCGGCAGGCTCGGCGACGTCGCCGACGATCGCCGGCGGCGTCACCGACGTCAGACCCGTGCCCACTCCGTAGATCACCATGACGATCAAGAAGCCGGTGACCCCGGTGGCCCAGATCAGCGCCGCGGAAGCCACGGCGAAGGCCAGGTAGGCCGGGGCCGCGAGGATCCTCCGCCCGCGGGTGTCGATTAACCGCCCGGCGGGCCACAGCACGGCGGCGTGCGAGATCGACGACAGCGTCAGCGCGACCCCGACGACGAGCGTGCCTGCGCCGATGACCTCGTCGCCGTAGAGGGGAACGAGGCTGAAGCGCACACCGGTGGCTGCGTAGCGCGAGGCCGCCATCATTGCCAGCGCTGCGGCGAACGCCGGGTCGGCACACAGCTGCGCCGCCGACTTGAGGGTAGCCCGAACCCCGCGGGGGCGGCTGCCCTGCGCGGTGTCGCCGACCTCGAGGCGGGGCAGCTTGGCGAAGGCCACCGCCCCGGCCAGCGCGCAGAACCCGCCGTAGATGATCAGCGGCCAGCGCAACCCGAGTGGCTCGGCCAGGGCCCCGCCGACGGTCGGGCCGAACATGATCCCGAACAGGAACGCGCCCTGTAACAGCCCCACCGCGCGTCCGCGGTAGTCGGCCGGCACCATGCGGATCACGTGGGTCAGCAAGGCGTTGAAGAACAGGGCGCTGCCGAAGCCACCCAGCCCACGGAACACCAATAGCGCCGCGTAGTTGGGCGCCAAACCGGCGAGCACACTGGACACAGCCACGACCACCGCGCCCCATCCGACGGCCAGGCGGGTGCCGATGCGGTCGGTCATCGCCCCGGTGTAGAAGTTCGACAGCAGGCGCACCAGCGCGAAGACGCTGACCAGCGCGCTTGCGGCGAACAGGCCGACCCCGAAGGACCTTGCGAAGACCGGGATCACCGGCACGACGAGGCCGAACCCGAGCGCCACCACCACGGCGATGACGAGGGCCGTCACGAACGCCGGCTCGCGGAGCAAGCCACGCAGGGTGGTGCGCGGGGGTTCATCGGCCACTGGGCGACTCCGGCTGACGGCGGGCGACCGCGCAGCCTACTGCGGCAGCGGGGACGATCCGATGGCTGCCTCGGCCCCATGACCGGGCCAAAGGACTACACTTGTCCACTCTGTCCTGTCCGCGAGCACGTCAGAGGTACCCACCGTGAGCGAGCCCGTCTGGCTGTCCCAAGCCGCCTACGACCGCCTCAACGCCGAGCTGGAAGAGCTGCGCGGGTCCGGGCGCCGAGAAGCCTCCGCAGCGATCGAGCGCGCCCGCGCGCACGGCGACCTGAAGGAGAACGCCGAGTACGACGTGGCCAAGGACGAGCAGGGCAAGATGGAGGCGCGCATCCGCCAGCTCGAGGACATGCTGCGCAACGCCCAGGTGGGCGAAGCCGACCAGGTCGAGGGCGTGGTCGCCGCCGGCACGGTCGTGACCGTCACCGACTCCGACGGCGACGCCGAGGAGGTGCTGATCGGGTCGATCGAGGACAAGGTGCCCGGCTTGGGCCTGGTGTCGGCCTCGTCGCCGCTGGGGCAGGCTCTGATCGGCGCCAAGGTCGGCGACACCGTCTCCTACACCGCTCCGGGTGGGACCTTCTCGGTTACTGTGACCGACATCCGCCCCTTGGAGGGCTAGCGCAGCCCACCTGCGCCGTGCGCTAGGACTCGGCGGCGAGCACTTCGTCGATCCACTGCAGGCCCGCGATCGCGGCAGGGAACCCGCACGTGGTGACCGCAAGCACTCCGACGTGACGGATCTCGGCCTCGGAGGCGCCGGCGGCCAGCGCCTTCCGGGCGTTGGATCGCACAGCCCCCTCGGCCAGTGACCCGATCGCCAACCCGAGCTTGACCAGGCGCTGACTCTTGTCGTCGAGTGGGCCCGCGTCATCACTAGCTGAGCCCAACGCGTCCAGGGCCGCCGTGACGTCGGGGTAGCGCTCACGGAACACGGTGTAGGCCTCGGGCAGGTACTCGGGCATAGCGATGCTCCTCGGGTTGGGCTTTGTGACAGGCGCACCCTAGCGGACGGAGGGCCGCGGCCACGCCGGCGCCGGCGAGACGCATCCGGAGCGACCGGCCCGACGGAAGGCCCGCCGGCAGCCGTATTGGTCCCGCATCCCGGGGGGCGTCTGCCCCTGATCCTTGCACCAAAGCGGTGCCAACCTCGGTGGCAACATCGGTCGCCGGCTTGTCTGCGCCGCGCGGTGCAGGCTCGAGCAGGGGAGAGCTCCATTGATGCCCGACGACGTATTGAACTCCCTGGACCCCCCGCCGACCTTTGACGTGCACCGGTGCGCTGGCGGAGCCGACGGCATGGTCGGGTGCCGAGCCTGCGTGGACACGTGCCCGTTCGGGGCCATCACCGCGCGTCAGTACCACGAGGGCACCACCATCACGATCGACGCCTGGGCCTGTCGCCGCTGCGGCGCTTGCACTGCGGCCTGCCCCACGTCCGCGCTCGAGCGTGCCTTCGACCCCGAGACAGAGCTGCGCGCGGCGGTTGACGCGGCGCTCGCCGACGCCGGCCCTGGATCCGTGCTCGCGCTGACCTGTGCGGACAGCGCGGTCCGCATCAACGCGGTGGCGGGAGTCACCCCGGTGGTGCTGCGCTCCACGCTCACCGTGGACGAGACGCTGATCCTGCACGCCCTGCGCAGTGGCGCAGCCGGCGTGGCCATCGTGCCCTGTCCTCGATGTGACCACGGTGCCTCGAGCGTGCTGGCACGCCCAACCGAACTTGCCCGGGCCCTGACCGGGATCCCCGAGGTCGTCGCGGTGGTCATCGACGACGGCAGCGACGACGCGCTCGCGGCCGTGTCGCGCTATGTGACCGCCACCGCCGGCCGCCGCGTGCTCGAACCCGTCGAGCTGCCTCACCTCCGCCCCCGGGCGACCCGCCGCGAGGTCCTCGCGGGACTCCTCGACCGCGATCTCACTCCGGCCGCAGCAGAGCTGCCCCCCGAGCTTCTGCCATTCGGCGAGATCACCGTCGACGCCGACGCCTGCACCCTATGCGGCGGCTGCGCGCGTACGTGCCCCACCGGCGCCCTCGGCTACGACCCTGCCGAGGGAGCGCTCACGTTCCGCGGGGTCGACTGCATCGCCTGCGGGCTCTGCACGCAGGCGTGTCCCGAGGACGTGCTCCGTCTGGAATCCGGCGTCGAGCACGTCGCCGACCTGACGGAGCGGCGCACCCTGGTCGCCGACGACGTCGTCGCCTGCGCCGGCTGCGGGGACCCGTACCTTCCGCGAAGGCTGCTCGCACACGCGGAGCGACTCGTCGCTGACGCCACCGGCGTGCTGCCCTCCACCACCGCTCAGCTCGACAAGTGCCCGTCGTGCAAGGAGGTTCACCCTGGGGGCGCCGAGCCCGCAGTGCCCGGTCACGGGCGCGGCGCGCCCGCGGGCATGGGCCGCCGCGGCTTCCTCAAGGCGCTGGGAGCCACCACCGCGGGCGCCGCGATCGTGCCGCTGCTGTCTGGTCGCCGCCAAGCCCAGGCCCAAGCGGAGACCTCGGGACCGGATCCCAGCAAGCGGTGGAGCATGGTCATCGACCTCGAGCGCTGCATCGGCTGCCACGCCTGCACCAACATCTGCAAGGCCGAGAACAACATCCCATTGGGTGCCTACCGGGACTGGGTCGAGGAGCACGAACTCGGCAGCGGTACCCACGAGGCCCGGCCCTACTTCGTGCCCAAGCTGTGCAACCAGTGCAACGACCCGTGGTGCCTGCGGGCCTGCCCCACGGGGGCGATCTACCGGCGCGCGGACGGGATCGTCGACCTCGACTCGTCGATCTGTCTGGCCTGCCAGGCGTGCATGCACGCCTGCCCCTACGCGATGACCTTCTACAACCCCGCCCGCAACACCGCCGACAAGTGCAACTTCTGCGCGCACCGGATCGACGAGGGGCTGCGGCCAGCCTGTGTCGACATCTGCCCGAGCCAGTGCCGCATCTTCGGGGACGCCAACGACCCCGAAAGCCCCGTCTCGCGCGTCCTCGCCAACCGCGAGACCACCGCGATCCGCCGTGAGCTCGGTCTGGAACCCAACGTGCGTTACGTCGCCCTGCCCGGCGACCTGAACCGGTAAGGGAACCACATGCTCGAATTCGCACAGCTGCTGGCAAGCACCCCGTACACGGGCGGGGAGCAGTACGTGCTGCCCAACGAGGCCGTGCACTGGCAGGGCGCCGTCTGGGCGTACCTGGCATTGACCGGGTTCGGCAGCGGCAGCTTGATCATCTCGATCCTGCCGCGGCTGCCGTGGGCGATGGACGAGCCCGCGCTCGCGCGACTGCGCCGCATCGCGCTGATCACTGCGCTGGCGTGCTTCTTGACCATTCCCTTGGGGGTGCTCGCCAACGAGTTCCAGCCACTGCGGATGTGGCGCGTGGTGGTCTTCCCCAACGTTCAATCGGTGATGCCGTGGGGCGCCTACGCCCTCGCAGCGTTGGTCGCCCTGACCGCCTTCCACCTGTGGCACATGCACCGCGCCGAGATGGCCTGGGCAGCCTCGGTGCGTTCGGACTTCCTCGGCAAGGTCTACGGCTTCTTGTCCTTTGGCTACAAGCTGGACGCGCCGCCCCGGCACCTCAGCGAGCGCACCGAGAAGGCTCTGCACACCGCCCGGATCGTCGCTGAGATCGGCTTTGTCGCCTACTCGGGGTTCTTGCTTTCCACCCTCGTCCTGGTGCCCTACGGCATCTGGAGCACGCCGCTGCTCGGCCCGCTGTTCTTCTTCATGGCCATGGCCTCGGGATACGCATGGCTGCTGTTCGTCGGCGTCACCACTGGGTTCCTGCGCGAGCACCCGCGCATGATGCGACTGCTGGCCGGCAGCGGCGCGACATTCTTCGCCGGTTACTTGATGCTGCGCGTCTGGGAGCTGGCCTTCTCCGCCTACATCGCCGACGAGGTCTGGCCAGCGGTCACCGAGATCATGTTCGGCGTGTACGGCGTGTCGTTCATCGGCGTCGAGCTCCTGCTTGGGGGGCTCGTGGTCGTCACCCTACTGGCGATCGCCGCCTGGACTCCCAATGAGGCGCAGGCGTTCCGCCTCGCGCTGGTCGCCAGCGTCCTCGGCATGCTCGGCATGCTGGCGGCCCGCTGGCACATCGTCATCGGCGGTCAGCAGATGTCGCGGACCCTCGAGGGAGTCGTCCCCGCCGACATTGCCTTCTTCGGCGAGCAGGGGTGGTTGGCGAGCATCGCCTTGCTCGTGTTCGCGCTGACCGTGGCGGCCGCCCTGCTGTGGTTCCTGCCCTACCGGGGGGCGATCCACAACACCGCCAACGTCGACGAATCGAAGCCGGCTGAGGAGCTCGCCGCGGCCAAGCGGGACGACCGGCGCCGGTTCCTTACCGTCTTGGGTGGCCTCGGCCTGGGCACCGCCGGCGGGTACGCCACCGTCCGCAACCTCGTCGCGCCCACCTACAACCCGCGCGAGCCAGGACCTGGGACGACCGACGCCGAATACGTCGTCAACTCGATCTGCCTGTCGTGCGACGCCCGCTGCGGCACGCGCGCGGTCGTGCGCGACGGGCAGGCGCGCACCCTCTTTGGCAACCCGTTCCACCCGGCGAACACGATGAACCGGCCTCTCGCCTACGACTCCTCGTTGGACGAGTCCCTGCGGGCAAGCGGCACGCTGTGCATGAAGGGCGTCTCGGGGCTGCAGTACCTCTACGACCCCTACCGGGTGCGCCTTCCGCTGAAGCGCACCGGCGAGCGCGGCTCCGGCGAGTTCGAGACCATCAGCTGGGAGCAGCTGATCTCCGAGGTCGTCGAGGGCGGCCGGCTGTTCGCCGACGCCGGCGACGATCGCGAGGTCGAGGGGCTGCGGGCGATCTTCGACCCTGACGCGCCCATCGACCCCGACGCGCCCGAGCTCGGACCGGTCTCCAACGGGCTTGTGTGGAACACCGGGCGAGGGCAGACCCCGCGGACCAGCGTGATCCAGCGGTTCCTGGGCTCGTTCGGGTCCACGAACTACGTCAGCCACACCGACCTGTGCCAGATGAACTGGTACACCGCCAACTACCTGTTCACCGGACGCTACAACTACGACCCCGAACCCGACTCGGTCAACCAGCTCTTCGGCGACATCGTCAACGGCGAGCTGATGCTGATGTTCGGCGTGAGCCTCGGCGCGGGCTGGAAGCCCGGCGTCAACACCTCCGCCCCGATCCTGTCCAACCGCCACGCCGACGGGGACGGCAAGGTCGTGCTCGTCGACCCCTACGCCCAGCACGCGCGGCACTACGTCGACGAGTGGGTGCCGATCAAGCCGGCCACCGACGCGGCGATGATCCTGGCGATGATGCAGTGGATCTTCGACAACGAGCGCGAGGACACCGCCTATCTGGAGAACTGCTCGGCGGATGCGGCCGAGGCCGACGGCGAGCCGTCGTGGACCAACAGCGCCTTCCTCGTCGTCGTCGAGGAGGGCCACGAGCAGCAGCATCGCTTCCTGCGCGCCAGTGACGTCGGCATCGACCGGACGGTCACCCACGGAGAAGACGACGACGAGGTGGAAGTCGACGCCTACGTGGTTCTGGATGCCGCCACAGGCGAGCCGGCCGCGAACGTCGACGTCGATGCCGGACAGCTGTACGTCGACACGACCGTCACGCTTGACGACGGCACCACGGTGGCGGTCAAATCCAGCCTTCAACTGCTGCGCGACGAGGCCTCAAGTCGCACCATCGAGGAGTGGGCGGAGGTCTGCGAGGTCCCCGCCGAGCAGATCACCGGCCTCGCCGAGGAGTTCGTCAGCCACGGGCGCAGGGCCACCGCGTCGTGCTACCGCGGCGCGACGATGCACGCCCAAGGCGTGTACGCCGGGATGGCCGTCAACATGCTCAACGCGCTGATCGGCAACCTCAACCGCAAGGGCGGGGTCGTGCGCAACCAGGGCGGCCCCGGGTGGGACTCCGGGCTCTACGACCTGGCGACCGTCGAGGACGCGCCGGGACCGTCCGGCGCGCACATCGCGCGGCTGTCCGGTCGCTCCGACGTGTTCTACGAGCAGACCGCCGAAGCCGACCGCAAGGCGGCCGACAACGGTGGCGACCCGTACCCCTCGGAGCGGCCCTGGTACCCCTTCACCCACGCGGGCATCACCACGGAGGCAATCGCGGGCGCGGACCAGGCGTACCCCTATCCCGTGAAGGTGTGGATCAACTACTACATCAACCAGCGCAACTCCATCCCGGGCGGCAAGCGGTTCGAGGAGACCTTCGCCGACCCGGCGAGGATCCCGCTGTTCATCTCCGTGGACACGACCATCAACGAGACGAGCGTCTACGCCGACTACATCGTGCCCGATGTGATGTTCCTCGACGGCCAGTACGGCTTCATGGGCCAGCAGACCGCCGCGTGCACCGCGCCGGGCTCGGCGATCCGCCAACCGGTCGTGGAGCCGCTGACCGGTCGGACCGACGACGGCAGGGCGATGATGCTGGAGACCTTCCTCATCGACTGCGCGAAGGAGCTCGGTCTTGCGGGGTTCGGCGCCGACGCGATCCCCGGTGACCCGGACGGGCCCCACGCCGGCGAGATGTTCCCGTTCGAGAAAGCCGAGGACTTCTACGTGCGTGCAATCGGCAACTTCGCCCACAACGCCGAGACCCCGGAGGCGCCCGACGAGGAGGTCTCCTACGCCGAGCGCTTCCCGGTGGGTGCCTACCGCGATCTGCTCACCGACGAGGAGTGGCGCCACGCCGCCTACGTCCTGGTTCGCGGCGGCTACTTCGAGGCGCCCGAAGCCGCGTGGGACGAGGAGGATCGTCACACGATCGGCGTGGAGGTCGACCCGCTGTATGGGCTGCAGATGTGGCATGAGGTGCTCGCCACCACGCCGGAGTCCACGACCGGCCGGATGCGCTACGGCACCGCGACCTACCGGGAGCCCGACGACGGGATGGGACGCAGCCTCGCCGACGCAGATGAGGCCGAGTACCCGTTCACCGTGACGACGTTCCGCGAATCCACACGGACCAAGGCACGGACGGCGTACGACTACTGGGCGCACGAGGTCCGGCCCCGCAACCACGTGCAGATCCACCCCGACGACGCCGCCGACCTCGGCATCGCCGACGGCGAGATGGTGCGGATCACCTCCCGCTCCGGCAGCGTCGACGGCGCGGCCAAGCTGACGTCACGCGTGCGTCGCGGCTCCATCGCGGGGACCCACCACTACGGGCATCGGCAGCAAGGGGTCAGCGACTGGCGGATCACCGGCGCGCAGGACGCGATCCTCGGCGCTCGCGTCGCGAGCCCTGTCCTGCACGGCGAGCACCCGGAGATCATCGACGGTGACATCGTCCGTGGTGACCCGCGGCGTGGGTCGTCCGGCTTCATGGTCAACGACGCGATGCGCCGCAACGACGACGTGCTCGCCGACACCCCGCTGGTGGACAACGTCGGAGGCGGCACGGTGTTCCTCGACACCAGGGTGAAGGTAGAGCGGGTCGAGCAGGCCTAAAGGGGCCGGTTGCGACGCTGCTGGGGCCACCGCTGCGAGCATGGCCCCGGCCCAGGTCCAGGTCCAGGCCCTCCGGCCGGCTGCGAGGCCTCGGCCGCGATGGTCCCGCTCAACTCGGACGGTCCTCAGGGGGAACGACCAAGACGGGGCAAGGAGCGTGCTGCACGCACTGCTGGCTGACCGAGCCCAGCAGCAGCCCTGAGAAGCCGCCGAGCCCGCGAGACCCAACGACGAGCATCTCCGCGTCGCTATCGCGGGCCTGGCGGCGGAGCACGTCGGCGGGCCGTTCGTCGCAGACGACTTGCCGCTCGACGGTCACGCCCGAGTTCTGCCCGTTTGCGGCCTGGAGGGCTTCCTCCAAGATCTGCTCGCCCCGACGCCGGGCGACTTCCACGTCCTGCTCGAACGCGTGAGCGTCCGCCAGGTACGTTTCGGGGATGTCCGCGGGCCGGCGCGCACACGCGTGGACGGCCCGCAGAGCCGCTCCCGTCGCTTGCGCCAGCCGCAACGCCGACGCCAAGGCGCGCTGGCCGCCCTCCGAGCCGTCGACACCAACCACCATCGTGCGCATGGCATTCACCACCTAGCGCGGCTTCCTGCAGCCGCATCGAACCGGACGGGAAGGTCGGAGGCGTCCTCCGACGCGTGGACCGTACCGGGGTGACGGTTGTGAGTCGACGGATAGACAGGCTCATAGCAGCGTCACCAGCCGGTAGGCAGTCATGACCACCAGCGGCAGACCGAACCCTTCGACTGCGTTCAGCCCATCAGCGCCCGCAAGGCGGCCGCGCCGACGGGTGGCTCGGGCTGCCATCCGGCGACCCACGTGCGTGAGCTCTGAGCCGCCACGTCGGCGACGTGGCTCTGCTCCAGCGCCGCGCGACGCAGCAGCAGCGGGTGGCGGGTGCCGCTGGCGCCGAAGCTGGCGTTGACGACCCAGCCGTAGGGGCTGATCCCCGCCCGCTCAAGATCGGCCGCGAGCCGGCTGGCTTCGAACACCGGGGTGGACTCGGGGTGGGTGACCAGCACCACCTTGGCGAACTCGGGGTCGCGAAGCCGTGGCAGGAGGGCACGCACCTCGTCGGGCACCTCGCCCACGGTGCGTTCGACCTGCTTGTGGTAGCTCTGCGCCGCATCGAGCAGCAGCAGGGTGTGGCCGGTCGGAGCGGTGTCAAGTACGACGATGCGGTCGACCGCGCCGGCCATGGTGCGGGCGAACGCCCCGAACACTGCGATCTCCTCGGTGCATGGCGAGCGCAGATCCTCCTCGAGCAGTGCGAGGGACTCGTCGTCGAGGTCGCCGGCGGCGGCCAGGACTTCGTCGCGGTAGCGGGCCGTCTCGGCGGCCGGATCAATCCGCGCGATCTCGAGCCCGGCGGGGGCGTCACCGGCCAGCGTCTGGGTCAGGTGTGCTGCGGGGTCGGTGGTCGACAGCGTGACGGGGAGGCCACGGTCGGCCAAGGCGACGGCCAGCGCGGCGGCGACGGTGGTCTTGCCGACGCCGCCCTTGCCCATGGTCATCACTGCACCGTGGCCGCTGCGCGCAAGGTCGTCGACGAGACGCCCCAGAGTCTCGTGGGTCGAGGCCACCAGTTCCGCAGCGTCGGCCTGTGCTGGTGCCGACGCGCCGTTTGTGTTGGCGAGGGCGCGCAGCGCCGGTAACCCGGTCAGGTCCGAGGCGACGAGCGGCACGCTGACCGTGGGCATCTCCGACAGGGAGTCGGGACCGGTCGCAAGCGCGTGGGCCTGACGGTCGAGCAGCGCACCGGCGATCAGGTCACCTTGGGGATCGCCGGCGAGCACGCCGTTGACGACGAGCTGCTGGTTGGCGATGCCGATGTCGGCGAGCTCGGCGCCGGCGCGGGCGGCCTCGGCCAGCGCGCTGACCTCCGCTCTGGCGACCAGCGCGACGGTCGTGCGGACGGGGTCGGCTAGGGCATCCACCGCAGCGGCGTACCGCGCCTGCTGGGCCTCCAAACCGGCCAGCGGACCCAGGCAGCTGGCCCCGCTGGGGCTGTTCTGGAGGAACCCGGTCCAAGCGGTCGGCAGCGACAGCAACCGGAGCGTATGCCCGGTCGGCGCGGTGTCGAAGACGATGTGGTCGTAGGCGGACGTGACGTCGTGGTCGGCCAACAACGCGGTGAACTCATCGAACGCCGCGATCTCCACGGTGCACGCGCCGGCGAGCTGCTCCTCCATGGTCGCGACGGTCGTGTCAGGCAGCACGCCCCGGTAGGGCCCGACGACGCGCTCGCGGTACTGCTGGGCGGCCACTTCGGGATCGATGTCCATCACGTCAAGGCCGGCCACGTCGGGCACCGGGGTCGGGACGCTGCCGACTGAGACCCCCAGCACGTCGCCGAGGTTGCTCGCCGGGTCGGTGCTGACCAGCAGCACCCGCCGACCGGCGTCGGCCAGGGCCACCGCTGACGCGCTCGCGGTGGTCGTCTTGCCCACACCGCCCTTGCCGGTGAAGAACACGTACGGCGTGGCCCAGCCGGTGAAGTCCACCGGGGGGACAGCCGCGGGACGAGAGGTGATCAGCTGCGTCATCGGGACTCCTGGCCTGCAAGGGCCGCGGCAAGCTCGTCGCGGTGCGGCAAGCGCCCGGAGGCGAGCATCTCCTCGCCCACGAACACGATTGGTAACCCAGCCTCGCCGTGCTCGTTCAACACGGCTGACACTCGCGGCTCGCCCACGAACGCCTGAGGCTCCTGACTCAGATTGAATCGGCGCACCGTGTGACCCTGGGCGGCCAGCCACTGCAGGTCACTGGCGAAGCGGATCAAGTCAGGGTCGATCGACGGCCCGCAGACTCCAGTTGGACAGCACATCGCCGGGTCGTACACCCGCACCTCGGCAGCTGCGTCGTCGGGCTGCGAGGAAGCCCCGGGGGTGGGGTTAGCTCCGGCGAGGGGCAGGCCGGAGCGGGCTTGGAAAGCGGTCACAATTCCTCCAGGTCGGTCGCAAGGTGAGAGCGGAGCACGCCCGGCGCCGCCCACGACTATTTGCACTGTTCTGCAAGCAATGCTATACCTGGTTGCAGCACTCCGCAAGCAGCCCGGCGCCGCCGGCTCAGAGGCACAAAAGGCAGGTGAACGGTGACAACGGGACCCACGAGCGGCGAGGCCGCTGTAAGCGCAGCCGCCAAGCCGCTCGGCGAGCCCCGTCGCGTGCGGCTGCTACGCCTGCTGCTCGAATCCGACACCACCCTGTGCGGCTGCGAGCTTGCCGACATCCTCGGCGCCCCCGACTACCAGATCTCCCGTGACTTGTCCGCCCTTCGGCAGGCGGGGCTCGTCACAGACCAGGGACGCTCCGGAACATGGGTGCACTACGGTCCGAGCTGGGGCCTGGCGAGCGTGACCGACCGGCTGCTCACCAGCGTGCTCGAGGAGGTCGAGCTCGCGCCCGTGGTCAAGGATCGGTTCGCGCTCCGGCTCGCCCTGCGCGACCAGGCTGGCTGCATCCTCGGCGCGGGCCACCCCGACGTGCTCGCCGCGTTCGACGCGGCCGGCCTTGCTGAGCCTGAGGATTCCCCCCAGCGAACGGACGCAAGATGACCGAAACGACCACCGGGCACGGCGTGCAGGCTCGCGTGCTCGACGCCGCGCACCAGCTCGGACGCGCCCTCGCAGAGTCCCCTGCCTACGAGGCCTTCGAAGCGGCCGACCAGCGCGTGCGTGACGACGCCGACGCGCAGCAGGCTCTCCAGGCGATGCGCGAAGCCCAGCAGCGCCTCGGGTGGCGCGCCCGCGCCGGCGCCCTCACCGAGGACGAGCGCAACGAGCTGATGGCCCTCAACGCCGAGGTGCGGCGGCAACCGGCCATCCAGGCAATCCAATCTGCTCAGAGCACGCTGATGGCCGAGGCCCGAGCCGCCGCCGACATCATCACCGACGCCGCCGGCGTCGACTTCGCCTCCAGTTGTGGCCCGGGAGGCTGCTGAACGGCTGCTGAGCCCACCGGCTGGCGCCAGCCGCGGCACTTCGACCTGTGCCGTTCCCGACGCAAGGACCCCACCATGCACCCACCCGTCGAAACCGCCGCCCACGCCCTCGCCGAGCAGCTCCGCAACGCCCCCGAGGTCACCGCCCTCGCCGGGGCCGACGCCGCGGTCGCGGACTTCCCCGGCGCGCGCCAGACCCTCGACCGACTGCAAGAGCTCCAGCTGGTGTTCGCACAAGCCCAGCAAGGAGGGGACACGCCCGACCCCGAGACGCTCGCGGAGCTGCAGGGCGTCAACAGGGATGCGCAAGCCAACCCACACATCCTCGCGCTTGCCCAAGCCCAGCAGCGCGCCCAAGAGCTCATGCCCCAGATCAACGCCGCCATCAGCGAACCCATCGGCATCGACTTCAGCCAGCTCGCCGGCCGCGGCGGCTGCTGACCCCCCACGAACGGCCTCACACCAGGAGCCGAGACAATGCCGATCTACGAGTACACCTGCAACGACTGCGGGGCCGCGACCGCGCTCCGGGCGACCGTGGCCGAGAAGACCGCCGGGCTGGCCCCCCTCTGCCAGGCCTGTGGCAGTACAGCCCTACGCCAGCAGTTCCGCGCCGCGGGGCTGATCGGCACTCGTGCCGGCCCTGCCGCCGCGCCCCTGGGCGCCGGCGGTGGGTGTGGTCCGGTGGGGTGCGGGCCAGCCGGCTGCTGACGGAAACTCGCCCGCTGACGTTCCTGCTCATGGTCGCGGACACCGCGCAGCGTCTGCCGCTGAGCACAAGCAGTCCGGCCTCGTCGCCACAGTGACGTTCGTCCCGGGCGGTCAAGTCGAACGTCCCCAGTGATGCCCCGCACCGTTGACCGCGGTCACGCGCTCGATATAGTTCAACATAGATTGAAGCAATCCCCGTTGAACAGAGGAAGTCAAGCGATGTCCGACATCGAGAACCGGGCACAGGCCTTCAAGGCGCTCAGCGACCCCCTGCGCCTGGCGATCCTCGATCAGCTCGCCAGCGGACCGCGCTGTGTCTGCGACATCCGTGACGAGCTCGACATCGCCGGGAACCTGCTGTCGCATCATCTCAAGGCGCTGCGGGAGGCCGGCCTCGTTGCGAGCGAGCGCGACGGCCGGTGGGTGGTCTACGCCCTCGACGAGAACGGGCTGGAGTTCGCCCGAGACGCACTGCCCCAACCTCGCCGGGCCTTCGCCACCGCCTGAACCACCACCTCTCGGCCGCCCGCCGCGCGTCTACTCCCAGGAGCACCCAGTGAGTTCCTCGCCCCCAACGACGGAGACGAGCACGAACACGCGCCGTGACCTCGCCATCCTGCTCAGTGCAGCGGCGCTGTGGGTGCTGGTCTACTTCGTCAACCGGCCGCTGTGGGATGGCGTCATCGGCGGGCTCGTCGGCCTGGACCTCGAGAGCCGGCTCGGCCACGCCGTGCACTTCTTCTTCTACGACACCGTCAAGATCCTGCTGCTGGTCGGGGGACTGATCTACGTCATCGGGCTGCTGCGCAGCCAGATCTCCCCCGAGCGGGTGCGCTCCACCCTGGCTGGGCGGCGGGCGATCACCGGCTATCTCGTGGCGGCGTCCTTCGGCGCGATCACCCCGTTTTGCTCGTGCTCGTCGGTGCCGCTGTTCATCGGCTTCGTCGCCGCCGGGGTGCCCATCGGCGTGACGCTGACGTTCCTGATCACCAGTCCGCTGATCAACCAGGTCGGCGTGGTCATGCTGCTTGGCATGTTCGGCTGGCAGGTCCCCGCCCTCTACGTCGCCACCGGCATGACGATGGCCGTCATCGCCGGCCTGCTGCTGTCGCGGCTGAACCTCGACCGATGGGTCGAGCCCTTCGTGTTCGACACTCCGGTCGGCCAGGTCGCAGCCAGCGACGCCAAGCCCACGCTGGGCGATCGGATGGGCGCAGCGCGGACCGAGACCGTCGACATCCTGCGCAAGGTCTGGCCGTACGTGCTGGTCGGCATCGGCCTCGGTGCCGCGATCCACGGCTGGGTTCCCGAGGACTTCTTCGCCGCACACGCCGGACCGGACAACCCCCTGGCGGTGCCCCTCGCCGCGGTCGCCGGGATCCCGCTGTACGCCAACGTAGCCAGCGTCGTGCCGCTCGTTGAGGCGCTGTGGACCAAGGGGATGGGCCTCGGGACCCTGATGGCGTTCATGATGAGCGTGGTGGCGCTGTCGCTGCCGTCGCTTGTCCTGCTCAAGCGCGTCCTGAAGATCCAGCTCATCGCCATCTTCACCGGCGTGGTCACCGTCGGGATCCTGGCCATCGGCTACCTGTTCAACCTGATCGCCTGAGACGACACGAAAGGAAGTGAGCACGACATGGACATCAAGGTGCTGGGCCCTGGCTGCGGCAACTGCGTTCGGCTCGAGAAGCACACCCGCGAGGCACTGGCCGACCTCGGCGCGTCCGCTGACATCGAAAAGGTCACCGACTACGGCCAGATCATGAGCTACGGCGTCATGGCCACCCCAGGACTGGTGGTCGACGGGCGAGTCGTCGTTTCGGGCAGCGTGCCCAACGCGAAGGCGATCGCGCAACTGCTGGCCCCGTTAACCCCGCGAGCCTGACGATCAGCGCTGCTGCAGCGGGGCTCGGAGCCACGCCAGCATCTGCCGCAGCGCGTGGTAGGCCGCAAGTCTCGCCTCGTCGGTGCCGGCCTGTTCGGCGGCCTCGACGTGTGACCACATGCGCTCGACCGTGGTGGGGCCCAGCGCCAGCAGCGCCTCGGATCCCTCCGCCGTCCATTTGACCAGGACGTACCGGACCAGCGCGCCCACCGGGATGCCCGTCGCGGCGGACAGGTTCTCCAGGGTCGGCAGCGGATCGGCGCGGGTGTACTCGGCGACCTCCGCTTTGAGGTTCGCGTCCGAGTCAGCGTCCGACCACTGTCCGCAGTACCGCTCGAGCGAAACCTCGGTCATCGGGCCCCCACCGGGTCTCGCAGCACCGGGCACGACATGCACCGGGGCCCGCCGCGCCCCCGGGGCAGCTCCGAGCCGGGCACGGTCAGCACCTCCACGCCGGCCTCGTCGAGCCGCCGGTTCGTGTCGACGTTGCGCTCGTAGGCCACGACGGTGCCCGGGCGGACGGCCAGCGTGTTGTTGCCGTCGTCCCACTGTTCCCGGTCGGCCGCGACCTCGTCCTCTCCCGTGCTGATGACCCGCAGGCGCCCGACGCCCATCCCTTCGGACAAGGCCCCGATCAAGTCCGGTTGCGGGGTGACCCGCATCCGTTGCCCGTCGGGCTCGAGGCGATGGACCGCAGCGCCCTCCCGCATCCGGGGCCAGAGCACGACGGCGTCGTGATCGACCACGGTCAGCACGGTGTCGAGATGCATCGTGCCGCGCGTCTTGGGCAACTCGACCGCGAGGACGCAGTCGAGCGCGCCCGCCGCGAACAGCTGCGCGGTGAGGTTCTCAACCGCGACCGCGTGGGTGCGCTCGCTGACGCCGACGGCGATGCATCGTTCGCTCAGCACGAGCACGTCGCCGCCTTCGATCGTCGCTGGGAAGTACTCGCGGTCCTCCCCGCCGTACCAGACGGTCTCGGTCAGTCCAGCGAAGTCGGGGTGGTGCCGGTAGATGGTCTGCCACAGATGACGCTCGGCACGGCGCGCCTCCCGATGCATCGGGCTTTGCACCAGGCCGGTTCCGACCCACGCGGAGGGGTCCCGGGTGAACACCGCGTTGGGCAACGGCGGGACGAGGAAGGCGGTGGGGCCGAGCACCCCTCCGGAGAACCCCGCGCTGGCGCCCTCGACTTCGCTGACCGTGACGCCACCCAGCAGACGCACGGCGAGCGCTTCGTCGTCCAGGCTGTCGAGGTGCTCGCGCACACGATTGACCAGTTCCACGCCGCAGGAGTCGATCGTGGCCACGCCGTCGATCGCCGCTTTTCGCGCCGCCGGGTCGCCGACCGTGGTGGCGAGCAGGTCGTGCAGGTGCCGGACCCGCACCCCCTCGCCGATGAGGGTCTCGACGAAGGCGTCATGCTCCTCCTGCGCCTTGCCGACCCACACCAGCTCGTCGAACAGCAGCTCGTCCTTGTTGACCGGTGTCAGCCGGCGCAGCTCGAGGTCGGGGCGGTGCACGATCACTTCGCGCAAACGCCCCGTCTCTGACTCCACCCTGGGTTGACGGCGGCTCACGTCCATGGGCGGCACCCTACCGTCCACGTCGCACCCCCAGCGGGCGCTCACGCGACACGCCACCACCCGCCCACCGGCCGCGTGTCGCAAAACCACCCCCAGCGGGCGCTAATGCGACACGCCAGTCCCCCGCACCGGCCGCGCGAGCCCGGAGCTCGGAGACAAACCAACGCAGACGCCTTGCTTGCGCCATTCCAGCGACGATTAGACTCGGGCGCGTTGGTGGGCACACCGGCGAACCGAGCCAGGACGAGAGGTGGCGCGCGCACGTGGTGGGCTTCCTGATCATCGGCGGCGTGGGGCTCGCGCTGCTCCTGATCTCGCTGATCTTCGGGGAGGTCCTCGAGGTCTTCGACATCGACATCGGTGGCGGCTTCCT
>SLAO01000061.1 GCA_007126835.1 Nitriliruptorales bacterium | reverse complement strand
GGTGGGTGGCATTGATCCCACACTGGACCAGCGCAACGCCGGGTTGATCATGAAGCTCGGCGGGACGATCTTTTTGTGGTCTCGGATCGCGGCGTTGTGGTTCCGGTGGGCGGCCAGCCAGGAGCGACCCGACGAGGTCGTGTCACCCGACGTCGTGTTCGAGGACGCCCTCGACGACCTCGGCATGCGCCCGGCCGAAGGGGAGCCGTGACCCGCCGGGCACGCGCGCGGTTGGCGGTGGCCGCGGTCTGCGCAGGTGCGGTGCTCACAGCCTGCGGGGACGGAGAGCCCGCACCCGATGACCTCGACGCGACCGAAACGCGCGGCCAGGAGCTCGTCGCCGCCCACGGGTGCATCAGCTGCCACTCGGCCGACGGGACCGACCGGGTGGGTCCGTCCTTTGCGGGGCAGTGGGGCACCGAGCGGCGTCTCGAGGACGGCTCTGTGGTCGTGTTCGACGCCGAGCACGTCGAGTCCAATCTCGCCGATCCCCAGTCGCGTGTCCGCGAGGATTACGGCGCGCGGATGCCGGCGTTCGACGACCTCTCCGACGAAGAGGTCGAGGCCATCACCGCCTACCTTCGAGCTCTCGGCGAGTAACGAGTCGGGGTGCCAGCGCCGGCTTGCCGGGCACGCGCGTTAGGGAGCGCTGCGGCCGCGGGCGCCGGTGATGAGGCTGATGATGAACAGCACGACGGCGATGATCAACACCCACCGCAGTGCTTCGACAGCCAGCCCGACACCGCCGAGAAGCAGCGCCAGGATGATAAGCGCGATAGCCAATCCCATAATCCACGTATCCCTTCTTGTCGCTCGCCGAGCGCTTGAGCACCCGGCGATACGACAACATCCCCCATGCGCGGCCATGCACGCCTGTGTGCACCCTGCCGTGATGGACAGGGATAGCGCGCGGCCGCAGCTCCCCGCGGTGCTCGAAATCTCAGGCGGGCCGGTGCGCGCGGACGAGGGCATCGAGGGCCGTGCGCGGCCCCTCGTCGGTCGTGACGGTCCGCGTGCGCTCCTCGGCCCGCTCGACGGTGAGGCCGTCGAGCACCGCGGCGATCTGGGCGGGGTCCCACAGCAGCTGCGGATCGTTCGGCCCGCCATGCCCGCGCTGCAGGTTGTCGGCGTGATGGCCGACCGCCAGGAAGGTGCCCCCGGGCGCCACCGCCGCCGCGGCTTGCTCGATGACCGGGGTGAGCTCGTGGGGTGGCACGTGCAGGTAGGCGATCAGCACGAGGCCAAACCCCTCCGCAGGCGCTTGCCAGGTCGTGACGTCAGCGCGCCGCCATTCGACCGTCACACCTCGCGCGTGTGCGAGGTCGGCGGCGCGCTTCAGCGCCACCGGTGAGAAGTCGAGACCGAGCGTGGTCCACCCACGCTCGGCTAGCCAGACCGCGTTGCGCCCTTCGCCGCACGCCAGGTCGAGCGCGGTCCGCCCGGCCGGGTCCAGTTCGCCGAGCTCGTGCTCGACGAACTGGTTGGGCTCGGCTGACCACAGCAGCTCGCTCGCGAGGTAGCGCTCGTCCCAGTCGGCTGCCCTCATCGGTCGCGCAGGCGCCCGAGCACCGACTGGAGGTCGCATTCCTCGGCGGCGCCGTTCCAAGGCATCTTCGCCAGCACCATGCCCATCGCGCAGGTGTTGGTCAACGCGGCGACCATGAGCCCAAGGCCGATCGCTGCGGAGAAGAACTTGGCGGGTTCCCACGCCAGCGACGCCAGGATGCCGGTCAGCACCAATACCCCGGCGACGAAGCGCACTTGCCGCTCAAGATCCCACCGTGACCTTCCCTCGTTGACGTCGAAACCGGATTGCTCCCAGGCGACGAGGCCTCCTTCGAGGACGCGCAGGTCGTCGGCGCCGGCGGACACCAGCTTCTGCTGGGCTTGGGAAGCTCGGGTCCCCGACCGGCAGGTGAGCACCGCCGGCCCGTCGATCTCGGCCGCGATGGCCGCAGGGTCTTCCTCGAGGACGTCCAAGGGCACGTTGACCGCCCCATCGATGTGTGCGGCCTCGAACTCCGCCGGCGTGCGTACGTCGATCAGGACGTGCGGCGCGTTCTCCTCGCGGACCTCCGAGAGCGTCGTGGGGTCGATTCGGGGTGGCAGCGTGCGTGTGGTTGCGTCAGTCATCTCTGATGGTTCCTTTCGTGGAGTCGTGGGAGCTTTGTCGAGCGTGGATGGCGACCTGCAGCCCGCTAGAGGCCAGCCGCCCGGAGGTCCTCGGCGCCGCCCTCGTCGACGAGGATGGGCCGCAGGCCATGGCGCATCAGCAGGCTCGCGGCGATCGCCGAGCGATACCCGGACCCGCAGAGCACGAGGGCTGGCCGGTGTGCAGCAAGCTGCTCGGGCGCCTGATCGGCCAGGTAGGGCACGTAGACAGAAACGGCGCCCGACAGGGGGCTGTCCTCGACCTCGCCGGGTGCGCGCACATCGAGCAGGGAGACCTCGTCGCCGCGGCTCAGCATGTCCACGGCCTCGGCGGCGCTGACTCGGTCGAAGCGCGCGACCGTGTGACCTTGGGCCCGCCAGGTCTCCGTGCCCCGGAGCACCCCGCGCACGTCGTCCATCCCGATCCGGGCCAGTTGCGTGACCGCCTCCTGCGCGCTTTGGTCCTCGTCGAGGACGAGCACGAGTGGGGCGTCGTGATCGATCACCCACCCGGCCCAGACGCCGAACTGGTCTCCGAGCTCGATCCCGATCGCGCCGGGGACGTGGCCCGCAGCGAACGAGGCGCGTGGCCGTCCGTCCAGCACGACGGTGTCCTCGTCGCGCTCAACGACGTCGGCGACGTCGAGCTCGGGAACGTCCGTGGCTGGCATCTTCGCCGGGCCGAACAGGTTGGTCGGCCCCATGTGCCGGTAGTACGCCGGCCAAGGCTGCAGGTCTGACAGGGTGAACTTGACGAAGCTCTCCTGGTTGGGCTGCGCCAGCACCGGGTTGGTGGCCCGTTCCTGCCCGATCGTCGAGGTGGTCTGGCCCGCTCCACTCGAGGTGCAGAACGAGCCTTCGCCGTGGGTGGGGTACAGGCCGACGTCGTCGGGCAGCCCGGCCAGCCGCTGCACCGACACGTGTTGCAGCATCGCCAGGGAGCGGGCGCGCTGTGGTCCGAGCAGGTCGGGCCGGCCCGAGGAGCCCACGAGCAAGCTGCCGCCGGAGAAGACCGCGACGGGCTCACCGTCGATCGACACGAGGTAGCTGACGTGCTCGGGCGTGTGCCCCGGGGTGTGGATCGGTCGCACCGTCAGGCCGCCGGCTGGAGGAAGGTCCTCGTCGTGGAACGCCGGCGTGTGGTCAAACGCCGCCCCGGAGCCTGCGGGCATCACGAGATCGGCGCCATGCTGTGCGGCCAGGTGAAGGCCGCCGGAAACGTAGTCGTTGTGCAAGTGCGTTTCGAGCACGTAGCGCAACTGGACGTCGCGTGCCGCGAGCTCGGCGTTGAACCGGTCGATGTCGCGCTGGGGATCGACGACGATTCCGATCCCCTCGTGGCTGATCACGTAGGTCGCGTCCCCCAACCCAGGGGTGCGCAGGTTGGTGATGTCCATGATGGTCGCTTCGCCTCCAAGTCGGTCGGGTCTCAAGGCGGTGTTGCCGCCGTGTCCCGCTCCAACAAGCATACCCCCCAGGGTATTCCGGCACAACTTTCCGGGCCGAACGGCCTTGCGAGAAGCGATGCGCGCCGCGGTGCCCGTTACGCCACGCGACCAGGCCCGCCGGAGGCCGCGCGCGCCGAGAGCCCGGCGGCTACCCACTCCTGCATGCCACCTTCGAGGTTGCGAGCGTCGTAGCCCGCGTCGTACAGCAATCGCGTCGCGTAGGCGCTGCGCCGCCCGCTGCGGCACACCAAGACCACCGGTCGGCTCCGGTCGATCTCCTCGAGGCGGCCGGGCAGCTCCGCCAGTGGGATGTGGTGTGCGCCGTCGACGTGGCCGGCATCCCACTCGTCGGGTTCGCGGACGTCGACGAGTTGCAGCGCTTCGTCGCTTGATGCGACCTCCCGCGGATGCATCTGGGGTTCTCCTTGCGGTCGTTGGTCGTTGTTGGTCGTGGCGTGGGGCAGGGCTGCCAACCAGCGCTCGCCGTCCAGCATGCCCCAGGGGGATCGAGCCTGGGCGCGGGAATGGATGGGTTACCCCCCGGGGTTAGGGTCGCAGGTGTACGTTGATCCGCCTCGTTGGCGCAGACGTCGCGCCACGTTCGTGAAACGACGCGGGAAGAGGTGCTGTATGGCAAGGCAAGGCCGGCTCGTGCGCTACCTGCCGCCGCTGGCATGGGGTCGAGCGTACGACCGGGTCACGTTGCGCCATGACGTTGTCTCCGGGCTGACCGTGGGGGTGATGATCGTCCCGCAGTCCATGGCGTACGCCGCGCTCGCGGGGCTGCCGCCGGTCGTCGGGCTGTACGCTGCCACCGTTCCCCTGCTGGTGTATGCCCTGCTCGGCACGTCTGGACAGCTTGCGGTCGGGCCCGTTGCGATCAGCGCCCTGCTGACCGCATCCACCGTGGCGCCGCTGGCCGACGGTGACGCCGCCCGGTACATCACCCTCGCCGCGGTGCTGGCACTGCTCGTCGGTGGCATTCAGGTGGCGCTCGGGTTGGTACGCGGGGGAGTGCTGGTCAACTTCTTGTCCCACGCGGTGATCGTGGGGTTCACCTCGGGGGCTGCGCTGTTGATCGGGGCTTCACAGCTCGACACCGCGCTGGGCGTTGACGTGGAGGGTGGCCAGGCGCTGCCGGGCACGCTGGCAGCCCTGGCCGGTGCCCTGGCGGGGGTGAACTGGCCCACGTTTGCGGTGACAGCCGCCGGCGTGGCCATCCTGGTCGGCGTGCGGCGCGTCGCCCGGTGGGTGCCCTCGGCGCTGGTGCTGGTCGTCGTCGCCACCGCCGTCAGCGGCGTGTTCGGGCTCGACCAGCTGGGCGTCGATACGGTCGGCGACGTTCCCGCTGGTCTGCCGTCCCCATCGCTTCCTGTTGTCAGCGGCGCGGACCTTCTGGGCCTCCTGCCTGGCGCCGTCGCGATCGCGATCATCTCGTATGCCGAAGGCATCAGCGTGGCCAAGGCGCTGGCTGCTCGGTCACGGCAACGACTCGACCCCGACCAGGAGCTGCGCGCCATCGGAGCCGCCAACGTGAGCGCCGGCGTGTTCGGCGGGTTCCCGGTGGCGGGAGGGTTCTCGCGCAGCGCTGTGGCCGCCGAGGCTGGCGCGCGGACGCCGTTGTCCGGGGCCGTCGCCGCCGGTGTCGTCGTGCTGGCCGTGACCGCGCTGACGCCGCTGCTCGTCGATCTTCCCTCCGCAGCGCTTGCAGCGATCGTCCTCGTGGCTGTGGTGGGGCTCGTCGACGCCAAGGGCGCGCGCGGCATCGCGCGAACGAGCCCCCCCGAGGGCGTCGTGCTGGCCATCACCTTCGCGGGGACCCTCCTGCTCGGGGTCGAGCTCGGTCTCGCAGGGGGTGTGGGCGCAAGCATCGTCGCGTTCCTGTGGCGTTCGGCTGACCCGCACATCGCCGAGCTCGGCCGGGTTGAGGGGGCCACGGTGCTGCGCAACGTGCGGCGCTGGCCCGTGCGGCTCGACCCGCGGGTCGCGCTCCTGCGCGTCGACGGTGCGTTGTACTTCGCCAGCGCGATGCGCATCGCCGACGCGATTCGTGGTCTGGTGGCCGACCGCCCTGCCCTCGAGGCCGTGGTTCTCGACGCCAGCGCGATCTCACAGCTTGATGCCAGCGGGGCCCAGGAGCTGGAGCATGTCGCCGGGGAGCTGGCGGAGGCCGGTGTCGCGTTGCACCTGGCCACCGTTCGGGGACCGGTCCGCGACGTCCTGGCCCGCATAGGGCCGAGCGGACACCTGCCCGAGGAGCGGCGGCACGCGACGTCCGAAGACGCCATCGCCGCGGTCGCGGGCCCTGATAGCCCGCTGCTTCGACCACACCCGGACGAGCCCGCGCCTGAGCACATCCAGTAGCTGTCGCGGCCTGTGCCGACAGAAGGTGCCCAGACGCGTTACCCTAGGGGGTAGCAAACCTGCGGATTGTCGTGGGTGTCGAGGAAGAGGGGGCGCCATGGATGTTCATCAGCTCGGCGACGAACCCGTGACGGCCGCACAGCGACGCCTGCGCAAGGTCGAGGGTCAGGTCCGCGCGATCCAGCGCATGATCGACGACGGGCGCGACTGCGAAGACGTCCTGCGGCAGATCGCGGCGGCGACGAAGGCCCTCAAAGGCGTTGGGGTGCAACTCGCGGTCACCGGCCTCGAGCATTGCGTGATCGACGGGACGGGTGACGGCGACGCTGAGGACTCGACGGCGGATCTGGAGCGCTTTCGCCGCAGCTTCGTCGAACTGGCGTGAACTTCCAGTTGTGCGGGCCGCCTGGCCCCGGACACCGGGTCGCTTGACCGGTGCGCCGCCGCGGCGCGCCGGGGAAGGTTCCTCCTGCGGCGTCGGTCATGGAACGGAGGGGCCATGCGTACGGTGGTGGTAGGCGTCGACGAGTCCGAAGGGGCACGCAAGGCGTTCGATTGGGCGGTGGCCGAGGCAAGGGCCCACGGGGCTCGTGTCGTCGTCGTGCACGCCTTCCAACCGCTCTCGGGCTACTACCCTTACTCCGCTGTCGAGGGGCAGCACCTGCGCGCGGGGATCGAGGAGGAGACCCGGCAGGCCGCCGAAGCCTTCATCCAGGGGCTGCTGTCCGACGCGAAAGCCCATGACGTGGAGATCGAACCCGTCATCGCCCGCGGTCGGGCCTCTGAAGCGCTGCTGGACTGCGCCAAGACCGCCGACATCGTGGTCGTGGGGTCACGGGGGCACGGCGGCTTCACCGGCCTGCTCCTGGGTTCGGTGAGCCAGCAGGTGGTCCACCACGCGCCCTGCCCGGTCGTGGTGGTCCCCCGGCACTCCGAAGTGCCCTAGACACGGGGGTGGCCGGCACGGGTCGCTGCAGGCCGGGACTTCTGGCCCGTGGCCGGGGGGCCGATCGGCCCGACCGACCTTTAGTGGGCAACTCAGCATCTGGGTGAGGACCGATGCCCCTGGTGTTGCGCCGCCCGCTGCGCAGGAGGAGGAGCCGTCGTCATGCCCTACCAGACCGCCGCGCGCACCCTCGGTGCGATCTGTGCCGCCCTGGCCGTTGCCCTGGTGCTGGTCATCACGGTGTCGTTCGAAGGGGGTGTGGGCTCGGCCAGTCCGACTGCGGCCACGGCCGTCAGCGACGAGGTGCACGAGGTCGACGTCGCCCTCGACGAGTGGGCGATCAGCCCGTCGGACATCGAGGTCCCAGCCGACACGGCCCTGGCCTTCCACATCAGCAACGACGGAGACGCCGAGCACGACTTCGTCATCACCGGCGTGGCCGAGAGCTCCTTGCTGGCGCCTGGCGAGGCCGAGACGTTGGAGGTCGACCCGCTCGAGGCCGGCACCTACGACGTGACCTGCGAGGTCCCCGGACACGCACCGGCGGGGATGGAAGGTGTGCTCGTCGTCGGGGGAGACCACGATGCCGACGCTGAGCACGAAGCCGAGACGGCCGATTATTCAGACATGTCGCCCGAGGAGATGGCCGCCGCGCACGACGACTTCGACTTCCCCACTGAGACCGAGGGTCAGGGCAACCAGCCCCTCGAGCCCGAGATGGACGGGGACACGCTGGTGTACGAACTGACGGCGTCGCACATCGAGTGGGAGACCGAGCCCGGCGATGTGCGCGAGGGGATGGCCTTCAACGAGCAGATCCCCGGGCCGCGCATCGACGTCAACGTCGGCGACGATGTGCGGATCGTCCTGCACAACGAGCTCGAGGTCCCCACCGCGCTGCACTTCCACCACATCGCGGTGCCAAACGAGATGGACGGGGTGCCGGGGATCACCCAGGACTCGGTGCTGCCAGGCGAGTCGTTCACCTACGAGTTCACGGTGCCCGAGGAAAGCCAGGGTTCGCACATGTACCACTCGCACTTCGACTCTGCCGAGCAGGTGCCCCAGGGCCTGCTAGGCGCGCTGGTGGTCCACGGCGACGACGAGCCCGAGGTCGACCACGACATCGTGATGGTGCTCAACGACGGGCCGCTTGGATACACGATCAACGGCAAGGGCTTTCCCGCCACCGAGCCAGTCGTCGTCGAGGAGGGCGAGACGGTGCGGGTGCGCTACTACAACGAAGGGCTCCAGATCCACCCGATGCACCTGCACGGCATCCGCCAGCAGGTCATCGCCAAGGACGGCAACTTCCTGCCCGAGCCACGGTACGAGGACAACGTGCTGGTCGCTCCCGGAGATCGGGTAGACGTGCTCGTCGAGGCGACCCACCCTGGCGTGTGGGCCTGGCACTGCCACGTGCTCAGCCACGCCGAGGGCCCCGAGGGCATGTTCGGCATGGTCACCGCCCTCATCGTCGAGTAGGCCCTGACGGGGGTTACCTCCCGCAGGCCCCCAGGCGCTCGTGGGAGGCTTCGGAGCCGACGAGCGCCTCACACGACGCGGTCAGCAGGACAACCGCGTCGGTTCGGGCGTCGACCGCCCACGGTCCCGGCGGCAAGGCACTCCACCCGCCGGTGGCCACGTCCCAGGCGCCGTGGGGCGTGGTGCAACGCACCTGCCCAGCGAGCACGTGGACGGTCACGCTGCCCCGGCAGTGCGGGTCGCGCTCTTGCCGCCCTTCGAGCAGGGCCAGCAGCGTCTGTTGCAGCGGGTTGGCAGCGGGCAGGGTGAGCGTGCGCGTGGCTCGTCCGTCGGGGGCCACCGCCGCCACGGCAAGCAGCTCGCCCCCGGCCTCGCGCAGACGCAGTGGCCCCACCGGCGCGCGGGGGTCAGCGTGGAATTGCTCGGTGTGCGACATCGACGCTCCTCTGCTGGCCTCGCTGCGCGGATTCTCTGGGACACGCGGCTATTTGATAGGGTAACACTCCTATAAACCTCCGCTACCCTGAGACTGCCTGCGCCAGCCCGACCAGAGTCGAGACGTGACCGCCGCCACCACGATCCACTCCGCGCTCGCGGACCCATCACGCGCCGCGCTGATGCGCCACCTCCGCGCGGCCGGCGCCGACGGGCTCGACGCCGCCGAGCTGGCCTCGCGGGAAGGGCTGCACCGCACCACCGTCGGGGAGCACCTGCAGGTGCTGAGCGCAGCCGGCCTGGTGCGCGGCACACCCGAGCGTGCGGGACGCCCGGGCAGGCCGCGGATCCGTTACCGGGCCACGGGCGCTGATGAGGACGGCGTGGCCATGCAGCTGCTCGCCGAAGGGCTCGTCGACGCGCTGGGCACCGGCCCAGCAGCGCGCTCCGCAGCCGTCTCGGCCGGCGCGCGGGTCGCCCGGCGCCTGCCTGATGGTCAAGGCTCCGTGCAGGCGCTGGTCGACGCCCTCGCGCGGCTGGGGTTCGACCCGGCCGAGGAGGCCGCACCGAAGCCCTCGGACACGCTGGTCCGACTGCGGCGCTGCCCCTTTGGTGCGGTGGCGCGTGAGCACCCGGACGTGGTGTGCGGGCTGCATCTCGGCTTGATGCAGGGCCTGCTGGGTGACGCGGACGTGGCCGTCGACGACCTCGAGCCGCTGCTGTCGGATGGAACGTGCCTGGCCCGGCTCGAGGCGGTGGATTGAGGGTGCCCTGAGCCATCCGTCCGAGTTGGGGCTGGTGGGTACGGTCGGAGCATGAGCCGACAGCGAGGGCGAGGTGTGCCCGTGCGGGGCATCGTGGTTGCGCTAGGGGTGGTGGCGGCCATCATCGGCTTGATCTGGGGCTTCCAACGCCGGTTGATCTACCTGCCCATGCCCGCCGAGGTCCCCCCGGCAGAGCAGGCGTTGGCGGGGGCCCAGGAGGTCGAGTTGACCACCGACGACGGTCTGAGGCTGGGAGCGTGGCTGCTGCGACCACCCGAGGAAGCGGACCTGGACGTCGCGGTGCTCGTGGCCAACGGCAACGCCGGTCACCGTGGCATGCGCGCGCCCCTGGCGGAGGCGCTGGCCGACGAAGGCTTGACCGTCCTGCTGTTCGACTACCGTGGCTTCGGCGGCAACGAGGGCAGCCCTTCCGAGAGGGGCCTGGCGTCGGACGTCCGTGCGGCCCGTGCTCACCTCGTCGACGAGATCGACTTCACCGACGAACGGCTGATCTACTACGGAGAGTCAATCGGCACCGGCGCAGTCGCGGGCCTGGCGGTGGAGCACCCCCCTGGGGGGCTGGCCCTGCGCTCACCGTTCCCCGACCTTGCTGAGGTGGGGCGCCGGCACTACCCGTTCCTGCCCGTGCGCACCCTGCTGTGGGACCGGTTCCCCGTCGCGGAGCAGGTCGCCCGCGTCGAGGTCCCCACGGTGGTGATCTACGGTGAGGCCGACACGATCATCCCTCCCGAGATGAGCCGCGAGGTCGCCGACTCCGCTGCGGGACCGACCCAGACCGTGCCGGTCCCCGGCGCTGACCACAACGATCGTGCGCTGCTCGACGGCGACCGGCTGGTGCAGGGCGTCGCGGAGCTCGCGCGGGCCGTGGCCGGGCGCTGATCGCGGTTTAGTACCCGCCGGTGTTCTCGTCGTCCTCGTCGTCCTCGTCGTCTGGTGCGTCGTGGATGGCCTCGCCGTCGGCGTTGAGCACCCACCAAACGTCCTCGACGGCCTGCCCGGCGACGTCGCCGGGTTCCTCGTCGCCGACCCAGTAGTACAGGGGATGTCCGTCGTAGGTCACCTGCGTGGAACCGTCGTCGCGCTCGGCGGTCCCGATCAGACCCTCGTCGACCCCGTCTGCGGCCGTGGGCTCGCCGTCGGTGACCAGCGGCGGCCAGTTGACCTCGCAGTCGTCGTAGCAGTTGCTCTCGCCCGGTTCGTCAACGTCGAACAAATACAGCGTCATGCCCTCGCCGTCGACCAGGATCTCCCCCAGGTCCGAGTCGGCTAGGGCGACTTCCACCCCCTCGGAGATCTCCTCGTCGGCCGCCTCCTCGTCGGCATCCGTATCGTCGGCGACGTCGTCGGGTGCGGTGTCCTCGGCCACATCGTCGTCCCCGCACGCAGCGACGACCAGGAGCAGGGCGGCGACCAGGGCGAACAGGCTGAACCTCGACATCGTTGCGCTCCCAACCTCGGCACTGAGTTCGGAGGGAGGTACGCAGCAAGCCCTGCGGTGGTTCACTCAGCGTTCGTGTCATCGTCGGGGTGCAACGGGGCCGACAGCACCGTGGAGCCCTCATGGGCCGCCGACGCCGCGTCGGGCTCCGCGGTGATCCAGATGTAGGCGTACTCGTCAGCCGAGCCGTCGGCCAGCAGGGACAGGTCGACCTGGCCCTCGCTCGATCCGGCGAAGCGTCCGAGGCTCTCGGGTTCCTCCGCCTCGGGTCTGGACAGCCAGGCTTGGTAGATCGACGGCTCGGGCAGTGGGGTGATGTCCTCCAGCGCGAGGCGCACCCGCAGCCCATCGTCAGTCTCGCGTAGCTCCGCGACGCCGGCGGCATCGAAGCCCTCGCCTGGGGCCAGCCGCACGGTCATGCGATCGTCGGAGCCCTGGGGCCACATGGTCACCGTGGCGGCACCGCCGATGAGGGCGCCTAGCAGCAGGGCCGCGGCCACCAGGCCCACCACGCGCCGCCGGGCCGTGCGGCGCCGGGCGGTGGCTGCCAGGACGCGCTCGCGCAGGTGTGGCGGCGGGGTCGGCGGGGCGTGCGCCACCAGATCGAGCAGCTGGCTGACCCCTGCGAGATCGGCGGCTTCTTCCCGACAGTCGGGACAGGAGCGCAGGTGCCCTTCGACCCGGGCGTGCTCCTCGGCCTCGAGGCCGCCCAGCGCATGGCCACCGAGATCGTGGCGGAGCTCGTCGCAGCGCGTCACGGGGTCACCCCCAGCTCGTCGCAGGCCAGACGCAGCGCCTTGAGGGCGTAGTACGTCCGCGACTTCACGGTGCCAAGGGGCAGGCCCAGCGCGTCGGCCGCCTCCTGCTGGCTTCGTCCGTTGAAGTAGGCCAGCTCCAAGACCTCCCGGTGTGGCGGTGACAGGCGATCGAGGGCTGCACGGACGGCTTCGGCGCGCAGCAGCCGGTCGAGCTCGTCGGTCTCGTCGGCCTGGTCGTCGATCTGAACTGGGACCGCAACCTGTTCCCTCCGGCGGTGGAGATCGACAACCGCGGTGCGCGCGATCATGAACACCCACGTGCGCACCGAAGCCCGTGTCTGGTCATAGCTGGCGGCCAGTCGCCACAGCTTGGTCATGACCTGCTGCACGAGCTCCTCGGCGAGGTCGGCGTCGGCGAGCCGTCGCTGACCGAACCCGTACAGGGTGCCGGCGTACAGGTCGTACAGCTCGCCCATCGCGGTCTCGTCGCCCGCGGCGGCGCGCGCCACAAGCTCCGCCTCACCGTTGGTGCCGGCGTTGGCCACCTGACGCGTCGGGTGGTTCATCCGATGGCTGACTCGCGGGTAGTGGATCTGGTGGGGTGTACGGGCGCGGGGGTCCGAGGGTTCAGCGCGCACGAGCTCCGCACAACCCCTCGAGGTGATCACGGTCAGCATCTGTCCGGGTTACTGCCTACCCTGCCCGGTCAGAAGTGGCCGCGACCGCGATGGATGGAGGGGACCATGCCGATTGGCAACCTGACGTTCGATGCCGCCGACCCGGAGCGCCTGTGCGCGTTTTGGACCGCTGCGCTGGGTTACGAGGAGGAGGAGCCGCCCCCGGGCCTGCTCGACGAGCTGCGCGCTGCTGGATGGACCGAGGAGGACATGACAAGCCGTCGCGCCGCTCGTGACCCAGACGGTGTCGGGCCACGGCTGTACTTCCAGCGCGTGCCGGAGGCCAAGCAGGCGAAGAACCGCCTGCACCTCGACCTCAATGCGGCGGCCGGGCGCCGCGCCGAGCGTGCCGAGGTCGACGCCGAAGCAGAGCGCCTGATCGCGCTCGGTGCGACCAGGATCCGGGTGCACGACGGGATGCTGGGGCCTTTCCCCGAGTACCACCACGTGATGGCCGATCCGGAGGGCAACGAGTTCTGCGTCCAGTAGGCGCCCCGCCCGCTTGCGGCGCCTCGCCGTCTCGCCTCCGCACGCTGCAACCTTCCGGAAGCTGTGGGCGTCTGACCGAGTAGGTAACGAAAGGTCGCTTGCGGCCGAGGAGCCAACGCGATGACCGATCGAGCACGCACGGCGCGGTCGAGGGCCCAGCCCGGGGCCTTGCGCGGCAGACGTTGGGCGCGCCGACGGTCCTTTGCTGTCGGCATTCTCGCCGTGACGCTCGTGCTCGGCGGGTGCGGCCAGGAGGAGGGCCCTGTGGGATCACCAGACGAGCTGGTGGGCGAGGTGATCGCCGATGCTGCGCTCTACCCCGGGCAGCCAGGGGGCATGGTGGGCGCGAGTGCTCGCACGGAGGAGGAGGTCGTCGCACTGTGGTCGGCTGTCGGCTTCTCGGGCGCGGCTCCCGTCGAGGACGACGGCATCGTCGTGGTCGTCGCCGGCGGCGAGTCCGGCACATGCCCCTGGAACCCCCAGGGCGCCAGGGTTTCCGACGACGGCGACGTGGTCACCGTCGACCTCGGCGAGCGAGGGGAGGACCCCTGCACGGACGACTGGCACCCCCGCTCGGTGGCGGTGTCGCTGCCGGCCGAGCGCATCAGCGACGATCCTGAGATCCGCGCCCTGGTAGACGGCGCCGAGCAGTCCGTCGACCCGCTCGATATCGAGGGTGCAGACGAGCACCGGGCCCAGGAGCCGGGAGACGACCCCGCCGCCGGAGACGCCTTCTTGTTCGTCGAAGCGCAGGTCTGGCTCTCGGATGATGGCGACCCGGCGACGCGAACCTTCGCGTGCGATGCAGACGGCACAAGCCATGAGGGCGATCCCGATGAGGCATGCGCGGCGCTGGTCGACCAGCAGTCCTGGTTGCTGGAGGGCGATCCCGCCGATCAGGTCTGCACCCAGGTCTACGGAGGGCCCGAGGTCGCCGAACTGCGCGGCCACGTCGGCGGCGAGGCGTTCGAACGTCGACTCGACCGCACCGACGGGTGTGGGATCCAGCGTTGGGAGCAGCTCGAAGCGGCCCTGGGCGAGCCCTCAGACGGTCATCAGGAGCCGGTGACCGAGTAGCCAGCGGACGTCGATCTGCGCGCTGACGTTCAGCGCCGCGACGAGCGGTCGACGGGCGAGTCGATGTCCGACGCCCTACGTGCTCCCCAAGCTCAACGACGGCAGCCACTTGGTCTGGTCGCTGGCCTTGTCGCTGCCGCTGCTGTCATTGCGTTGGCGGTGTTGACGCTGTGGCCGGCGCATAGGCTCAGCATCGGCCTGCTGGCCGTGGCCGTCGCCGCCTCGACAGCGATCGTCGTGGGGATCTTGCGCTACGGGCCGACTCCGGCGTGGCCATGGTTCGTGATGGCGCTGTCGTTTCTGGTGTCCGCTGTGCCGCTGTCTGTGCACTACGGTGCAGAGGAGCCGGCGGCCCCGTGGTTTGCCGTCGCCGTGCTGTTTGGCTACGGCCTCGCGGTCGTGAGCATGGCCGGCCTGCTGTGCGCTCGCTTCTCCAAGAACTCGTACTCGCTGCTGCTCGACGGTCTTGTACTCAGCGCGGCGGTGGCCGCCATTGCATGGAGCACCCTGCCAGACCTGATCATCCCGGGCAGTCCGGTCAGCGGATTCCACGGCGGGGCGGTGACGTTGCTGAGCCTCGACGTTGCGCTGATCTACCTGCTGCTGTCTTTGTCCTGGCCCATTCGGGGGTTCCGCCACCAGCCCTGGGCTCTGCGGGGCGCCGTGCTCATCGCGGTCTTGTTCGCGGTTCACTCGCTCGTGCTTGTCACCATCGCGTTGGTCCCCGCATTCGCCCAGGGACAGGTGGGTCAGGTCGTGCTCGCCGCGGTCCGGCTCGCGGTTCCGGTGGTCGTGGGGATCATCGCGTTGATGCCGTCGATGCGGACGTTGACCGAGGCACCCCGCCGACGGTGGACCGGGCAGATCGGGCCGCTGAAGGCGGCGGTCCTCGTGGGAGTCTTGCTGGCCGCGACCTGGGTCACGATCGCGGGAGCGGGGGCGGCGCGGTCGGTGGGCGCGGCGGCGCTCGTGTCGCTGACCTTCGTGGCGTTGGCCACCCGGCTGACGCGTGACGCCAACGCGCTCGCTGCGGTGAGCGACACGCTGGCGCATGAGGCTGCACACGATGCCCTGACCGGGTTGCCGAATCGGTCGGCGCTGCAGCGCCACACAGCCGCGGAGCTGTCCAGGACCGCCAGACGCGACGAAGGCGTCGCGGTCATCTTCATCGACCTCGACCGCTTCAAGCGGGTCAACGACACGCTGGGGCACGCGGTTGGTGATCTCCTGCTGCAGGCTGCGGCCCAGCGGGTGGCCGGAGCGGCTCGCCAGGGTGACTTCGTTGCACGAGCCGGTGGCGACGAGTTCGTCGTGGTCCTGTCTGGACCTGCGAGCGGCGACGCGGGGATGGCCGTCGCAGAGCGCGTCGTGGCGTGCCTGGAGGAGCCCATCGACCTTGGTGTCGCGCAGGCGGTCGTCGGTGCCTCCGCCGGGGTCGCCATCGGTGGGAGCGCCGCCACCCTCGACATTGACACCGGAGCGGACGCTGCCCTGGCCGCCGCGGCCGGGCTCATCCGTGACGCTGACGTGGCCATGTATGCCGCCAAGCAACGCGGGGGCCGCACGGTGTGCCGGCACGACGATCGAATGCGGCGCTCGCTCGAGCGGCAGGTCGAGATCGAATCCCAGCTCACCGACGCGTTGGCGGACGGGCGCGTCGTGGCGCACTACCAGCCGATCGTGGACCTGCTCGATGGCGATGCGGAAGGGCGACCCAGAGTCCGCGGATACGAGGCGCTGGCGCGGTGGGTCGACGGAAACCAAGTGGTGCACGCACCCTCGGCGTTCCTGGAGGCCGCCGACCGCGCCGGGCTCGTGCCGCAGATCGACGTCGCGGTGCTGGAGGCTGCTGTCGCGTCGATCGCGCGGTGGCGGCAGGTCACCGGTGACCCGCTCTGGGTTGCGGTCAACATCACACCCGTGCATCTCGACGATGCCGGTCTGCCCGCAAGGGTGGCGGAGATCCTCGACGTGCACGGGCTGCCTGGCGAAGCGCTTGTCCTGGAGATCACCGAGAAAGCGCTGATCGACGACGTCCCGGCGGCGCGTCTCAACATCGCCGCGCTGTCACGCTTGGGTGTGGCGGTGGCCCTGGACGACTTCGGGACGGGCTACTCCGGGCTGGCGTGGCTGCGAGACCTCCCGGTGCGTTACGTCAAGATCGACCGCTCGTTCGTGCAGGCCGACACGGTCATCGCTGAGGACGCCCGAGCCGCCGCCTACGCAATCGTGGCCTCGGTCACCGACATGGCCCATCGTGTGAACGCCCGGGTCATCGGCGAGGGCATCGAGACGGTCGAGCATGAGGACCGCATGCGGGCGTTGGGGGTGGACATGGCGCAGGGCTATCGGTACGGGGCCCCCTGGCCCGCGGCCGACGTCGAGGACGGGCTGCGCGAGCTGCACAGGGTCTCCGCCAATGGGTTGAACGGCTTGCGGAAGGCGTCCGCGCGAGGCTAAGCGAGTCCACCCGCTCGCTTGCGCGTGCATCGTCTGTCGCAGGATTGTCCGAGCGCGACCCTGCTCATCATAGACAGGACGCACTCAGGGATCAGACCTGGGCGCAGCCCCAAGGTCACTGGTCGCTGGGCTGGTAACGGGTGGAGACGGGCTCGCGTTCCACCGTCCCGTCGGGGAAGCGCAGGATCCGCGTCACGGTGATGTCGAAGCCGTCGATCGTCTCGCCCGCACGGCGACGGGTGCGCTCCCCGGTCTCGGACTCGACCTCCACCCATGGCGTCGACCAGATCCGCACGGTGACCGACTCGGCCGTGTGGCTGGTGTCGATCAGCAGCCCGTGGGGGGAGTTGTTGCGAAACGCCAAGTCGATCGAGCCGTACGACAGCGTCGCCTCCCGGCCGGGAGGGTAGCGGCTGATGTAGTAGCTGTGAGGCCGGAACTCGATGAACTCGTAGCCCCCGAAGTAGATCGCGTTGTACATGGTGGTCGCGAACTGGCTGACCCCCCCGCCGACACGGTCGACCAGCTCACCGTCGATGATCGTCCCGTCGGCTTGGAACCCCTTCTCCTCGGTGCGCGGCCCGACGTGGTCGTTGACGCTGAAGGTCTCACCCGGCTCGAGAACCACCCCGTCGACCATGTCGGCGATCAATCGGATGTTGTCGGCTCGTGGCTGTCCGGGGGTGAACTCGGTCGTGAACTCGCTGATCACCGTGTCAATCCCCAGCGCCTCCGCCTCCTCGCGCGAGCGCTCTGGCTCGATGATCTCCACGTCGAGCTCCTGCTCGCGCTCGTCGTCCTGACCGGTGGCGATGGCCTCCACCTGCGCGGCTGCCGCGTCGAGGTCGAACGCGAACCCAACGCGGCTGTCGCTGATCTGGATGGCGCCGCCCTCCAGGGTGATGTCGCTTGAGATCGGGTCGCGCTCGATCGCCTCGATCACGTCCTCATCGATCTCGGCACCCAACTCGTCGGTGTCCATCATGAGTGTGAAGTCGGATCCATCCCGCTGGACGTCGAAGATCTCGCCGATGGTCTCTGGGCTCAGGCGGATCTCCCCATCGCCGCGGGAGAGCACGATGTCGCCGTCGACCGCGGCTTCGGCGGCTTCGACGCCCGCGTCGACGTCCGCGACGGTCGTGTCGGTCTCGAGGGCCTCCACGACGGCGCTGATGGTCGCGGCTCCAGGGGTCAGGGCAGCATCCGCGAGATCTTGCGCGAGCCCGGCCGAGTCGAGCTCCGCGCCCGTCTCAGGGTCCGTGCGACTCACCGACGTGCCCTCGAGGGTCACCTCCCCCTCGACGGGCTCCAGCGAGAACTCCTCGGCCATCGCCTCGGCCGACGCTGCGACCCGCTCGTCGTCGAAGGTGTCCACGACCTCCACCTCGATGCCGTTACGCCAGACGTCGTAGTGCTGCCGCAGGGCCGTCAGCGGGTTGGCTTGGCTGCCGGGGCGGCGGATGCGCTCGGTGGTCTCGTCGACGTCGATCGCGTAGCCGAGCTCGCCAGCGGTGAACGTGCGCTCCGCGTCGCCTCGCGCGGCGCCCGGCGGCGCTTCCCATTCGACGACCACCTCCTCGTCGAGGCGCTCCGCGGCGATGTCTTGGACCGCGGCGTCGAGCTCATCGCCGTCCAGCCCGCCAACGTCCACGCCGGAGCCGTCGCTGCCCACCCCCTCGCCGGCTTCTCGCACGCCGGTCAGCACCGTGCCAGGCAGCGCATCGGGACGTACCGCGTTGAGCACCAGAGGGGCGATCAACACCAGGATCACGAGGACGCCGACTGCGATCAGCGCCCATCCCAGGGCGCCGGGCCGTCGGCTCCTCGGCGGGTCCGCCGCAGGGCGCGACCGATCGATGCCCGCCGTAGCCCCTTGCTCACGATTCACCGGTTGCTGTCCTTGGGGAACGTCCGCTCATCGCCATCATGTACTTGCAACGCCGCGCGGGGCTCGCAGCCGATGCGGCGCTGACGTGATGTCCTCGCGTGACGACGGCCAGAGTAGTTCGGACTGGGGGCTTTCCCAGCAGTGGTCTCACGGGGGACAGCGTGCGATGGTAGCGGGAGCACCTCGTCGGATGGTCGAGGAGTTCGCCGATCTGTCGCCGGCGCGACCACGGGGTCAGTGGCAGATCCTCTGCGGCGGCGGTTGTGCACGGGTAGGCTCCACAAGCGGTCGTGCGGGTAAGCACGATCATCGCCGGGATAGCTCAGTCGGCAGAGCGGCTCACTCGTAATGAGCAGGTCAGGGGTTCGATTCCCCTTCCCGGCTCCATCGGTACAGCAGACGATTCTATCG
>SLAO01000055.1 GCA_007126835.1 Nitriliruptorales bacterium | reverse complement strand
GCTCAGGTCGACGTCGACGATTCGGCGGCGGGCGACGGGGACGACGGGTGAGCCTCGCTTCGTGAGCAGCCCATCGCCGACCAGCAGCGCGACCAGCACCCCCTTGCTGGCCCTGTCCGGCGTGACCCGCCGGTACGAGCTCGGCAGCGACGAGCCGGTCATCGCGCTGGCCGACGTGGATCTGCGCATCGCCGAGGGCGAGTTCGTGTCGATCGTCGGGCCGTCGGGCTCGGGCAAGTCGACGATGCTGCACCTGCTCGGCGCGCTCGACCGGCCCACCGAGGGCACCGTCGAGGTCGCCGGCCGCGACCTCGCCACGATGACCGACACCGAGCTCGCCCGGCTGCGCAACGCCGAGATCGGTTTCGTGTTCCAGCAGTTTCACCTGCTCGCCCGCACCTCGGCTGTCGCCAACGTCGAGCTGCCGCTGGTGTACGCCGGCCTGTCGCGGACTGAGCGCCGTCGGCGGGCCACCGCGGCGCTCGAGCTCGTGGGCTTGGAGCACCGGCTCAACCACAAGCCGGGCCAGCTGTCCGGCGGCGAGCAGCAGCGTGTCGCGATCGCCCGGGCCCTGGTCACCGAGCCGCGGCTGCTGCTCGCCGACGAGCCCACCGGCAACCTCGACAGCGTCAAGGGCACCGAGATCATGCAGCTGCTGGCCGACCTCAACGCCTCACGTGGCGTCGCCGTGGTGGTCATCACCCACGATCCCGAGGTCGCCGCCCTGGCCCCACGACGGATCCGCCTCCGCGACGGTCGGGTCAGCGAGGGCGAGGAAGAACCCGGCGGGGTGGCCGTTGACGGCCGGGAGCGCGCGGGTCATGACGCGGCCGGCGCCGGCCAGGATGTCGCCGAGGACGCCGCCGGCCATGACGCCGCCGGCGCGGCCCAGGACCAGGCGAGGACCCGGTGAGGTTCCTCGAAGCCGTCAAGGTCGCGCTGACCGCCATCACCGCCAACCGGCTGCGCTCGTCGCTGACCGTCCTCGGGGTGGTCATCGGCGTCATGAGCGTCGTGCTGCTCGTGGCGGTCGGCACCGGCGCCCGCGACGAGGTCACCGAGGGCATCGAGTCGCTGGGCTCCAACCTGCTCATCGTCGTGCCCGGCGAGCTGCAGCACGGTCAGGCGCCGGGTCGGCGCGGCTTCACCCTCGACGACGTCGACCAGCTGCGGCGTGAGCTGCCGCCCGGCAGTGAGGTGACCACCAACCTGGGCGGTGGGGAGCGCGTGCGCGTCGACGGCACCGAGGCGGCGGGCACCGTCGTCGGCACCACCCCGGAGTACCCGCAGGTCACCGATCTGGGCATCGCCCGGGGCCAGTTCTTCAACGAGTCCGACGTCACTGCGTCGCGCCGGGTCGCGGTGCTGTCCGCGAGCGCAGCCACGGACCTGTTCGGCGAGGGTGACCCCCTGGCACGGCAAGTCACGATGGGCGGTCTGCAGTTCCGCGTGGTGGGGGTCACCGAGGAGATCCAGACCGCTGCGTTCGGCCCGCAGGCCGCCGGCGGCCAGGTGTTCGTGCCCGTCACCGCCGCCCAGCGGCTGTTCGGGCTGACCCAGCTCGACACGCTGCTGGTCCAGGCACCCGACCGCGACCGCCTTGACGCGGTGGGCTCCGAGGTGGAGCGCATCTTGTCGGGCGGACCCGGCGTCGAGCGGGAGGTCTCGGTCATCACCCAGGACGAGATCCTCGGCGTGGCCGGCGACATCCTCGACACCCTCACCCTCGTGCTCGCGGCGATCGCGGGGATCAGCCTGCTCGTCGGCGGGATCGGCGTGTCGAACATCATGCTGGTCAGCGTCACCGAGCGCACCCGGGAGGTCGGGCTGCGCAAGGCACTGGGGGCCCGCACCCGTGACATCACCCGGCAGTTCCTCGTCGAAGCCGTTGTGCTGTGCGGCTTTGGTGGGGTCGTCGGGATCGGCCTCGGGGTGAGCCTGGCGGCACTGGCCGAGGCCATCACCCCCTTGCCGGCGACGGTGACGACCTGGAGCGTGGCGACCGCCTTCGGGGTCAGCGTCGCCGTCGGGGTGATCTTCGGCACCTATCCGGCCCGGCGGGCGGGCCGGCTGGATCCGGTGGTGGCGCTGCGCTCGGAGTAGGCCGCGTTGACGCGGGTCTTCGCGGAGCGGAACTCCCAGCGCGGGGGTCCGCGTCCGCACGATCTGGGTCCCGTTTCGCCGGTCGTGGGCGTTTCGGGCGCGGCGAACGAGCTGGATGCCAGCTGAACGCTCGCCGAGTGCTGGGCCAAAATGGTGCATTCCGGATGCGGCTGGTACATCTGCACGAGCAGCCGTGCAGATGTACCAGTCGCATCCCAATCGTCCGATTTGCGCAGCGGCAGAGCGTGCGACATGTCCGTCCCGCCCGCCTCGCTCTGCGGCATCGCCCTCTCGCAGGCTGGACGGCTCACCTATTTGCAACCTTTGAGCGCTTCGAAACTCGACGCCGTTCCCCAGCGGATCTCGCGCGCGGGCTGGACACCGAGCAACCGTCACACCCGGTACATGCGCTCCACGGCGAGCACGAGGGTCTGGGTCATCAGCTCGGTCGACGCGGCGTCGAGGTCGCTGAACCGTGACGACTTGATCCAGGCCCCCTCGAACGCGAAGCGCATCACCTCCTCCCCGAAGTGGCGCTTGACGACCGAGCCGTTGCGGCGGTGCTGCGACCCTCGGCCGGTGCCGTCGGCGGCGTAGCTGGTGGTGAACCACTTGCGGAAGGCCTCATCTCCCGCGCCGCCGTCAACGTGGCGCACCAAGACCAGGTCGTCGTGGCTGACGTTGCGGGCGCTGACTTTGGGGGTGATGTTCTGGCGGTTGTTGGGCTGGTCGATGGCGACGACCTCACCGTCGCTGAGGCCGCTGACCCGGATGATGCCGGGGTTTTCGATCCCCTCGATCTCCACGACGAATTCGTCGCTGCGAAACGCCTCGTTGAACCCGATGTCTGACACGTTGCTCGCTCCTTCCCGGAGTCTTGGAAGTCCGACCCCGGCTTCGACACGTCAGTCCTGCACGGCGGTTCAGACCCCCGGCTTCGGCTTGTCAGTCCTGCACACGCTGGTCTCGACCGGCAGACGCGTTGATCGCCACGGTGAACACGCAGTTGACCGACGGCTTGACCCCGTGGCCGAGGGCGCCCCAGAACGCGGCGGGCGCGTCGAGCTCGCCCGCCAGCGTCGTCAACGCCGGATAGGGCCGTACCGGGTCGTCGATGCGCTCCCACACCTGCTCGGGCGCGGTCGCCTGCACGTGCGCCAGCGCGCTGATGACCTGGCTGAGCAGGCGGTGCTCGCCACCGACGTCGGCTTTGCCGTCGGGACTCCAGGCGGTGATGCAGTACCCGCAATCGATAGGCGCGACCTGCGGCCGCTGGGGTGAGCGGCGAGCGCGGTTCTCGTGGACTTCGTAGAGGTAGCAGCTCAGGGTCAGCTCCCGCAGCGACGCGCGCCACGCGGCGTCGGGTGTTTCGAAGCTGACCCTGGCGCGCTCAAGCTCGGAGCCGCGGGGTGCAGCGGACTTCAACAGCAGCCGGACCGACCGGTCGAGGTCGTCGATCACTGCCCACCCCGCTCCGTGGTCGCCGGGCTCGCCCCCTGCCCCCGTGCAGGCTAAACCGGATAGCCAGCCGAGGTCGAGGGTCCGGCGCTCGCCAAGGACCCTCAGCATCGCGAGGTGCTTGCAGCCAGGCGGTGACGTAGCCTTCGTCCAGGGCGTTCCAACGCGGGGAAGAGGCACACGTGCACGTAGTCGTCACCGGCGGGGCGGGGTTCATCGGGGCCAACCTGGTCGAGCACCTGCTGTCAACCGGCGCCGCCGATCAGGTCACCGCCGTCGATGACCTGTCGTCGGGGTACCGGGCCAACCTCGACGGGCTCGACGCGCGCCTGCTCGAGGGCAGCGTGCTCGACGCCGACTTGCTCGACACGGCGCTGGCCGGCGCCGACGCGGTGGTGCATCTGGCCGCGGTGCCGTCGGTGCCCCGCTCGATCGAGGCGCCGGTGGCCAGCCACGACGCCAACGCCACCGGCACCGTCGCGGTGCTCGAGGCCGCCCGCCGTGCCGGCGGGCTGCACGTGGTGGCGGCGTCGTCGTCGTCGGTGTACGGCGCGGACCCCACCATGCCCAAGTCCGAGGACCTGCCGACGCGCCCGCTGAGCCCCTACGCGGCGTCGAAGCTGGCCGCTGAGAGCTACGTCATCGCCTGGGGCCACAGCTACGACCTGCCGACGCTGGCGTTCCGGTTCTTCAACGTCTTCGGGCCGCTGCAGCCCGCCGGCCACGCCTACGCGGCGGTGATCCCGGCGTTCATCGACGCGGCCATGCGCGGGCAGCCGGCGGTCGTCCACGGCGACGGGCACCAGTCCCGCGACTTCACCTACGTCGGCACCGTCACCTCGGTGCTGGCCGACGCGGTCACCCGCACCGTGACGTCGCCAGATCCGGTCAACCTGGCGTTCGGGTCGCGCTTGACGCTGCTCGACGCGCTCGACGCCCTGGAGGGCATCCTCGGCGCCGAGGTGCCCCGGGTCCACACCGACCCGCGGCCCGGCGACGTGCGCCACTCCCAAGCTGACCGCAGCCGCCTCGAGGCGCTGTTCCCCGACGTCGAGCCGGTCGCGTTCACCGAAGGGCTGGCCGAGACCGTGGCGTGGTTCCGCCGCGTCGGGGTGGGGGCCTAGCGGCGGTGGGCGGCGACCGGATCTGGCTGTCGCCCCCCGACGTCGACGCGTCCGACCGGGCGGCGCTGCTGGCCGCGTTCGACGGCGGGTGGATCGCCCCGGTCGGCCCCGACGTCGACGGGTTCGAAGCCGACATGGCCGCCCACCTCGGCGACGGGATGCACGCTGCGGCGCTGGCCAGCGGCACCGCCGGGCTGCACCTGGCGCTGCGCCTGCTGGGCGTCGGCCCTGGCGATGAGGTGCTCGTGGCCACGCTGACGTTCGCCGCGACCGCCAACGCCGTGGCCTACGTCGGCGCCACCCCGGTGTTCGTCGACGCCGACGCGGCCACCTGGCAGATCGACGCCGACCTGGTCGCCGAGGCGGTCGAGGATCGGGTCCGCCGCGGCCGCCCACCCGCGGCGATGATCGCGGTGGACCTCTACGGCCAGTGCGCCGACTACGACCGGCTCGCCGCGGTGTGCGACCCCCATCGCATCCCGGTGATCGAAGACGCCGCGGAGGCGCTCGGCGCGACCTACCGGGGCCGCCCTGCGGGGACCCTGGGGCGAGCGGCGGTGCTGTCGTTCAACGGCAACAAGATCATCTCCACCTCTGGCGGGGGGATGCTGGTCTCCGACGACGCCGACTTGGTGGCCTCCGCGCGGCACCTGGCCACCCAGGCGCGCGAGCCCGCACCCCACTACGAGCACGCCGAGATCGGTCACAACTACCGCCTGTCGAACCTGCTGGCCGCGCTCGGGCGGTCGCAGCTGTCTCGCCTGGATGCCAAGGTCGCCGCCCGCCGGGCGATCCGGGCCCGCTACGAAGCCGGGCTGGCCGACCTGCCCGGGGTGGCGTTCCTGCCCGAGGCCTCATACGGCACGCCGACCCACTGGCTGACGGTGCTGACCGTCAACCCCGACGCCGCCGGCGCCGACCGCGAGCGGCTGCGACTGGCGCTGGACGCCGCCGGCGTCGAAGCCCGACCGGTGTGGAAGCCGATGCACCTCCAGCCGGTGTTCGCCGGCGCGGCCACCGTCGGCGGCGCGGTCGCCGCCGACCTGTTCACCCGCGGCTTGTGCCTGCCCAGCGGCTCGACGCTGACCGCCGCGCAGCAAGACCG